>CAYRVS010000124.1:0-9509 GCA_964427725.1 uncultured Planctomycetaceae bacterium | reverse complement strand
GTCTATGTCGGTTGGGGCATGCATCTGTCGGATTACGACGGCGACGGCGACGAAGACCTGGTGATCGCGACCGGGCATGCGGTCCGCCACTCCAAAACCGCCCCCCGCAACCAGCAACCGATTTTGCTCGAAAACGACGCCGGAAAATGGTTTCGGAACGTCGCGGCGGATGCGGGCACGTATTTCGCCGCCAGTCACCAAGGACGCGGCGTCAGCGGTTGCGACTTCGACAACGATGGTCGCTGCGATCTGTTGATCAAACATCTTCAGGGGCCCCCCGCCACCTTGGAAAACACCGCGTCACGTCCACCGGGGTGGGTGGGGTTGCGGCTCATCGGCCGGAAGGGCACGCGCGATCCGATTGGGGCGCGCGTCGTGCTGCGCACGGAAAAGACTCAGCAGCTCCGACTGGTCAAAGGAGGCGGGTCGTACTTATCGACCTCGGATTCCAGGCTGCTCTTCGCGCTCCCTTTGGCTGCCGCTCAGGGGACCGTCGAGATCACCTGGCCCTCGGGGACCGTTCAAGAGTTCTCTCTGACCGCCGGGAACCGCTACCAGACCATTATCGAGCCGTTACCATGAGTCGAAGACTCGTACAGCATGCATGGGACACACCGGCCGCAGGGATGCTGCGGTTGCGAGTCTAGACTAACATCACAATCAACAAAAAACCCGCAACGCTTTGTGGCGTTGCGGGTTACGGGCGAGTGGCCAGAGCCGGGATCGAACCGGCGACACCAGGATTTTCAGTCCTGTGCTCTACCAGCTGAGCTATCTGGCCAGCGTGGGGGAAGGATGATCGAACCGACCGGCGGCGTCAAGGGTGTGACGGGCATGATCGGCATTCGTGGCGTCCGTCGACGGCGGGACTTGGCATCGAGGATGGATCTGGAGAGACCTCTCTCTCGGTCGACGCGAAGCGTCGTGGGGTGATCGTAATGACGCTGACGACCGAGCCATGGTTCGCGGCCAGGCGCGGGATCTCCGTCTGATTCCTGTCGTGTCGGGGGCTCCACAGGTCGTGCCGATCGTCACGGCGGGCTCGCGTCGGCTCACTTGGGACGGGGGTGACGGAACACTCCGGACGACGACCAAGAGCGGAAGAGACGCTCGACTTCGGACGAAAACTCCGAGTCATTCTCGTGAAACAGGGCGCGCGCCCGACGGAGCCCGTCCGCGATTGTACCCCCTTGCCGCAATTCCTGCAGCAGGGTCCACGCGGCTGGGGAGATGGCCGCCCGGCGGACGACGTAGTCGCGACGGGAAATCATCAGCCAGGTCGGCAACGGCGCGGGTGGGACGGGGGAGTCGCCGCGGCGGAGGGTGGTGATATATTCGTGAACCGGGAATCGAAGTTCCAAGAGTCGTAACGAAGGGCAAAGTTCCCAGCGGGTTTCCGGCCAAGAGGCGGGATCGAGACCCGCGAAGACATCCGGACCCGGCGGGGGGACTTGCTCGCTGCCGGGTCCATCGAAGACCTCGGCGTAGGTTCGTTCCACGCGGGCCAGGTCGATCAGAAAATCGGCCCAATCGGGATCGTCGCTCGTCCGTGGTGGACGGGTCGCCGCGAGGTCTTCGGGAAACGCCTGTCCCAAGACCCCTAATGTGTAGGACGTCGACGGATGGCGGCTCAGATAGCCCAGCGCGAACCGCGTGAACAGGTCCGGACCAAGCGTGGCGGCGAGCGCGGGGAACTCGCCGCGTAAGACCTCGACCAGTCGCGCCGTGTAGGCCTGCGCGTAGATTTCGATCCGCTCGATCGAAGTGAGCCGTTCCGATCGCGTGACGATGTCTTCGGCGGGTCCCCCTTCCGCTTCGACACCCGCGGCGACTCCCGCCGGATGGGTGATGACTCCCTGAAACCAGCGTTGGAGCTCGGGCAGGGCGGGGTATTTCGCGAACGTTGTCGGCTCGGTCACGATTGCATCGCCAAGAAAATTCCCCCGACGACCGCCGCGCCGGCGAGGATCGCGAGCGTGATCTTCGCCCAACTGTAGGGGCGTTCGCCATGCACCTCTCCGGTGGCGGCGTTGATGGTGACGCGGTAACTGCGGTCCCGGAAGCGATAGGCCATCAGCCAGACGGGGAGCAGTACATGCTTGAAGGTGAGGGCGTTGTACGCGGTCTTCTGGAATTCGACGCGCTGTTCGTCGCCACCGATCCGGCGACAGACATCCTGCCGGAGCGCCGCGTCGATCCGTTGCTTGGCCGTCTGAAAGGCCTGTTCGAGTGGAATGTCGTAGGTGCGCGCGAAGAACCCGGCGAGGACCTCCTGCGTGAACGGGGTGAGCTTCGCCAAAGGCCACGGTTCCAGCTCTTGCAGCAACGACTGATGATCGTCCTTGACCGCGAGCACCAGCACATCATCGAAAAACCGCGAGAACTCTCCCGACGCGGAGGTCCAACGGGTCCGGCGTTCGGTCCGTCGATTTTTGCCATGCCCGACGGTCACGGTGTAGTGGTCGCCCCGTTGGCCCGCATAACGGGTGAAGGTGGCGGAGTCGTAGGTGAAATAGGGGAGATAACACCCCGAGAACTTGCCGGCGGCCCCTTGACGTTTGAACTCGTTGGGGGCGAACCAGCGGCTGCGGACCCATTCCTTGAGATTCGCCGCCGCCCGCTCTTTGGGAACCAAGAAAGGCAAGACGGCGTCGACCTTGATCCGCGAACCGGCGTCGTGGACTTTGTCGCGTTGGAGCGGCGACGCACAGTACGGACAGGCGGAACTGGTCAGCGTCCCTTCAAAGACGACGTTCGCCCCGCACGATTCGCAGCGGACCTCGTGAATGCCCTCGGCGGTGTAGACGACCTCCTCCCCCGCTTCGCGCAGCGCCTTGAGCCGCGCGAGCATGTCGACGTAATCGTTTTCGCGAATCTCTTCGAGCGTCGGCGTGAGCTGTTTCACGGCATGGCAGTAGGGGCATTGCAGCGACTGCTGACCGATCGAAAACTCGAGATCGGCCCCGCACTGATCGCAAGGGAAAATCCGCCCGCGACCTTCGTCGATGGCTTCACCGCGCGGACCGGCTTCGGCGGCGGGGGAAGCCGCGGGGGAATCGTCGAAGACCGGTTCGTCCACGTCCGCCATGCTGCGTGACCATCCTGGCAGGGAGCGCTCTCGACGTGCGACCGCTTATTCCGGTCGTACGATCGGCAAGTCTGGATCACCGACGCACGAACATCAAGACCATGGGGCTGATGCCGATTTCGGCGGGAACGGGGTTTCGGTGATGATGGATCATTCGGTGTGGGGTCGGTCCATCACGGTCGACGATTGTGGAGGGCCGCTCTCGCCGGTGGCTCGCGGCTAAACTGGTGTGGCGCGGTAACATTTAGGGGTCGCGGCGGGTTTAGCGATTGTCGCGGTTAAGCTCAGGGCGTGGAGTCGGCCGCAGGGAACGGCCGATATCAGAGAAGTTTCCCGGGGACCCGACGTCGCGGCTCCCTCCCCGTGCGGACTCCGCATCTGGGCGGTCCAATGGGCGGTTGAACCTGGGACGGCGGGAACGGGGCCACAAGGCCCTTCCATCCAATCCGTGAAACCGGCCGAAATCCCAGGCGGAAAGTGACTCCTGCATGCGGATCGTCGTCGCCAGTTCCGAAGCGGCACCCTTCTCGAAAACGGGGGGGTTGGCGGACGTCGCGGCGTCGTTGCCGAAGGCCTTGGCCGACCTTGGGCACGAGGTGCTCCTCGTCACGCCGTTCTATCCACGCGAATTCGCGAAACTGAACGGCGAGGCCCCGCCGCTGGAGCCGATCGACCTGACGTTGTCGGTGCGAGTGGGGGAGCGGGCCGTCGCCGCGCGAGTGCTGAAGTCGACCCTTCCCGGTTCCAAGGTCACCGTCTACCTGATCGACCAACCCGAGTACTTCGACCGTCCGGGGCTCTATGTCGATCGCGACGGCGACTACCGCGACAACTGCGAACGGTTCGTCTACTTCAGCCGGGCGGTGCTGCAACTCGTCGAAGAGTTGAGGTTCGCCCCCGATGTCGTCCACGCCAATGATTGGCAAACCGGTTTGATTCCCGCCTTACTGCGGATCGAAGGGCCGCACCGTCCCGGACTGGAACGGGCCGCCGCGATCTACACCATTCACAATCTCGCCTTCCAGGGGCAGTTCTGGCATTGGGACATGCTCCTGACGGGGCTTGACTGGAAGTACTTCAACTGGCGGCAGATGGAGTTCTTCGGCAATTTGAACCTGCTGAAGACCGGCGTGATGTTCGCCGACCTCGTCACCACCGTCAGTCCCACGTACGCCCGTGAGATTCAGACTCCCGAGTACGGGTGCGGCCTGAATGGCGTCCTCTCGGCGCGGCGGGACGATCTGGTCGGTATCCTGAACGGGATCGACACCGAAGTCTGGAACCCCGCGACCGATCCCCTCATCGCGCAGCGGTATACCGCACACACCCTCGATGCCGGGAAAGCGGCCTGCAAGGCGACCCTGCAACAGCGGTTGGGTTTGCCGTTGAAGCCTCACACGCCGTTGATGGGGCTCGTCTCGCGGCTCACGGGGCAGAAGGGGCTCGACCTGATCCTCGGAAGCCTGCACGAATTGGCCCACCTCGACGTTCAGGCCGTCTTCCTGGGAGCGGGGGAACCCGGTTACGAATCGGGATTGCGGCACTGGGCCCGGGAAGTCCCCGAGAAGTTCGTCGTGCACGTCGGCTACGACGAAGAGCTCGCACATCAGATTGAAGCGGGTTCCGACATCTTTTTGATGCCCAGTCAGTACGAACCGTGCGGGCTCAATCAGATGTATAGCCTGGCGTACGGGACCGTTCCCATCGTGCGGGCGGTGGGGGGGCTCGCCGATTCCGTCGTCGACGCCACCGAAGGGAACCTCGCGAACTCGACCGCGAACGGCTTCACCTTCCACGAATACCGCAGCGACGTCCTCTTCCGCCAAATCTGCCGGGCGTTGGGCCTGTTCCTCGACCGCAAGACGTGGCGTCAGCTCCAGCGCACCGGGATGGAACGCGACTGGTCGTGGACCCGTAGCGCGAAAGAGTACGTATCGATCTACCACCGCGCGCTCCACAAGCGCCGGCACGTGGGTTGATTGGAGTAGGGCAGGCTCCCGCCTGCCATCCCTGTATTTTCGGCGTGACCACGTCCAAAACTTGAATCCACGACACCGCACAAATGACGAGATGAACCGCAATACTAGGGCTTCGCCATGCCGGATTATCGCCGGTTTTTTGTGGCCGGTGGAACCTATTTCTTTACGGTCGTCACTTATCGCCGTCGCCGTTTGTTTGAGCATCGCAAGCCCCGACAAATTCTGGGGGCGACCATCCGAGAATGCCGGGCGATGTGGCCGTTCGCGGTTGACGCCTTGGTGTTATTGCCCGACCACCTGCATGCCATCTGGTCGCTGCCGTCCGGTGACTCCAACTATCCCGCACGATGGAGCTTCATCAAGAAGACATTTACACAAAACTATCTGGCGGATGGCGGGCATGATCGTCGCGTTTCTGATGGACGCCACCTAGAGCGTCGCCGAGGGATCTGGCAACCTCGTTATTGGGAGCACACGATCGAAGACGAGGATGATTTTATGAGACATCTCGATTATACTCACTACAATCCCGTCAAGCATGGCTTGGTATCTTGCCCCGCCGACTGGGGACCATCCACATTTCATCGTTGGGTCAAGGCTGGTGTTTACCCACCTGATTGGGCGTGCGGCGATCATCCGCCGCCAAGGTTTCCCCTCAGCTGCAACGAGTACGGGGAACCGGTCCTGGATGAGTAACCTCGCCCTAATCATTCGATGCGTTCAGACCAAACATGGGGTTGACGGAGAAAATGTATGGATGAAGTGGCTGATCTCTACCCGGACAGGTCGCGTGACAATTCGTTTACCCCGCGAATCAACGATGAGTAGCCGATTTCTTCAGGATGTCGGGCCGATGCCTGCCCTGAAAAACCTGGCAGGCGGGAGCCTGCCCTACCACTGACAAACTACCACCGCGCGCTCCACAAGCGCCGGCACGTGGGTTGAACACCCCCATGGCGGAATTGCGACAAGATCCGATCTCGGGCCGTTGGGTGATCATCGCCCCGGATCGCGCCCATCGCCCCAATGCCTCGGCACGACAGCACGGGTTTCCCCCGCAGGCCGACAACCCGTTCGCGGTCGGTCGTGAGGCCGAGACCCCGGGCGAATTGCTCGCACTGCGGGAGCCGGGAACGCGACCCGATCAACCCGGCTGGCGGGTCCGTGTCTTTCCGAACAAATACCCCGCGGCCACGCTCGACACGGTGGGTGCCCCCACCTCCGATCCGCTGGCGTTCGGCCGGCCCGCCGTGGGACCGCATGAAGTCATCGTCGAATCGGCCCGGTTCGTCACCTGCCTGTCGGAACTGACCCCGGCGGAGGTCGTGGAGGTCGTCTGGGCCTATCGTGAACGGTTACGCTGGCATCGAGCCCATCAAACGTGCGCCTGTGCCGTCGTCTTCAAGAACAAGGGTCCCGCGGCGGGCGCGACGTTGGCGCATGCCCACGCCCAGTTGCTGGGGACCCCTTGGATCCCTCCCGATCTCGCCGCCGAACTCGACGGCTGTGACCGCTATTACAACCAGACCGGACGGGAGTTGTTCGCGGACGTGTTGGCTCGCGAACTGCAAGTGCGGGAACGGATCGTCGCGGTGACGGAGCGCCATGTCGTCTTGTGCCCCTATGCGAGCCGGGTCTCCGGGGAAACCTGGATTGTGCCACGGACGCCGGGAGCGATCTTCGAGGCCCTCGACGAGGACGCAATGACATCGTTCGCGGAGACGCTGCACCACACGCTCAGCGCGTTGCAACGGGCCCACCCCGACCTGCCGTACAACTACGCGATTCACTCGGAGCCCTACGGCCGGTCCGCGCCGACCTACCGCTGGCACTTGGAGCTTTATCCGCGGCTCGGCAATGTCGGCGGCTACGAGTGGGGAACCGGCAGCTACGTCAACGCGCTCCCCCCGGAAACGGCGGCGGCACGATTCCGCGAACTCTGGTAGCGCAGGGGCCAGGGACGCCATATCTCGCTCCTTCAGCGCGCGGGGAACACCACTCGTCGCGCATCCGGCTGAACCAGAAAGACCCGCCGATCGGGAAATGCGGCGATCACGGCGGCCAAGTCGGTTCTGCCCGGGCGATATCGTCCATACAGAATGCGATTCGACAGGCCGGCGTCATTCACGACGTAATCCAAATGCGGATTGCTCCCGGTGGGATCGATCAGAACCAACGCGCGTTCCGCACCAACGATCTCTATCACCCACGCCTCAAACGCCGCATGCTGTTGGCGGGGGTAGGCCAAAGTGCTGATCCCATCGCGCCACCGCGACGGCCACGCGTCGCCGAACGAACCGTACATCCCCGCGTAGGCCAGTCCCAGCATTCCGGCCAGCCACGCACCGCGCCAGATGCGGCCGCGGAGGGTTGCTCCTTCGACGAGCCGCGCCCCATGGAAGGCGAACAACAGCACCCACGCCGCGGTCGTCTCATAGACGTAGTGCCAGCCCATGATGCCGACATACCAATAGGCCCAATGGACCGCGTGCATGCTCACGACGCTCCAGACCAGCAAGCTACCGAAGCCCTCGCGCCCAGCGAGCCACGGGAGTGACCACACCGCCGTCAGCGCCAGCAGCGGCAAGCCGATCGTCCAAAGCCCCGTGACGAGGCTGCGCGTGATCAGATTCCGGTTCGCGAGTTCCGGCGTGAGATTCTCCGCCCAACGATCGTACTCCTCGATCACTTGGGGGCCGAGGCGCGTCTCGCCGCGTATGACATTGTTCAACCCGAACACATGCCGCGGCGTGTGCAGATCGGTGTATCGCTGATAGGACGAGGTCCGCCAATCCCCCGTTGTCGCCTGGTTGTAGGCCCCCGCGATCACACAGGTCATTAGCAGCGGCGGACCGTAGCCCCCCATCAACCGACGAATCCGTGCGATGCGCGAGTCGTCCAATCGCGAGGTGCTCGTAGATCGCGCCGGACGAAGCAACTCCCAGCCGGCCCACAAGCCGAACGGCAAGCCGAACGCCACCCCGGTCGCCGGCCGACAGAGCAGGGCGAACCCCAGACCCGCGCCGCTCATCAGGTAGTCCACGGTTCGCCCGCGCGACCTGCCGCGCACAAAGCCCCACAGAAACAGGCTCAACCCCAACAGGCACGGGGCATGCGCCAGCAACATGTTCTGAAACAACGCCGGCCCCGGCGCGAGGGCGAACGTCAACCCGGCGAGGCGTCCGGTCCATGGTCCGCCCCACCACCGGCCGACCCACGACAGCAGCACCGCCGTCATCGCCCCCGCGGCCCACGGAGCCCACCACACATTCCCCAACCACAACCACAAGGCCAGCCACGCCCCGGTCCCCGGGTAGTACCGACTCGCCAACCGCCCTTCGTTGAGCAGATGCATCTGGTCGAAGAGCTCCGGATGAATCGGCGGACTCGGCCAGGTCCATCGCCCCGCCAGAAGCGTCTGGGCCTGAAACAAGTAGCTGTATTCATCGTGATACGCAGGGGGCAGGGGGCCAAGTTCCCGCGCCGTCATCCAGCTCATGAATAACGAGACGATCGCAATGAACAGGCTTTCGACCAGGTTCCCGCGTCCCCATCCCCCTTCGATGGTCGAAGCTGGTGTCAGTCCTGCCGGAGCCAGCCGCCAGAACCACCATCCGCCGATCGCCCCGGCGACCAGCCCTCCGAATTCGAGCATCGCCAGATCGGGCTGCCACTGCGCGACCCGTCCGGAGAGCCCCAACCAGCAGAGCCCCAATCCGGCGATCCACGCCATGCCCGCCACCACCACCCGGCCCCAACTCATGCCGTCTTGTTCCCGCTCGACCCTACCCTCGCAACGAATCTCCACGAGTACCGTAACCAACGGCATGCCGTCCGATCCATCGCCACGGAAACGCCCCGAAGTGACCCTGGCCAGGTGCATAAGCGTCTCGCCGCGCCTGCAAGGTCCTCGCATTCATCATGGGCCGTCGATCTCATCAACTCGGACAACACTCAACGGCTGAGCCGCGGATCACATCATCCGCCTGTCCGCCGGCGGCCATGACCTGGATGAGGGTTTGGTCGGCGCGGTGTTGGGCGGCCCGGCGAACGCGGGCGTCACCATGCTCGACTTCGACCATCGTGCCGGAAATCTGTCGGAGTTCATGGAGACCCGGGTCGGCCCCGAATAGGCGGAACAAACTCGTCTGTGTGGGGTCATTGGCGCACGCACGAAGGGGCGCGGCCGCGCCGGGGGACCTGGAAGCCCTCGACCTCGACCGTCCGTCGGCGTGCGTCCGGGAAACTCATCGCGGACCGTGCGGCGACTGGCGGAGCAATCCGCATCGGACCGACTCCCCGACGCACTTGGCCCGCGGCCGGGAGACCGGCTCGGGAGAGATCGAATCGGCGTGCAAGACAATGGTCCGCCGGCGATTGAACCGGGCCCGCCAGTGACGGGCGGGAACGCGGCACCACCGTCGTCCCCCCCCCCCCCCCCC
>CAYRVS010000123.1:0-16175 GCA_964427725.1 uncultured Planctomycetaceae bacterium | reverse complement strand
GGGGGGGGGGGGGGGGGGGGGGGGGGGGGGGGGGGGGGGGGGGGGGGGGGTGGGAGGGGGGGGGGGGGGGGGGGGGGGGGGGGGGGGGGGGGGGGGGTCGCCGGGGGGGTTGGGGGGGGGGTTGAAGGAGTGAGGGAGGATTGTGAGAGGGGGGGGTTGATTGACGGGGGGGGGCGGGAGGGTTGATAACGGCGGGGGGCCGGGGCGGCGCTGTGTCGACCGGGTGTGGCTGTCGAGTGTGAGTGCCGGGAATCCGTCATGCGACGCATCGTGGAGTGGCTGCTGATGACGACGTTATGGACCGCCGTCGGGGGTGTGGAGGTCTCGGCGCAGACCCATCGGGTCTACATCGGGAATTACACGCGGGCGCCGGAGGGGGGGATCTATCAGGCGACGTTCGACACCGCGACCGGGAAGCTGAGCGCAGCGACGGTCGCGGGGCCGGCGGTCAATCCGTCGTTCCTGGCGATTCATCCCTCGAAGACGTGGTTGTACGCGGTCGGCGAGATTTCGGATTTCCAGGGTCAAAAGGGAGGCGGGGTGAGCGCCTTCGCGATCGATGCGGCGACCGGCGCGTTGACGCTGTTGAACAGCCAATCGTCGATGGGGGCCGGGCCGTGTCACATTTCGCTCGACCAGAGCGGGACGACGGCGGCGGTGGCGAACTATGGCGGGGGGAGCGTCGCCACGTTGGGGATCAACCCCGATGGGACCTTGCAACCGGCGGCTTCCGCGATTCAACATGTGGGGAGCAGCGTCAATCCCCAGCGGCAAAAGGAACCGCACGCCCATTCGATCTATTTCGAGCCGTCGCAGCGGTTCGTACTGTCGGCCGATTTGGGGCTCGATCGGGTGCTGGTCTACCAGTTCGATGCGGCGAAGCATACGCTCGCGCCGAATGATCCGCCGTTCGGGAAGCTCGCGCCGGGGGCGGGGCCGCGGCATTTGGCGATTCATCCCAACGGCAAGTTCGTGTATGCGATCAATGAGCTGGCGAGCACGGTGACGGTGTTCGCGTGGGATGGGTCAACGGGATCGCTGACCGAAGTGCAGACGGTGCCGACGTTGCCCGCCGAGTTCCAGGGGGACAATTCGACGGCGGAGGTGGTGATTCATTCGTCCGGCAAGTTTTTGTTTGGCTCGAATCGCGGACACGACTCGTTGGCGGGGTTCCGCGTGGATGCCACGACGGGGAAGCTGACGGCGATCGGGCATACGCCGATCGGGGGGAAGACGCCGCGGAACTTCGTGATCGATCCGTCGGGGAAATGGGTGCTGATCGGCTGTCAGAACAGCGATCGGATCACGGTCTTTTCCCTGGATCAGGCGACGGGGGCGCTCATCGCGACGGGTCAAAGCGTGGCGGCGCCGAGCCCGGTCTGTTTGCGGTTTCTGCCGCTGCGGTGAGCGTGGCGGGATGCGTCATGTGTGAATGCAAGAGGCCCAGGGAAGGTATTCCCTGGGCTTCGGTGTTTGTGGGAGGGAGTTAATACCGGATTTCGCCGCCGACGTTGAGGCCTTGGATGAGCGCCCCGGAGAATTTGACGTCTTGGCGGAAGTCGGACTCGTAGGTGTTGAGGATGGTGCCGTTGGGGCCCGGGGTTTGGACGGTGCGGGCGTTGTAGATGATGTTGTCGTAGGGGCGGGTGAGGATGCCGGCCCACATCAGGTTATAGCCGACGCGGAGCGAAACGTACTCGTTGAGATGCAGTGACGTATAGGCTTCGAGATCGCCGAGGACGCCGAAGGTGTTGCTGGTTTCCGTGATGAACTGATCGACATCGGTGGGGCTGAGGATGTTTTGGGTGGCGAGCTGAGCGCGGTAGTCGTTGACGCCGAGCATGACCTTGGGAGTGACGCCGATGGTGAACCAGCGGCTGGGGAGTTCGGCGCGGAACCCGACCTGGGGACCATAAAGGTTGTTGACGGTGTTGGCGTTGATCTGCCGGGCGACGGCCACGGTGGTTGGTTGACCATTCTGGTTGGTGGTGGCGAACGAATAAGCCCCGGACTGGTTGAAATTTTCGGCGAAGCGGAAGTAGCGGAAGCCGACGAGGGGCCGCAGGGAGAGGTTGCTCCCCGGATCCCAGGTGTTGAAGAGGAACGAAGTTTCGCTTCCCCAGACGGCGGTTTTGAGGGAGGCGTTGTAGCCGAGATCCCAGACGATGCGGAAGTTGTCGCCGCGGCCGGGAATGACACGAGTGTCATTGGGATCCGAGGTCTCGGGATCAAGTTCCGTCCCCGGACTGAGCGGATTCGTGATTGGAGGGAGCGATGCGGGGAGATCGTTGTCGTTGGCCCCAAGGTCGGGTTGCCCGCCTTCGCGGCCGGGGTTGACGAGAGCCGGCTGGGGGACGGCGCCATCGATCAGGATGGGGATGGCGAACGCCTCGAAATCGGGGACGACCTCATCACTGACGCCATCGCCGTCGCGGTCGAACTCGCCGATGATGGTCTGAGTGCCGAAGAATTCCTCGAAGACACCGTCGCCGTCGCTGTCGTAGATGTCGAATTGAAAATTGGGGGAGCGCTGGATCGGCGCGATGCTGGTTTGGAGCGCGAAGACACTGAATTCGAGCGCGCCGCTGTTGGCGATGTCGATGCCGAACGTCCCTCGGATCCCGTTGTTGTTGTCGTTGCGGACGTCCCGCATCGACGGTTGGACGACCGCGATGAGCGACTGATTGTTGTCGGCGGGATTGCTGACCTGAAACGGGATCAGGGGATCGATGAAGGGTTGGAAGATGAAGGGATCAGGCGCCACGGGATCACCGCCGTTGGGATAGGCGAACGAGTTGGTCAGCAGGTCGTTCACCAGGATGTTGCCGGTGGCGTCGAGCCCGCTTTGGATCTCGTCGAGGCCGATGATGGCGGTGTCGGAGCCGATGAGGTTGTTGCCGGGGTCGGAGAGGCTCCAGTTGAGGTAGTCGACGCGGAAGTAGGCGTGGCGGAAGGTTTCCTTGAGGAAGCGATCGATGGGGGCGTCTTGGTAGAGCCAGCCGGTATCGTCGGGGAGTTCCTCGTAGATGGCGCGTCCGGGCCCGGCGGCGAGGGGGCCTTGGGGCCCATACGACCGGACCTTCGCCTTTTGGCCGGCGTACGCCGCGCCGGAGTGGGACCAGCCGGCGGGAGTGACGGCGGGATCGTAGGCGGGCGGCGACTGCGCGTGGGCGAGGCTCGGCAAGCCGAGAGCCGCCAAGAGCAGCGAGGTGAGCGAGCACCACCGGGCCATGTTCACCATCCTGGAGGAACAGACAACGTGAGGAGTCACGCCGGGGGGGGTCGAGCCCGGTGGGCGCGGGGATGCGACCACGGGCCGACTTTAACGGCTGTATCAGGTCTATCGGATATTCGGGCGGAGGGACTTCGTCGAAATGCGCCCGGGGAGAGAAAATGTGACGCCTGTAGCGGTTGTGCCGTCATGAGTATCGATGGCGTGACCCCGTACGATGAGCGGGAGTTGGCCGCTTATGATCACGGATCGGCGGAATGTGCCGACCTCCCTGGATGCCCTGACCTAGATTGCCGATGGCGGGCCCCTGAGTTCATCGTCGGGGTCGGTCTCCCGGCCGGCCGCAAGTACGGGGAGCACGCGTCATGTCCGACTTGGTCTATCAGTACTACAGCTACTACATCCGGGCGTCCGTTCACTTCTGGAACGTGATGGGGCCGTACGAGTACGGCGGGATTCTGCTGATCATCGGGTTCATTGGCTGGCTGCTGATGAAGGGGCATTCGCGGTAACGGCGAGGAGCCCGCCCCCCGAGATGACCCAACCGGGTTGGGCAGCCGGTCGTCGCTTCCCCGCGCTAGCGGATTGGGGAAGCGCTGTTAACTGTCGATAGCGCTGGATTCCCCGCCGAGGGTGCGGGTGGACCCTGCGAGGCGATGGGACGGTCCTGCCTGACGACGGACGGAGCGGATGTGATCCGATCCGAATCGGTCCCTCTTCGTTACGCTGGGCCGTCAACTTCGCCAGTGCACCCATCCTCCAACGATTGAGCCGAGGTGTCGATCGGTCCCGTCCGCATGGCGACGACCTCGACATAATCCGTGCGATCCTCAGAACCGGACCGGCTCTTCGAGGACCTTCGGCCAGCCTTCCGGCAACCGCATACGCGGCGCGCAAGCTGCATGAGTGTGCTGATGCGTCTTAGTGCGCACCGGCCTCCGAAGAGTGGTTCACTCGCGGAGCGGGCCACGAGTCACCCCACTCAGTCGTTGTTGTGCAGGAGTCTGGCGATGCGGTCTGTGCTGTCTTCCCTTTGGTCCGATGAGGCCGGGTTCGTCGTCTCGACGGAACTCGTGCTGATCTCCACGATCACCGTGATCGGGATGATCGTCGGTCTCACCACGGTCCGTGACGTGGTCGTGATCGAACTCGCCGACGTCGCCGACGCGATCTCGGAAATCGATCAGAGCTATTCGTACGGGCAGATCATCGGTCACTGCGGCAGCACCGCCGGGGTACGGTTCCACGACCGGGCCGACTTCTGTGAAGACCGCCGGGCGGAAGACGATCAGAATCCCCGTGGTGGCGCGCAATGCATCACCCTGTGCGACGACGGCCGTTCGGACGAAAACACGTAAGCCGCGTGAGTTGATGTGTGGGACGGGGTGGCGGAAGGGCCGCCCCGTATCGCACCGCGGGATCGTTGGAGGATTCCGCTTGATACCGTCGTGGGTAGCCCCCCACCCGCGGTACGGTGAGCCGTTCCGGACCACCGAGGTGGTCCGGCGTCGTTGTTCTTGAGAGGCCTTAGGGCTTCGGATCAGTCGCGGGATGTGAATCGGACGTGACGCCGCGCGGATGAGGCGCGCTCCGCCCGAATCGACGGACACTTTGGGGACGGAGCGCGGCATGGGACGGGTCAGTTCGGGCACGATGACGGTCGTCATCTTCGCGATTCTGATGGGGCTGGGGGGGGCGTTCGTCGTCCGCCAGCAACTTCAGCAGCCGCGGCTGACGCCGTTGAGCGAGGTGCCGGTCCCGCCGACGTCGATCGTGGTGCCGACGGCGGCGACCGATTTGAATCCGGGGCAGACCCTGTCGATCAACGAGATCGCGCTGTTGCCGATCGCCCCCGAGAAGTATGCCGACAGCCGTTACGCCGGCGTGCAATACATGCGGAGCGGGGAACAGATTTCCGGACGGACGCTGCGGCGTTCGCTGAAGAAAGGGGATCCGTTCCTGCCCGAGGATTTCTACGCCGCGGGGTCGGGTCCGCAGATCGTGGAACGGCTGCCGGCGGGTTATCGCGCGGTGACGGTGCCGATTGAAAACGTCGGCGCGGTGCAAGGCTTCGCCGGTCCCGGTTCGATGGTCGACGTCCTGTTCCGCTCGCGACCCGAAGGAGATCGCCCCGAGGTGACCCTGACGTTGCTGGAGCGGGTGGAGGTCCTCGCGGTCGATACGAACGTGGTCCCGGGACAGCAAGTCGCGATCACGACGGGGGGGACGGTGACGCTCGCCGTGACGCCGCAGCAGGCGAAGATTTTGAAAGTGGTGGAGAGCCGCGGCGAGTTGTCGCTGACATTGCGCGGCGACGCCGATGTCGATGTCCTGCCGTTCGACCTCGGGCCGTCGGATCCGTTCCTGGGACAACTCGAGCCGAATCCAAACGCCGCGGCGGTCAGTCTGACGAACACCACCCGTGGTTCGAGCACGGTGAACACGTTGATCAGCGAGACGGTCGAACGGGTGACGCTGGACGACCTGTTGGGGCTCCCCGCGAAGCTGCCGACCAAGCAGGTGGAAATCTACCTCGGTCCCGAAAAGACTGTGGTGCAGTTCGAGCGGAACTCGACCGATCAGTTGCAACTGCTGCAGCATGGCGGCCGCATTCGCACGCCGATCGCTCATGAACCGGTCCCTTCGGGGACCCGGTTAAGCGGACGTCCCGTGCCGCAACCCATCTCGTCGCATGCCGCCCGGCCGTCGCGTCCCCCCGCGACGACCATCGTCACGTCGAATCGCTGACCCCGAGACCACGTGACCTCGCGCGGACGAACGGCGGAGCCCGGTTCGTCGGCCGAGTGACCATCTGATCCGACCATGGATCGCAGGAAGCTCGTCCCATGTCACCGCTGCAAGTCCGTTCGTTGCGCCTGACCCCGACCGATGACGGGGAGGCCGTCGATCCGGCCGAACTGGCGTTTCAACGCGCCAAGGTGCGGCTGCACGAACGGCTGGTCGATTCGCTCGACCTCTCGCTCCTGGCTCACGTCGCGCAGGAGGAGCTTGCGCGGGAGGTGCGGGCGCTGGCGGCGGAACTGCTCCCCGAAGAATGCCCCGACCTGCCCCGCGACCGCCGCGAGCGGATGCTCGACGAGGTCTACCATGAAGTCTTCGGGCTGGGGCCGCTCGAACCGCTGATGGTCGACGACGCCGTCAGCGACATCCTGGTGAATCAGGCGCACGAGGTCTACGTCGAGCGGGGCGGCCGACTGGAAAAGGCCGATGTCGTCTTCGCCGACGATCAGCATCTGTTGCGGATCATTCAGCGGGTGGTGTCGCGGGTCGGTCGGCGGATCGACGAAGTCAGCCCGATGGTCGACGCAAGGCTGCCGGACGGTTCGCGGATCAACGCGGTGATTCCGCCGCTGGCGCTCGATGGTCCGACGTTGTCGATTCGTCGTTTCGGCAGGCGGCCGCTGCAGATCGAGGATCTGGTCGATGCGCGGTCGATCGTGTCGGACATGGTCGACTTCCTGGCGGCGGCGGTCGATGCGCGGATCAGCTTTCTGATTTCCGGCGGGACCGGGGCCGGCAAGACGACGCTGCTGAACGCCCTGACGCGGTTCATTCCGGGGGATGAACGGCTGCTGACGGTCGAGGATTCCGCCGAGCTGCAACTGCAACATCGACACGTGGTGCGGTTGGAGACGCGGCCTCCCAACAACGAAGGGGGAGGCGAAGTGACGCCGCGGTCGCTGGTCCGCAACAGTCTGCGGATGCGGCCCGATCGGATCATCATCGGCGAAGTCCGGGGTGGGGAAGCCCTCGACATGCTGCAGGCGATGAACACGGGGCATGAAGGCTCGCTGACGACGATTCACGCCAACGACGCCCACGACGCGCTCTTTCGGTTGGAGCTGATGGTCGCGATGGCGGGGTATGAGTTGCCGATGCCCGTGGTGCGGCAGTACGTGGCGACGGGGTTGTCGCTGATCGTGCATCTGGCGCGCTTGAAGGGTGGCGTGCGGCGGGTGATGCAGGTGTCGGAGATCGTCGGCGTGACGGCGGCGGGCTATCAGCTCGAGGACGTGTTCGGGTTCGAGCAAACCGGCGTCGACGAGCAGGGGATCGCCCAGGGAGAGTTCTACTTCACCGGGTATCGGCCGAAGTGTCTGGCGCGGCTGCGATCGTGCGGGATTCGGCTGCCGGATGAATTGTTCGACCGCCGCCGGATCGCGGTGCGGACGTAGCGATCGATGAACCAAGAGCAGGGGGACGTGAGTCCCCCCGGTGCCGCTGATTCATGATGTTTCTTCGTCGCGAATGAATTCCTGAAACTTGAATGTAGGAACTTCATCACCGGGGGGACTGACGTCCCCCCCGCTCGTGATGAGCTGAATGGTTGAACCTGCCGATGTCGCCCGCGTTATTGATCGCGATCGCCTTTGTCGCCTCGGGGAGTTTCGCGCTCGCCGTGGGGTTGGTGGTGCGTGAATTCGTCTGGGCGGGGCGCGCGGCGCATCCGTCGCGGCCCACGGTGCGACGGCGGGCCCGCGACATCTACGACGCCGCGCCCCCCGACACGTTGATCGAGCGGTTCGACCAGGGGTTCGATCGGTTGATCGTGGAGTCGGGTAGCGACTGGGTGCCGACGACCGTCTTTTTAGGGATGGTCGCCTTGGCGCTTGCGGGAGGTGGCGGGGCTTGGCTCGCGACCGATGAGCCGCTGCTAGGGGTCGCGGCGGCGCTCGCGGGGTTGTTGTTGCCGCTCGCGACCTTCGCGGTGCTGCGGTTGCGGCGGCGGGCGGCGCTGCGGGAGCAACTGCCGCATGTGGTCGATTTGCTGGCGCGGGCCACGCGCGCGGGGCGAAGTCTGGAACAGGCGATGGCGCTGGTCGCGCAGGAAGCGGGGGGCGTGTTGGGCCCCGAGTTCCAGCGCTGTGAACAGCAGCTCCAGATCGGTGGCGGCTTCGAGCAGGCGGTGGAATCGTTGGCTGGTCGCGTCTCCTTGATCGAGATGCAGATTCTGGCGACCACGCTGATCGTGCAGCGGCAGGCCGGGGGCCCGTTGTCGGAAACGCTCGATCGGATGGTGACCGTGATTCGTGATCGGCTGTCGGCGCAGCGGCAGGTGCGGGCGGCGACGGCGGCCGGTCGACTGTCGACGATCGTGGTCGCCTCGATCGCGCCGCTGGCTTTGGTGGGTCTGTTCGCGTTCCAGCGCGACCATCTGCGATCCTTATTCGACGATCCCCTCGGTCGATCGATGCTGATGGTCGCGCTGGTTTTGGAAATCGTCGGCCTGGCGTGGGTGTTGTGGCTGCTGCGGGCGGAGGAATAGCGGAGGAGGAAATTCGAATTCCGAAGCCCGAAATCCGAAGGAAATCCGAAATCCTAAGAGGAAAACATGAGACGATCAGCATGTTTTCCTGATTCGTGCTTAGAAGTTCCTTCGGATTTCGAGCTTCGGATTTCGGATTTCTCACCTGCTGTTGATGGAAACGCTTGATGTCATTCTGGCTCGATCTCATCACGCTGGCCGCGTTTCTGACGACCTTCCTGTGTGTGTTGGTCTTCGGGATGACGGCGGTCCGCGCGCGGCGGCGGATTCGGAACATCGCCGACGTGCAGGCCCTCGGGGAGCGGGTGCGCCCGGGTTGGTTCTGGCGGTCGCTCGCCGAGGTGCTCCCGCAGTCTCGGACCGAACGGGACGGGTTGGCGCAGGATCTCAAACGGGCCGGGTATTATGGACTCGAAGCGAGCGTCGAGTATCTCGCCGCCAGGAACTTCATCGTCCTGGGGACGCTGCTGGTGGGGACGGCGGCGGCGGTCGTCGCCGATCCCGCGACCAAGTTGCCGCAAACGATTCTGCTGGCGAGTCTCGCGGCGTCGATCGTGAGTTACATCTTGCCGCGATGGTTGTTGCGGTTGCAGGCGAATCGGCGATTGCAGCGGATTCAGACGGGTCTGCCCGACGCGCTCGACATCATTCGGATGTGCTTGACGGGAGGCCTGCCGCTGCGGGATTCGTTGGCGCGGGTGGCCCGCGACATCGAGTTCTTCCATCGTGACATCGCGGTCGAGTTGGAGGTGGTCCGACGGCATGCCGAGGCCGACACGATGCAGCGGGCGCTGAAGGAGTTCGCGCGGCGGATGAACGCCCCCGATGTCAACGCGCTCTCAACCTTGGTGAGTCAGACGGAACTGATCGGGACGCATGTCGCGACGGCGGTGACCGAGTTCGCCGACACGATGCGGCGGCAGTACCGGCAACGCGCCGAGGAACGGGCCAATCAGACGAGCATCAAGCTGCTGTTCCCGGTGCTGCTGTGCTTGGCCCCGCCGGTCTTCATCCTGATGGTCGGTCCGCCGATTCTGCAGCTGCGGAACTTCATCCGCGACGCCCATGAACAAGGGGGCGTGCTCAATCCGGAAACGTACATGGAGGAGTTTCGGCCGGTGACGGATCTGCGCGAGCTGCGGTAGGGGTTGAGCGTCAAGAGCCGCCGCGTGTCGCGGCGGTCTTCCGGACGCTTAGTCGGCAGTTGTCAGCGCGCGGGTCCGCCGCGACACGCGGCGGCTCGGAAGGACGCGCTGACGAGGCGTCGTTCATGACCCGCGGAATTGTCGGATGGCGGCGACGGCGAGTTCGTCGCAGCGTTCGTTTTCCGGATGACCGGCGTGGCCGCGGATCCAGGTGAAGCGGACGCGGTGTTGGGCGAGCAGGGCATCCAGCGTCTGCCAGAGCTCGACGTTCTTAACGGGCTTCCACGCCCCTTTTTCGCGGCGACGCCAACCGTTCCGTTTCCAGCCGGCGAGCCATTCCCGGCTCCCCTGGGCGACGTAGTTGCTGTCGGTGATCACCTCGACCTCCGACCGCCGCGAGAGGGCTTGCAATCCGGAGATGACCGCCTGCAACTCCATCTGGTTGTTGGTGGTTTGGGGCAAGCCGCCGGAACCGACTTTTTCCGCGCCGGTTTTGGGATGCCGCAGGATGTAGGCCCAGCCTCCCGGGCCGGGATTCCCGCTGCACGCCCCGTCGGTGAAGAGTTGGACGCGGGGGAGCGATGTGGAGGACGTGGCGGCCGGTTCGAGCGCCGACGCCGGACCGGCGTCGTTCAATTCGTCCGGGGAGGCGACGTCGTCTGCGCGAGTCTCGAGGGATGGGTCGCCGGCGGGATACGCGTTCACCGGCGGCTCAACGTTCACGGAAGATGATACGACCGCGGTTCAGATCGTACGGCGAGACTTCGACGACCACGCGGTCGCCGGGGACGATGCGGATGAAGTGCTTGCGCATTTTGCCCGCGACGTGCGCGAGCACGGTGTGACCATTTTCGAGGACGACGCGAAACTGCGTGTTCGCCAGCGCCTCGACCACGTTCCCCTGCACTTCGATGGCCTCTTCTTTGGCCATAACCCCTCGCCTCTCCACGCCCGACAATGTCGACACGGTCTCCCTGATGGCGGCCGCCTCGCGAATTGTAGCGAGGACGTGGGGGAGTTGCCAACACTCACACCTCGGCCCCTGTCCGACGCCGTCACAGCCCGATTCGTCGTGCGAAGGCGGTGAACTCCGTTCGCCTCGGACTGGCATTCAACGGGCGGGTACCGAACCGTCCATGTTGGAACCCCAAACCACCAGTCACTCGCAACCCGGCTCGCCATGACGTCGGATTCAGGGCTCTATGCAACCACCTCCGATGGATTCGTGACTCCGTGGTTGTCTGTCCTCGCGGCCTCGGTGGGCGGGATGGTAGGGTCGCACTCGCACCGCCCGAAGATCTCTCCCCCATGAATCCCGTTTCGTTCGCGCTGCGTCGCCCGTGGACCGTCATGGTGGTGGTCTTGTCGGTGGCGCTGGTCGAGGTGACGCCCGGATTCCCCGATCCGCATGGCCGCCAAGACCAGTCTTTCGACGCCATCCTATGACAATGCGTGCAGGACTTCCGGGTGCCGCAGCCCAGGGAGGCAACCAAGGATGAGGTCGCGATGGTCCTCTCGCGTCAACGGCAAACTCACGACAACCGGCGGTCTGGTTCACCGGTCTGATCGAGCCGCCGCGCTCCGTGTTCAAGCTGGTGCGTCAAGCCGCCGCTATTAGGCTGATTCGCATCGTTGACGACTGGGGTGAGGACCACTCCCCCCTGATGGTCACTTTCTTCGTATCGCCCGACAGGGACTGTCCGCGAAATTGGATGCCTGGTTCGATGCGCAGACAAAGTGCTCCCCCGGCAAGAAGTCGGGGTCATCGGCCAAGCGCAAATCACTGTCAGGCGACGCGCCACAATCATGGCTCCGCATGCATACGACAAATCCTCTCGCGCAACGACCAAGGGGGACCGCAGCCCCCCTTGTCGTGATCGTTGGCGTCCACATGCCGGCGGTCGACCATTCGACCGCGCCCTATCGACCAGGAGCGGGGGGAGGTCACTCCCCCCGGTGATTCACGCCCGGTTTCGCGTCGCTGGTCGTCCCGCGAGACGTTACCGATAGAACGGATCGTTCGCTTGGAAGTTCCGCGTCGGAGTCGAGGCCGCGCGATTCAGGTTCGGGGCCCGGTTGGTTGGGTAGTCGTCGTCGAAGTTCGCCTTCGGCAGCGGCTTGTAGTTCCCGTAGGTCGGTTCGACGTTTTTGAAGTTGCCGTACGGGCCGTAGTTGTCTGCGGGGCCGTAGTTCATCGGGCCATAGTTGGCCGGGCCATAGTTGGCCGGTGCGTAGTTCGTCGGCAGGGGCTGCGAACGATACGCCGCGCCGTAGTTGGGAACCGGGCAGTTTCCGTTCGGACAGTTGGCGTTCGGCAGTCCACGATAGCCGGCGTTCACGGGGCAGACCCCGCCGGGACAGGCATTGCTGGGCATGCCACGGTAGCCGCTCGCCACGTTGCAGTTGCCGTTGGGACAGTTCGCGTAGGGCGAACCGCGATACCCGGCGTTGGGGCCACAGTTGCCGTTCGGGCAGCCGTAGCTTGGGGCACCATAGTAACCCGGGTCGAACCAGGTGAAGGGGTTGAGGAGCTGTTGGGCCTGCGCGGCGGTGGTCGTGCAGGCGAGTAAGCCGGCGAGGGCGAGGATGCGAGTGGACATGGGGAACTTCCTTCCAATGGACTGACGTCTTCGTTCTTGAAACCGCGGCCCGCCTCACTGGCTGGCCGCACTGTCGCAGAACAGTCGCACTCCCCATGCCATTCCGTGTCATTCCTAGGACACATTGAGAGAGTGCCGGCCCCGCACCTCTTCAATACGGCGCGAATCTTGGTCCCATTCCGAGCTGTCGTCCAGGCCGGCCCACGCCACTCGAATCGTAACGATTACACACCGAGTTACAAACCGTCTCACTCTTGCAACTCTGACAATCGAGTACTCCCTCCCTACTCCCAATTTTACCGGCAGACTTTGCCGGTTTTGGTCAAGAGCAATTCCTACATCGCCCCATCAGTCCACCAAAAAAAGACTTGCGACCGATCTCTCGCGCTTCCTCGCGAATTGGCACGCAGCCTGCATTGCTCTTGACAGCGTTCGCGAGTTGAACTCGCAGCCCGGCACAACCGGCAAACTTCGCCTCAACCACATTCGCAAGGAACGGCTCAAATGTTGGTTCTCACCCGCAAGCGTGATGGAGTGATTCGGATCGGCGAGCACATTGTCATCCGTGTGATTCGCACCGGCAAAAGCAGTGTCAAAATCGGGGTCGACGCCCCCGCCAATATCAAGGTGACCCGCGGCGAACTCCTGCCGTTGCTCACTCAGACTGATGACAACACCGCCCCGCTGGAGCTCGCCGTCGCCCACTAAACCAACCCACCAACCCTGAAACCGCCACCCACCACCACGAACCTGATCGCTCCCCGCCTCGCACTCGTTTGGGCCGCTTGAAGGCGGCCCTGGACTCGGAAGGAACCATCATGACGACTTCGACCTCCAGCTCCCTGACCCGCTTCGTTCGCACCCTCTCTCTCGCCGCGGTCGTGATCGCCACGCTGTGGGTGACAGGCCTTCCCGCTTCGGCTCAAAGCTCGCGGTTCTCGCGCTACGACGCCGACACCGAGTTCGGCCCTTCCCCCGATGCCTACCTCGGCACTTCGCGGGGTTATCAACCCAACACCCATGGGAACTTCGGCACCGCTTCCACTCGCAAGCGGACTCCGGAACTCGCGCCGCGGATCCCGTGGAATGACGACGTCATCAGTCGGTCGAGCCCCCGCGGCCGGTCGTTCCCGGTCGACGAATCGCTCGAAGACCTGAGCGCTCCGTGGAACACCCGCACCGTCCCCCGGACGCGGCCCATCGATCTCGAAGACCTCCCGCTCCCCACGCGGCGGACGGTCCCGGTCACCAAACCGGCCGAACCGTCGCTCACCGAGAAGGTGCAACAACGGTACGCCGACCCGAAGGTCGTCCGGATCCTGCAACAACTGCAAGGCTCGAGCGGCGAGGCCCTCTATGCCGAGGTGTCGCAGTACATCGATCAACGGCACATCCAACCAACCAGCTACCAACAACGGGTGGAGGCGGCCCTTCAGCATCTGATGGTCGCGGTCGAAACGAGCAGCTTCCAGCAAGCGTTGGGGATTCGGCCCGACACGCAGACCGTCCGGGGCCTGCAACGCAACCTGCAGGCGATGGCGAGCCAGGTCCAGGCGCAGAACGTCAATCAGGCGATCGGCGTGATGCGGCAAGCGGGCCAAATGACGTCGCAGGCCTTGCGGGTCAACCCGAGCAGCGTCTCGCTGGCCTTCATCGACGGGGCCTTGTCGACCCTTGATAAGTTTTCGATGTTCGTCGCTCCGGAAAAGTCGGGGGAAACCTCGGCGGGACTTGCGGAAAACATGGTGGGGATCGGCGTCGAAATCGAAGCCCATCCGCAGGGCCTGAAGATCCTGAAGGCCCTGGCGGGGGGGCCGGCCGCCGCCGCGACCCTGAAGCGGGGGGACATCATCACGGCGGTCGACGGTCGGTCGGTCGCGGGGCTGAGTCTGAGTGGCGCGGTCGACCTGATCGCCGGGCCGAGCGGGTCGCCGATCAAGCTCGATCTGCGGCGGGATAACATGGTGGGCGACGTGACGCTGGTCCGCCGGCCGTTTGAAGTCCACAGCGTCTCGGAAGTCCGGATGGAGGCGAGCACCGTCGGGTACATCAAGCTCGATCAGTTCTCGCAATCGTCGGCGAAGGAGCTCGACAAGGCCTTGTGGTCGCTGCACAACCAGGGGATGCAATCGCTGATTCTCGACCTGCGGGGGAACCCGGGGGGGCTGCTGACGACGGCGATCGAAATCTCCGATCGGTTCCTGCCCGGCGGGACGATCGTCTCGACCCGCGGCCGGACGCAGAACGATAACAGCCGGGAAACCGCCCAAAAGGCCAACACCTGGAGGACTCCGCTGGTGGTGCTGGTCGACCACAACAGCGCCTCGGCGAGTGAAATCTTCGCCGCGGCGATCCAGGAGAATGGTCGGGGGTTGGTGGTCGGGGAAACGTCGTACGGCAAGGGGACGGTGCAAACCCTCTTCCCGCTCCGCAGCGTGCCGTCGGCCCTGCGGTTGACGACCGCGAAGTTCTACTCGCCCGATGGTCGGGAAATGGCCGGAGCCGGGGTCACTCCCGACATCAAGGTGACCGGGATGACGACCGGCAACGACACGAACGATGCGGGGCTCGCCACCGCGGTGAAAGCCGCCACCAGCGCCAAGGTCTTCGACATGGCCGAGCAAGCGGCTCGGCTTGGTCGGTCGGCCATGCGGGTGATCCGGGTCGCGATCTGAAGTCCGTGAAGCCCCCGCACGGATAAGTTACGGGGACGGGGGGAGCCCCACGGGAGGCCCAGGGATTTCGATCCCTGGGCCTCTTCGTTGATCAGCCGAATCGCACCGCGTAAATCGGCGGCAAATGGGCCGCGACCGCGTCCCAATGGTCCCCCTGATCGGCGGTCGTCCAGAGATGCCCCGTCGTCGACCCGAACGCGAGTTGATCCCCCGTCGTGTCGATCGCCAGCGCATGCCGGTAGACGAGGTCGTAGCAATCGGTTTGCGGCAGTCCGTGGGTCAACACGTCGCAGGTCCGGCCGCCATCGCGGGTGCGGGTGACGCTCAGTTTGCCGTCGACCGGGATGCGTGTTTCATCCTTCACCGCCGGGATGAACCACGCCGTTTGGTCCTCGCGCGGGTGAACCGCCACCCCGAACCCGAACGACGACGGTTTCAGTCCGGTGACATGCCGCCAACTCGCGGCGTGGTCGGTCGACAGAAAGACGCCATTGTGGTGCTGGACCCATAACGTGTCGGGGCGACCGGGGCATTGAGCCATCAGATGCGGATCCTGGATTTCGGGATCCTCGGCCGCTTCGGGCGGCATGTACTCGGCGAACATCCCGCGTCCGCCGACTTCCCAGGATTGGCCGCCATCGCGGGTCCGCCAGACACCGCCGCATGAGACCGCGATCAGGACGTGTCGCGGATCGCGCGGATCGACGCAGACCGAATGGATGCCGGGATGCTCGGCTCCGCCGCCGAACCACTTGGCCCGGGAGGGATGATTCCACAGCGGTTCGTTGAGCGACCACGTCGCGCCGCGATCGGTGCTGCGGAACAGGCCCCCCGGAATGGTTCCCACCCAGAGCCCGTCTTCGACCTTCGGCCCCGCCGCTTCGATCGCCCAAATCTGCTTCAGCGAGGGCCCGTTCGGCTCCTCGGTGGGCGGGTAGGTCGGCACGCCGACTTCGGTCCACGTCGCCCCGCGATCGTCGCTGCGATGGACCTTCACGCCGAAGTGCCCCAGGTTGAGCGCGGCGTAGACCGCGGCATCGCGCGGATCGTCGAACACGAGCGAGACGGGATGCCCCCGGAACGAGACCTGATCGATTTCCCAGCGTCCCCTGCCGGGCGACAACCGGAACAACCCCTTACGCGACGAGACCCAAAGGACGTTCGACATGGCGGGACTTTCTGCGGACATGCGGAAGTCACGAACGCGGGCCGGGAAGGTCACCCCCCCGACAACGC
>CAYRVS010000122.1:7671-16288 GCA_964427725.1 uncultured Planctomycetaceae bacterium | reverse complement strand
CCCAGCGCTTCAACCACGAATACATCGGCACCGAACACATCCTGCTCGGCCTAGTCAAGGAAGGGTCCGGGGTCGCCGCCAACGTGCTGAAGAACCTCGACGTCGATCTGCGGAAGATTCGGCTCGAGGTCGAGAAGATTGTCCAATCCGGGCCCGATATGGTCACGATGGGGAAGCTCCCCCAGACGCCACGGGCCAAGAAGGTCATCGAGTACGCGATGGAGGAGGCGCGGAACCTCAACCATAACTACGTCGGGACCGAACACTTGCTGCTCGGCCTGATCCGCGAGCAGGAAGGGGTCGCCGCGCAGGTCCTGATGAACCTGGGCCTTAAGCTCGAAGACGTCCGCGAAGAAGTCCTCAATCTGCTCGGGCATGGCCCCGAAGGGAGCGAAGGGACGTCGGAACGGAGCGGCTCGGGTTCGAGCGGTGGCGGTGGCGGGGGCGGAGCGCAGGGGCAATCGAAGTCGAACAAGAGCAAGACTCCCGCCCTCGACAGTTTCGGCCGCGATCTCACCGAGCTCGCCCGGCAAGGGAAGCTCGATCCGGTCATCGGTCGGTCGAACGAAATCGAGCGGGTGATTCAAATTCTCTGCCGGCGGCAAAAGAACAACCCGGTGCTGCTGGGCGAAGCGGGGGTCGGGAAGACCGCCATCGTCGAAGGGTTCGCCCAGATGGTGGTGGACGGCAGCGTGCCCGAACTGCTGCGTGATAAACGGATCGTGGTGCTCGATTTGGCGATGATGGTCGCGGGGACGAAGTACCGCGGCCAGTTCGAGGAGCGGATCAAGGCGGTGATGAACGAGGTGAAGCGGGCCCGCAACACCATCCTGTTCATCGACGAATTGCATACGCTGGTGGGGGCGGGGGGCGCAGAAGGGGCGATCGACGCCTCGAACGTGCTGAAGCCCGCGCTGAGCCGCGGCGAGCTGCAGTGCATTGGCGCGACGACGCTGGACGAATACCGCAAGTACATCGAGAAGGATGGCGCGCTCGAGCGCCGGTTCCAGACGGTGGTGGTCGAGCCCCCCTCGCCCGCGCAGGCGGTCGAGATCCTCAAGGGGTTGCGCGAACGGTACGAGCAACATCACCGGGTGCAGATCACCGACGACGCCTTGGAAAAGGCGGTCGAACTCTCGACGCGGTACATCACCGCCCGCTGCCTGCCCGATAAGGCGATCGACGTGATCGACGAATCGGGGGCCCGCGTGCGGCTGAAGTCGATGGTCCGCCCGCCCGACCTGAAGGATCTCGCGGAAGAGCTGGAACGGCTCAATCAGCAGAAGGAAGAGGCGGTCGCGAATCAGGACTTCGAACGGGCCGCGTCGTTGCGGGACTCCGCCGACAAGCTTAAGCGTAAGATGGAGAACTTGACGAAGGACTGGCGCGACAAGTCGAAGGAAACGGACGGCGTGGTCGACGCCGAGGTGATCGCCGAAGTGGTCTCGAAGATGACGGGGATTCCGCTGACGCGGCTGTCGAGCGAGGACGCGGTCCGGCTCCTGAAGATGGAGGACGAGCTGCATCGCCGCGTCGTCAGTCAGGCGGAGGCGATCAAGCAGGTGGCGAAGGCGGTCCGCCGCAGTCGCAGCGGGCTGAAGGATCCGAAGCGGCCGATCGGGGTCTTCCTGTTCGCCGGGCCGACCGGGGTCGGGAAGACGCTGACGGCGAAGACGCTGGCGGAGTTCATGTTCGGCGAGCAGGACGCGCTCCTGCAGATCGACATGAGCGAGTACATGGAGAAGCACAACGTCAGCCGGTTGATCGGGGCGCCCCCGGGATATGTCGGTTACGAGGAAGGGGGCCAGTTGACGGAGAAGATTCGTCGGCGGCCGTACGCGGTGGTGCTGCTCGACGAAATCGAGAAGGCCCATCCCGACGTCTTCAACATGCTGCTGCAGATCATGGAGGAAGGCCATCTGACCGACAGCTTCGGGCGGAAGGTCGACTTCAAGAACACGATCGTGATCATGACGACGAACATCGGGGCCTCGGCGATCAGCCAGGGGGACCTGTTCGGCTTCACGAAGCGCGACGAGGACACCAGCTACGACCGCATGAAGGAGCGGTTGATGCAGGAGATCGAGCGGGAGTTCAAGCCGGAGTTCATCGGCCGGCTCGACGAAGTGGTCGTCTTCCGCCAACTGACCCGCGAGAACCTGAAGCAGATCGTCGACATCGAGATGAAGAAGGTGGTCGAGCGGCTCGCCGAGAAGGGGTACCAGTTGGTCCTGACCGACCCGGCCCGCGAGTTCATCATCGAGAAGGGGGGCGCGGTCGAGTACGGGGCCCGGCCGCTCCGCCGCGCGGTCGAGAACTTCGTCGAAGACCCGCTGTCGGAAAACCTGCTGCAAGGGGTCTTCCAAGGTCACAACACCATCACCGTGACGGTGAAGGACGTGGGAGACAAGAAGCAGCTCGACTTCACGCCGTCGCATACGGAGCCGGAAGGTGGCGAGCTCGTCGCCGCCGGCGCCTCGGAGACCCCGGCGGAGTGACCGTGGGGATCACAAGTTGATCGCAGGCAGCCCAGGGAATGCTTTCCCTGGGCTGCTTCATTGAATGGACGCGCCCGGCGCGTCGGCGGATTGCCCGCGGCCCGGGGAACCGCCTATACTTTTCCCGCCGTCGCCGTTCATCCGGATGGCCCCTGCCCGCGTGCCGCCTCGCCCGTAATCCCGCCCCTGCCCATGTTCCCGGAGTTGATGATGAGCGTGTCTCGACCTGTCCTCTGGCTGGTGGTCTGCGCCATCAGCACCGTCTCGTTGTCGGCGGCAGAACCGTCCGGCGACTGGCCCCAGTGGCGCGGCCCGCAGCGCGACAACATCAGCACCTTCAAGGGGCTCGCGAAGGATTGGACCGCCGCCGCGCCGAAGCTGTTGTGGACCGTGAAGGGGCTGGGCGGGGGCTACGCCAGCGTTTCGATTTCGGACGGCCGGCTCTACACCACCGGCAATCGTGACGGCGGTCAGTACCTCGTCGCCGTCGATCTCAACACCCACGAGGTCGCCTGGTCGACGCTGATCGGCGACAAGGGGCTGAATCACGGGTACGAAGGTTCGCGCTCCACGCCGGCAATCGACGGCGACCGGGCGTATGTCGTCTCGTCGAACGGGTCGATCGCTTGCGTCAACACCGCCGACGGTCGACTCGTCTGGCAGCGCGAGTTCAAAGAGTTCGGCGGAAAGATGATGACCGGCTGGGGCTTTTCGGAGTCGCCGCTGGTCGACGGCGAGCATGTCTTGTGCACGCCGGGAGGTCCGGAGGCGATGATCGTCTGCCTCGACAAGCTGACCGGAACCGACGTTTGGAAGGCCGCCGTGCCCGATTTCGGGACCGCCGGGAAGCCGGGCGCGGGGTACGCTTCGATCGTGATCAGCGAAGCCGCCGGAGTGAAGCAGTACGTGCAGCTCGTCGGTCGGGGAGTGATCGGGGTCCGGGCGAGCGACGGGAAACTGTTGTGGAGCTACAACCGCATCGCCAACGGCGTCGCGAACATCCCGACGGTGATCCCGTCCGGGGACCATATCTTCACGTCGAGCGGGTATGACGACGGGGGCTCGGCGCTGTTGGAGCTCACCGCCGAGAGGGACGGGGTCGCCGCGAAGGAAGTCTACTACTTCGACAACAAGCAACTGCAGAACCATCACGGCGGGATGGTGCTGATCGGCAAGACGCTGTACTTCGGCCACGGGCACAACAAGGGCTTCCCGGTCGCGGTCGACCTGGAAACCGGGAAGATCCTGTGGAACGCCCAGCGACAGAGCCGCGACATCGGCGACGGCTCGGCGGCGATCACCGCGGTCGATGGTCACCTGATTTTCCGCTATCAAAGCGGACCGGTGGCGCTGATCGAGGCGACCCCCAGCGAGTTCCGGTTCAAGGGGGCCTTCAAGCCCGAGATCATCGAACGCGAGGGCTGGTCGCAGCCGGTGGTGGTCGACGGCAAGCTTTATCTGCGCGAGCAGGACACCCTGATGGTGTATGACATCGCCGCCGCGAAGTGACGCGGTGGTGTTGATCAACCGATGAGGAGCCAGCGAAGCCCAGGGAATGCGTTCCCTGGGCTTCGCAGTTTGACGGGCATCGCGTCATGGACTACGGCCCGCCTTGATGCGCACCCGACGATCCGCCGGCTTGTTGCTGGAAGCCGCGGATTTCGACCTGCGGCAGGGCCTGCTTGAGGGCCAGGGCCCCTTGGATCGAGCAGGAGGTCCCCCCCAGGTCGACCCATTGCAGTTCCTTGCATTTCAAGAGGTGTTTGAGGCCCGCGTCGCCGATGCCGGGGATCATGCTGACGTTCAGCTCGCGCAGGTTTTTGTGACCGGCGACCGCGACCAACGCATTGCTGGTGAGGCCGGTGTTCTTGACCACCGAGAGATGTTCGAGGTTGGTCAGAGGTTTGACGATCGCCGCGAGGTGGATGTCCTGCATCGAGCCCATGCCGCTGAGATGGAGCACGCGGAGCTGCTTCATCTGCGAGATCGCCTTGGCGCCGACTTCATTGAGCGGGGTGTCCTGCAGGTACAGCGTTTCGAGCTTGTTGAATTTGCCGCCGCCTTTGGGACGGAAGCCGATCCCCGTGATGCGGCAGCTCGACAGGCTGAGCCATTCAAGGTTGTCGAGGTTGGCGATCATGGCGAGCCCTTCGTCACTGACCGAGGTGTCGTTGACGATGAGCTTGCGCAGGTTGGTCAAGCGACCGATCACGGCCATCACCGGGTCGGTCATGTTGCTTTGCCGGATGGCCAATTCCTCGAGGTTCGGATGCGCCATGATGAAGGTCTCCCACATCGCGGGGGTCATCATCAGGCCTTCGGCGACGAGGACCTTCAAGTCGGACAACGGGGCGAGGGCCGCGGCCCCTTCGGCGGTCACGCGGCGGCCATCGACCTGCAGTTCCGTGACGGACGGGGCGTTCGCGATCGCCGCGAGGCCCGAAGCGTCAAGTTGCGTGCCGCGGATGTCGACGCTTTTGAGGTTCGACAGTTTGGCCAGGTTCTTGAGGCCCCCGGCGGTGACGCCGCTGCCGCGCAGATCCAAGGACTCGACCACCTCCAAGCCTTCGTCGAGGCTGGTCAACGCGAGGAGCGCGTTGTCGTCGATTTCATGCGGCTTGAGGCTTTGAAACTTGGCGACCAGCTCTTGAGCGTTGGGCTTGGGGGGCTCGGGCGGGGGCGTCGGTTGCGGCGGCGGCGTGGGGGTCGTCGGCACCACCACGACGGGGGCGGCTTCCTCCTGCTTCGTTCCGACCAATTCACTCCATGTCGGCAGACCACAGCCGCTCAACGCGCAGGCGAGCAAACAGCCTCCAAGCCAGATCAGCGAAGTCGTCCTCGACCCCCACAATAAGCGCGCAAATTCGGCAGGCATGACAGCCCTTTCATCCCGATAGGATCCACGGTAGAGAACAGCTCCGCGACCGGAGCGATGAAGACGATTTGGAATCACACGATGGCCAGACAAACACTCCCAGTCTAAACGTCTGTACTCAAGATCGCAAGAAGTGGTTTCGCGGTGTGGCCCGTGGCTCATCAGGTCAGGTTCGCCCCGCTTTGGGCGCGTCCCGCACCGGGAAAGTTCCCGGAAAATCGGCTTGGCGTCGGGCGACTTCCGAGGGCGACCGGTCCCCGAAAGGAGAGCGTGACGGGAGCAAATCGCCGGTCCCGCAGGCTTTTCGTAAGCCATCCCAGCCGACCGGAAATCCCCTCGGTTTCCTGTTTTCCCCGGGAACAACCTCCCGGTCGATTCGTCGGGGGATTAGAATTTCTTTCGGTGACGTGGCGACCGGTCGGCTTGCGGCGTCCAGAAATTGCGGTTCCCCGACGACCCGGCTGTCGGCTCACCAAGCAGTCGCAGGTCGGCGATGGGGATCTCTCGTTTCGCCAGGTTCCCGCGCGAACCCCGCCATGGGGCGCGTCCGGGGTATGGGATCAGCAACACGGCATGAGTGGTTACTATTTTCTCACCGGCGCCACCGGACTCCTGGGGAACTACCTGCTGCGCGATTTGCTGCAAGCGGGCCGACAGGTCGCGGTGCTGGTCCGTTCCCAGCGAAAACTGACGGCGCGGCAGCGGATCGAAAATCTGCTCCAGCAATGGGACGCCGAGGGGGAGGTGCTCCCGCGTCCGGTGATTCTCGAAGGGGACATCACGCAGCCCGATCTGGGGCTGGATGGGACCGACCTGCGGTGGGCCGCCGAGCATTGCACCGCCGTGATCCACAACGCGGCGAGCCTCAGCTTCGAGGCGACCAGCCCGCAAGGGGAACCGTATCGCTCGAACGTCATCGGGACACAAAACATCCTCGAGTTCACCCGGCAGGCGGGGATTCGCGAATTCCATCACGTGTCGACGGCGTACGTCGCCGGCCTGCGGAAAGGGCGGATTCTCGAAAGCGACGTCGATGTCGGCCAGACGTTGGGCAACGACTACGAGATCAGCAAGCTGTCCGCCGAGAAGCTGGTCCGCGCCGCCGATTTCATTCGCCCGCCGACCGTCTATCGTCCCGGGATCATCATCGGGGACAGCCGCACCGGCTTCACGACGACCTATCACGGCTTCTACGCCGCGTTGCAGTTGGCCCATACCCTCGCGCAGACCCATGAGCGCGATCACACCGGGATGATTCACGCCGATCGGGTCCGGCTGAATTTGAACGGCGACGAAACGAAGCATCTGGTCCCGGTCGACTGGGTCTCGGCGGCGATGGTGCACGTGATGCTCCATCCCGAGCATCACGGGAAGACTTACCATCTGACGCCGCGTCAACCGGTCACCACCGGGATGATCCGCGACGTGCTGGAGGCGTCGATCGGGCTGTATGGGGTGCAGTTGTTGGGGGCCGATCACGTTCCCGCCAACGATAACGAGACGGAAGCACTCTTCCACGAACACATCCGCGTCTACAACTCGTATTGGCGGATGGATCCCGAGTTCGATTCGACGAACATTCAGCGGGCCGCGCCGCACCTCCCTTGTCCGGACATCGATTTCGAGTTGCTGGTCCGGTTGTCGCGGGTGGCGATCGACGCCAATTTCCCGACCCCCAGCAAGAAGCCCCCGACGATCGAGTTCGACGCCGACAGCGTCGTCCAGTCTTGGGTCGAAGCACCGCTCCCCGAGAACGGGCGACGGTTGTTGGGGCTCGATGTCCGCGGCCCCGGGGGAGGGCAATGGCAACTGGTCGATCAGGCCGGGCAACTCATCGGCGTCGAGCCCGGGTTGCACGCCGACCGCCTGTGTGTCTGCGAAACCGATGTCCGGACGTTCGCCGAAGTCGCCCAAGGCCGCCGAAGCTGGTCGGCCGCGTTGTCGGAAGGGACCGCGAAGCTGATTGGAAACGGACTCGCGCCACAAGACTACGCCGCGTTGCTCGATCAATTGGTCGGGGTCACGGTATGATGACCGGCGGCTTGATGCCCCCTCGTCACGAAAGGTCCGAGGCCGCTTGACGGGTTTCCGCAACTTCGTGCGAGCTCGGTGACGTCTGGTTGTCCTCTCACCTGAAACCCACCCGGCCATGGAAGTCGTCCTTTACCCCCATCCGGCCTTGCGGTGGAAGTCCCGGCCGATTCAGGAAATCGACGCGACCCTGCGAAAAGCGGTCGCCGAGATGTTCGAGTTGATGTACGCCCACAACGGCATCGGCCTCGCGGCGAATCAGGTCGATCTCCCTTGGCGGGTCTTCATCCTGAACCTCACCGGCGACAAGGAAGCTCGGGAAGAGGAACTGGTCTTCATCAATCCCGAGATCCTGAAGCGTAAGGGGACCACCGAAGGCGAGGAAGGCTGCCTCAGCTTTCCCGGGATGTACGGCGACGTGAAGCGGGCCGCCGAGATCGTCGTCGAGGCCTTCGATCTGAACGGAAACGTCTTCGAGTACAACCTGACCGAGTTGGGTTCGCGGGCCGTCCAGCATGAGATTGACCATCTTGACGGCGTGCTGTTCATCGACCGGATGGCGGAAAGCATCCGCGAGACATGCCGGCCGAAGATCGCCGAATTCGAGTCGCAATACCGTCAGCGCCAAGCCGAGGGGCTGCTCGCCGCCGACGAGGATCTCAAACGCCGCCTGAAAGAGCTCGAACCAACGTCCCACCCACCTCACGGTGATTGAACGGGATTCCGTTGCGCGGGGGGCATGGACGTTGGAATCATCGGACAGACGGGAAGAGGTTGGTCGCGGCGGGTGGCGGGCGGTATCCTCGCGGATCGAGGACTCGCGCGATGACCGGCTCGGCGGAATGGGTGCAATCGGGGCAGGGGACGCTCCCCGCGATGCGGTGGAGTTTCGCCACCGACGCCCCCCTGACCGACCTCGCCTTCGCCCGCGAAAGTGGCGAGACCCTTGCGGCGGATGAATCCGGGGGGCTCTACCGGATCGATCGCCGGGGTCGCGTGCAGTCGCTGACGCGGACCGCCCATCAGATGCGGCTCGTCGCGCTCGCCGACGACGGATCCGCCGGGGTCGCGATCCTCGACGAACAGACGCTCGCCTGGTTCGACAAAACGCTGCAATTCCGCTGGACCCGCGAGCTGGATGACGAAGTGGTCGGGTTGGCGATCTCTCCGCAGGGGACGCATGTGGTCGCCGCGTTGTCGAGCGGGATGAACG
>CAYRVS010000122.1:6726-7661 GCA_964427725.1 uncultured Planctomycetaceae bacterium | reverse complement strand
GGATGAACGTCGTTTACGACGCCGACAAACACAAGACGTCGTCGTTCGAGTCGTTGCGGCCGCTGCGGTACCTGCAATTCGTCGTGACGGAGCCGGCGATCATCGCGGCGGCGGATTACGGGTTCTTCGCCCGCTACAGCCTCGCCGGCGACCCGCTCTGGAACGAACGGTTATGGTCGACGGTGAACGATCTGACGATCACCGGCGATGGTACGGCGATCGTCCTCGCGGGCCTCGCGCATGGGCTGCAAGTCTTTGACGGCGACGGGACGTCGCGCGGGAATTTCGTGCTCGATGGCACCGCCCATCGCGTCTCGGCGACCTACGGGAAGCAGCGGATCGTCGCCGCGACCATGGAACGTCAACTCCTGATGGTCGAAACCGACGGCGATCTGCGGTTCGGCCTGACGGCGCCCGAAGAGATCACCAAGGTGCGATTGAGTCCGCTCGGCGATTTCGTGATCGTCGGCTTGGCGGATGGCCACGTCGTGCGGCTCGACGTGAGATGATTTCCGGCCGCGCGCCCGATATTCTTCGCCGTTTGCCCGGCGATTTCCCCCGGTGTGATCATGGCGGCATGCGTCGGCCATGACGGGTCGCTGGGGTCGAGTCATCGAGCCCCCAGCGCGTCACTCTCGGGACGGATCTGATCACCCAGCTCCTGGGGGCGGCCTGTTGGCCGACCCCAGCCACCCGTCGGAAAAGACGCCGCTCGAAAACAGGAACCCAGGTCGTGGCCTTGATCGTGCAGAAGTTCGGCGGCAGCAGCGTCGCCGATGCGGATCGGATTCGTCACTGCGCCCAGCGGATCGTCGAGTCGAAACGGGCCGGCAACCAGGTGGTGGTGGTCGTCAGCGCGCGCGGCGACAAGACCGACGAACTGGTCGACCTCGCCAAACAGATCAGCGACAACCCCCCGCCGCGCGAAATGGACA
>CAYRVS010000122.1:0-6716 GCA_964427725.1 uncultured Planctomycetaceae bacterium | reverse complement strand
CTCCTCGCCACCGGCGAACAGGAATCGGTCGCCCTGATGGCGATGGCGGTCCGCGAACTCGGCGAGCCGGCGATCAGCCTGACCGGCTATCAGATCGGGATTCTGACCGACTCCACCTTCACCAAGGCGCGGATTCGGCGGATTCAAACCGAACGGATGCGCGCCGCCCTCGACAGCGGACATATCGTCATCGCCGCCGGCTTTCAGGGGATCGACGAAGACTTCAACATCACCACGCTGGGCCGCGGCGGCAGCGATACCACGGCGACGGCCCTCGCGGCGGTCCTCGAGGCCGACGTCTGCGAGATCTACACCGACGTCGAAGGGATCTTCACCACCGATCCCCGCGTGGTGAAAGGGGCCCGCAAGATCGCCCGCATTTCCTACGACGAGATGCTCGAGCTCACGAGCCTCGGCGGCGGCAAGATGCATTCGCGATCGATCGAGTTCGCCAAGAAGTACCGCGTCCCGTTGCTGGTCCGCCCCGCCTACAAGGACGGGGCGGGGACGTTGATCGCCCCGCAGTTGGAGGAGAACGCGCCGGTCGTCAGCAGCGTCGCCTTAGTCAAAAACGAAGCGGTGGTGAAACTCCGCGAGTTGCCCGACCGCCCGGGGGTCTTGAGCGCGATCTTCGCGCGGATGGCCGAACGGAAGATCCCGATCGACATGGTGATTCAAGACGTCGCCGCGCATGGCAAGGCGTCGGTCTCGTTCACCGTGCCGCAGGATGATCTCGCGGAGGCGTTGACGGCGGCCGAGGCGGCGGTCCATTCGTTGGGCGCGGGGCGCGTCCTGCCGGAAACCAACGTCTCGAAGGTCTCGGTGGTGGGGAGCGGCATGCGGACCCATACGGGGGTCGCGGCGCAGATGTTCCAATCGCTGGCGAAGGCGGGGGTCAACATCTCGATGATCACCACTAGCGAGATCAAGATTTCGGTCCTGGTGAACCGCGATCAATCGCAACAGGCGCTCAACGCCGTACACGACGGCTTCGCCTTGCACGAGGAATTCGCGTCGGCCCCCAGCATCGGCTTCGCCCAGCGGATCGACGAGGCCAAACCCCGGCTGCCCCGGGCGGAACTGGAACAGGACGTTGTTTCGCGGCTGGCGAGCATGGAGGACATCGTCGTCAGCGAGGTGCAGCTCGATGAACAGCAGGCGCGGGTCACGATTTCCGGCGTGCAGGATCGCCCGGGGATCGCGGCGGACGTCTTCGCCGCCGTCGCCGAGGGGGGCGTGATGGTCGACATGATCGTCCAGAACGTCGGACAAGATCAGCGGACCGATTTGTCGTTCACGGTGCCCCGGGTCGATCTGGAACGCTGTCTGCTGCTGATGCGGGAGCTCCTCGAACGTTGGCCGGGGGCGGAACTGAGCTACGACGGCGAGATGGCGCTCCTCACGGTGCTGGGGATCGGGCTCCGCAGCCACACCGGCGTGGGAGATCGCATGTTCCGCGCGCTCTCGGAGGCGAAGGTCAACGTCCAGCTCGTCAACACCAGCGAGATTCGGATCGGTGTCGTCGTCTCGCGCGGCGACGCCCACAACGCCCACGCCGCGCTCCTGAAGGCGTTTCATTTGCCGACGACGTAATGATCGCCCGTGGTGCCATGCAGCACACGGTCATGGATCGACGCATGGTCATGACTCGACGCATGGTCATGTCGCATCACCACGCACCATCTCCAACATAGGCCGGGGCACCCGCCCCGGCCGCGACGCTCGCGGCGGGCCGACCGCGCGCCGCGCTTCGTTGCGGACCGCCGCTTGCGTTTCATGCCCCATGCAAGCGGTCAAGGGTTCCACACTGGTGTTTGAACCACCTTGGGCTATGCTGGACGATCCGCCGCGTTCGGCGATCATTCTTCCGTTCCATCCAGTTGGCCCCCCGTGATGTCGCTCATGTCCCGCCTCTCTCGCCGCTTCGCGATGACGTTCTGGCTGGTCGCCGCATGCGGCTTCGCCGCCGACCGGTTCGAGCCCCAACTCGCGGGCCCGTCCGAAGAGGGTCAACGGGCCATCGCGAGCTTTCGTTTGGCCGAGGGGATGACAATCTCGCTCGCGGCGGCGGAACCGATCCTCGCCCAACCCGTCGCCTTCTGTTTCGACGAGCAGGGGGCCCTCTACGTCGCCGAGACCTATCGACTCCATCGCGGCGTCGAGGACAACCGCGGTCACATGAACCGGCTGGTCGCCGATCTCGCGGCTCAAACGGTCGAGGATCGGCTCGCTTATTACCGCGCGGCCCATCCCGATCTCAAACCCTACACCGAAGCCTCCGATCGCGTCCGCAAACTGGTCGACCGCGACGGCGACGGCGTCTATGAAACCAGCACCGTCTTCGCCGACGGGTTCAACGCCCCGCTCGATGGACTGGGCTCGGGGTTGTTGGCGCTGAACGGCCGGGTCTATTTCACCTGCATTCCCCATCTCTGGATGTTGCGGGACGCCGACGGCGACGGCGTCGCCGAGGAACGCCAAAGCCTGCATTCCGGGTTCGGCGTCCGCTCGGCCTTCATCGGGCACGACCTGCACGGCCTCACGCTCGGTCCCGACGGCAAGCTCTATTTCACCATCGGCGATCGTGGGTATCACGTCGAAACGCCCGGAGGCGTGCTCCATCGCCCCGACGAAGGGGCCGTTTTTCGCTGCGAACCCGATGGATCCGAACTGGAAGTCGTCAACACCGGGCTGCGCAATCCGCAGGAACTCGCGTTCGATGATTACGGCAACCTCTTCACGGGGGACAACAACTCCGACGGCGGCGACCGCGCCCGGTGGGTCCATCTCATCGAAGGCTCCGACAGCGGCTGGCGGATGTACTATCAGTACTTGAACGATCGCGGGAGCTGGAACCGCGAGAAGCTGTGGCATCCCGCGCATGCCGGTCAACCGGCCTACATCGTCCCCCCCATCGTGAACTTCGCCGATGGTCCGTCCGGGCTGGTGCACTATCCCGGAGTCGGTTTGCCCCAGCGCTATCAAGGCCATTTCTTCCTCGCCGATTTTCGCGGCTCTCCCGCCAACAGCGGGATTCGGTCGTTCGGACTGAACCCGAAAGGTGCCAGCTTTGAACTGACCGACACGCGGGAGTTCGCGTGGTCGATCCTCGCGACCGATGTCGACTTCGGTTACGACGGCCGGATGTACCTCAGTGATTGGGTCGACGGCTGGGGGCAGAACGGCAAAGGCCGCATCTATCGCATCGATGTCGCCGACGCTCCGGACGCCGCCGCGCGCGACGCAGCCCAAAAGCTCTTCGCGACCGGGTTCGAGACATTGCCGACGCCCCGTCTGGTCGAGTTGCTGGCGCATCCCGATTCCCGCGTACGGCAGCGCAGTCAGTTCGCGCTGGTCGCGCGGAACGAGGGGGACGAACTGCTCCGGCGCGCGTTAGCGGCCGGCGACGTGCGGTACCGCTTGCATGGCGTCTGGGGCCTCGGGCAACTCGCGCGAACCGATCGTGGCGTCCTGTCGGGATTGCTCCCGCTGCTCGACGATCCCGAGTTCTGGCTGCGGACCAATGTCGCGAAAGTCTTGGGGAACGCGAAGTTCACCGAGGCCGGCGCGGCGCTCATCGCCCGCTTGCAGGATCCGGAGGCCCATGTTCGCGCGCAGGCGGCCATCGCGCTCGGCAAACTCGCGCTCCCCGAGGCGCGCGACGGCTTGTTGCAACTCCTCAGTGACGTGGGGGAGACCGATCCGACGCTGCGGCACGCGGCCGTGGTGGGCCTCGCCGGTTGCGTGACCTCGGCGGAACTCGCGACGTGGTCGCGGCATCCCGATAGTTCGGCTCGCCGCGGCGCGGTCGTCGCCTTGCGCCGGCAACGGGCGCGCGAGTTGACCACTTACCTGGAAGACGCCGATCCGCAGGTCCAGCTCGAAGCCGTCCGCGCGATTCACGACTTGCCGATCACGGAAGGCTATCCCGCGATCGCGGCGCTCACGGCTCAGCCCGGTCTCCCCGAGGAAACCCTTCGCCGGGCGATCAATGCGAATTTCCGCCTGGGGACCAGCGAGCATGCCGCCGCCGTCGCGCGGCTCGCCGCATCGGAGAGCGCGGCGGAAGCCGTCCGGCTCGAAGCGGTCGCGGCGCTCAACGATTGGAACAAGCCGATCGTGCTCGATCGGTACTTGGGGGACTATCGTCCGTTGGACCGGGCCGCGCTGGAACTCGCGGAGGTGCTCGTCCCCGCGCTCCCCAGTCTCTTCGGCGGTTCCCCCTCCCTGCGGGAACAGGCCGCTCAACTGGCGTCGACCCATGGCCTGGGAGCCGCCGGCGACTTCCTGAGGCGACTCGCGACGGCGACCGAGCGCAGCCCGCGGGAACGGGTCGCCGCGCTGGAAGCCCTCGCGGCCCTGAAGGACGAACGCCTGTCCGAACTGCTGCCGACCCGGCTCGAAGATCCCAGCCCGTTGGTGCGCGGGGCGGTGTGGAAACTGCTCGCGTCGACGCAACCCGAGCTGCTCCTGCAAAAACTCCCGGCGCTCAAGCGTACGGGCGATTGGCGCGAACTGCAGGCGGCGATCGACAGTCTGGTCAAACTCGCCAGTCCCGCCGCCGATGCCGAACTCGGCCAATGGCTCAAAGAGTTGGCAACGGGGCAAGTCGCGCCGGAGTTGTGGCTCGAACTCCTCGAAGCCGCCGAAGCGCGGAGTCGGCCCGAGTTCACGAACCTCGTGGCGCTCCATCGTGGTCGGCTGACGGGCACCGGGCCCGCGCGCGACTACGCCGAAGCCTTGCACGGCGGCCATCCCGAACGGGGCCGCGAGCTCTTCCTGACCCGCGCGGATCTCTCTTGCCGCCGCTGTCATAAGGTCCAAGGGGATGGGGGGGACGTCGGCCCGAACCTCTCCGAGATCGGCGCGCTCAAACCCCGCGAGTACCTCCTCGAAGCCCTCATGGACCCCAACCGCGCCATCGCCAAAGGCTACGAAACTGCCGTCCTCGAAATGGACGACGGCAAAGTGCACGTCGGGATCATCAAGCAGGAAACCCCCGAACGGGTGACGCTGCAGCTGCCTGACGCCACGCTGGTCACGGTCGAGACCGCCGCGATCGAAGAACGGGCCGTCGGCAAGTCGGGCATGCCCGAAGACCTCGCCAAGAAACTCAACCGCCGCGATCTGCGCGACCTCGTCGCGTTCCTCGCCGACAACAAAGAGCCCGATCGCTCCGCCGAACATGGAACCTCCGCCGTGACCGAACCTCCGAAGCCGCATGTGCTCGAGCCGTTCCGCGACGGCACGCTGTCGGGCTGGATTCTCGAACACGACGCCACGGTGACCTTCGTCGACGGCGTCTTGCAGTTCGAGTCGGGCAACGGCTGGCTGCGGACGCCGTCCCCCTATCACGACTTCGAGCTCCACCTCGAATGGCGCGCCCTCCAGACCGAAAAGTACGACGCCGGAATCTACATCCGCACGCCCCGCGACGGCAAACCCTTCCCGAAGGACGGCTACCAGATCAACCTGCTCGAAGGTCGCGAGGGGAACATCGGCAATCTCCCCGGCGCAAGCTCCACGGGCCTCGCGAAACCCGCCGGGGAATGGAACACGTTCGACATCCGCGTCGTCGGGAATGAAGTCTCGCTGAAGATCAACGGCCAACCCGCGTATACCGCCGCGGGGCTCAAACACGCGGAAGGCCACGTCGGCTTCCAGATCGAAGTCCCGCTCGGCGGCAAGTTCCAAATCCGCGACGTCACCCTCACGGAGCTCGACTACGTTTCGCTCTTCAACCGTGTCGACCTCTCGGGCTGGTCGGGCGGCGATGGTCCCGCCGACCAATGCTGGTCGGTCACGGATAGGCAACTGGTCTGCAGCGGCGCGAAGGGCCCGTGGTTACGATCCGCGAAGACCTACGGCGACTTCTCGCTGCGATTCGATTACCAACTCGCCCCCGGCGGCAACAGCGGCGTCTATGTGCGGGTTCCCGCCGACGGCAACCATCATCGCGAGAACGAAACGCTCCCCGTCGCCGGATTCGAGGTCCAGCTCCTCGACGACGCCGCTCCGCAGTATGCGACGCTGAAGGACTACCAATACTCGGCGTCGGTCTACGACATCGCGGGGGCGAAACCGCGGAATTCCCGCCCGGCGGGGGAGTGGAACACCCTCGAAATCCGCTGCGTGGGGCGGCATGTCACGACGATCCACAACGGCGAAACCGTCGTCGACATCACCGCCGAGTCGCATCCGCTGCTCAAGCTGCGTGAAACCGGAGGGTACTTGGGACTGCAGAACCACAGCAGCGTGGTGAAGTTCCGCAACGTGCGCTTGCGCGAGTGGAAATGACATGAATGATGAAGCCCAGGGAAAGCTTTCCCTGGGCTTCATGAATCAACCACCATTCAGCAACCCTCATTCATCAATAATCTCCCAGCATTTCCCCATCGCGGCGATGGCCCAAATGATGGTACGTCTCGATATCGATGTTCTGAGAGATGAACCGCACCGCGCCGTCCCCGATCAGGAAATGAGAACCGCCGACGTGACGGCTGCTGAACCCCGCCACCTCCAGCGGATCCTCGGACTCATTGAGATTGTCGGAGTAGGCCTGTGGCCGTGTCCTCCAGTGTTCATCCTCATCGGCGTTGGGCGCCCGGTCGGTGTTCCGCAGCGTCGCGCGGGTTCCCGACATCCAGCCCAACGAAGACCCCGACTCCAGCCGCGCTTCGCCGACGAACAACGTGTTCGAACTACCGTCCTCGATC
>CAYRVS010000121.1:0-16315 GCA_964427725.1 uncultured Planctomycetaceae bacterium | reverse complement strand
GAAGCCCAGGGAACGCGTTCCCTGGGCTTCGGGGGGCATCAAGATCCCGTCCGTCGACGGGTGGTGGGCCTACTTGATGAACAGCATTTCCTGGTAAGTCGGCAACGGCCAGTAGTCGTCGGCGACGACCCCTTCCAACGCGTCGACCACTTCCCGAACCGCGTTGATCGCCGGCCGGATGTGGTGGGCGGCGTGCATCGCGGCGGCCTTCGGCTCGGAGACCCCGTGACCCCCACCGTGCGGCAGCAAGGCTTCCAGGGCGTCGAGCTTCGTGACGAGCTGCTGGATCAGCCCGGTCACCTTCGTCAGAATGCCGGCTTCAAAGGCGACCCCGGCGGCCTTGCAATTGGCCGCCGCCTGAGCGAGTTCGCTTTGATAACGAACCGCGGCGGGGTAGATCGTCGTCTTGGCGATTTCGTAGGTGAGGTTCGCCTCGACGTTGAGGACGAGGACAAACTGCTCGAAGTAGATCGCCTCGCGGCTTTCGACTTCGCGGGCGGTCAGGACCTGATACTTCTCGAACATCGCGATCACCGCCGGATCGGTGATCGACGGGAGGGCGTCGACCGTCTGGCGGAGGTTCGGCAGGCCGCGTTTCTCGGCTTCCTGATGCCAGGCTTCCGAATAGCCGTCGCCGTTGAAGATCACCGAACCGCTGGTGTCCATGATCTTCTTGAGGAGCGATTGGACGGCGGGGGCCAGCTTGGCGGGATCGCCGCCGGTCGCCTTTTCCAGTTCCGTGGCGATCTCGTCCATCGCCTCGGTCATGATGGTGTTGAGGGCCACCAGCGGACCCGACAGCGACTGGCTCGAACCGACCGCGCGGAACTCGAACTTGTTCCCGGTGAAGGCGAACGGGCTCGTGCGGTTGCGGTCCCCGGCATCCTTCGGCAGCGGCGGCAGCGTGTCGACCCCGACCGTCATCACGCCCGGTTGCTTGCTGCTGGTGGCCGAACCCGACTTCTTGATCTGCTCGAAGACGTCGGCGAGCTGCTCGCCGAGGAAGATCGAGATGATCGCCGGGGGGGCTTCGTTCGCCCCGAGCCGATGATCGTTCCCGGCGTGGGCGATGACCGCCCGCAGCAGCTTGGCATGCTTGTGGACGGCCTTGATGACCGCGCCGCAGAAGACCAGAAACTGCATGTTTTCATGGGGAGTCTTGCCCGGCTCGAGCAGGTTCCCCTGAGTGGCGTTCCCCAGCGACCAGTTGAGATGCTTCCCCGACCCGTTGACGCCGGCGAACGGCTTTTCGTGCAGCAGACAGGCGAGGCCGTACTTCTCGGCGACCTTTCGCAAGGTCAGCATGACGAGCTGCTGATGGTCGGCCGCGACGTTGGCGTTCTCGTAGATCGGGGCGATTTCGTACTGACTGGGCGCCACTTCGTTGTGGCGGGTCTTCACCGGGATGCCGAGTTTGAACAACTCATACTCGGTCTCCATCATGCAGGCGAGGACGCGCTCCGGGATGGCCCCGAAGTACTGGTCGGCGAACTCTTGGCCCTTGGGCGGAGGCGCGCCGAACAACGTGCGTCCGGCGTTGATGAGGTCGGGCCGGGCGAAGTAGAAGTTCCGGTCGATCAGGAAATATTCCTGTTCCGGACCGGCGGTCGCGGTGACCAGCGCCGGGTTCTTGTGACCGAACAGCTTGAGAATCCGCTGGGCCTGCGTGTTCAGGCACTTCATCGAGCGGAGGAGCGGGGTCTTCTTATCGAGCGCTTCCCCGGTCCACGAGAAGAACGCCGTGGGGATGCACAGCGTCGTGCCGTTCGGGTTTTCGAGGATGTACGCCGGGCTGGTGACGTCCCACGCGGTGTAACCGCGGGCCTCGAAGGTGGCGCGAATGCCCCCCGAGGGGAAGCTCGACGCATCGGGTTCACCTTGGATGAGCTGCGAGCCGGAGAACTCGGAGACCGCCCCGCCCATGCCGTCCGGCGAGAGGAAGCTGTCGTGCTTTTCGGCGGTCAGGCCGGTGAGGGGGTAGAAGACGTGGGCGTAGTGCGTGGCCCCCTTTTCAATGGCCCAGTCCTTCATGGCGGCGGCGACGGTGTCGGCGACGCTGGCGTCGAGGGGTTCCCCCATGTCGATCGTCTTCATGACCGACTTGAAGACGCTCTTGGGGAGCCGCTCCTTCATCACCTTCACGCTAAACACGTTGCTGCCGTAGATTTCGCCGGCGGGGGTTTCCGCGAACGAGAGAGGGGGCGACAGCGGCTTGTAATTGTTGACGGCCGAGACTGCGTTCAGACGGGCTGCACTGCCACTCATGGAATCGGACTTTCCTCAATCAGAAGTAGGGTTTGGGCGCGGAGACACCACTCCGTACCCCCGAGGGAGCAATCGCCGTACCGTCCGTGGATCGAGACTCCACGCACCACGCGGATCGGCAATTCCCGCCGATGGCGGCTTGCCAGTCCCCCCGGTGCACGCGCAATGAGCGGCAATCGCGCGCTAAATGGGCAGTCAGGATTCCTTCAGTGCGCCACCGCTGCGGACTCCCCATCACCCGCAGCGGCCCACGAGACATCCGTGCCCCGGTGCGTCATTATGTCCTCACCGAATATTTCCGCAATCCTCCGCCCCGCGAATCCCGATGACTCCGACCGGCGTGACTCACGCAGACTCCCGGGAACCGCGACCGTGATGACCCGGCTACGCGACTGGTGGGCCGCCGCGGGACCGAACTTGGGGCGGAGGGTCTTTGACAGTCTGGTCTGGCGGCTCCCGAATCCTGAGGCGCGCACAGCGTCCCTGACGTTTGATGACGGTCCCCATCCCGAATCGACCCCGCGGCTTTTGGATTTACTCGGGCGGTGGGGGCTCCCCGCGACCTTTTTCGTGATCGGGGAACAAGCCCAACGCCATCCGGCTCTGGTCCGGGCGATCCTCGCCGCCGGGCACGAGGTCGGAAATCACTCGTGGTCACATCGGGATCCCTGGCGGCTGACGCGGCGCGACATGATCCGGGAATTCCGGGACACCGCGCGACTGCTGACCGAGCTGGCTGGTCACGCACCGAATTGGCTGCGTCCACCGTTCGGCCATTTTTCGCTCGCGCAGATCGCCTGGTGCCGGCGCGTCGGGATCCGACCCGTCATGTGGGACACGGTCGCGAACGACTATCACCCCGTGGCGGTCGCCACGCTGTGTCGGCAGTTTGTGACCAGGATCCATGCAGGGTCCGTGATTCTGCTGCACGATAACGCGATCGCCGCGTCACAGACCCCCGCGATGCTCGAAGCCTGTCTTCCACGGCTGATCGACGCGGGATGGACGTTCCAGCCGCTCCCGGCGGCGGCGCGATGGACACCGGCCCGGCGTGATAAGGAGACGTGAACGCGGATGATGCATGGGGCCGGTTGGTCAGAAGGTGGCCGCGCCATCGTGACCGCGCGAGGGGCGGGTGCCCCTCGCTATGCGAGCACTCGCAAGTGCCGTAGCAGCAGCACTCCCGGGAGCTTTCGCACTGATACCCACGTAAGCCCACCGGTCCCGAACATAGGCCGGGGCACCCGCCCCGGCCGCGTGATGAGCGGCAGGTTTTGACTTACGACTGCCCCGCCGGCGGTGGCGGGGTATCGCTCAACAGCCAGCCGAGGGCCTGGTCGTGTTCGTCGGGTTCCGCCGGTTCGGAGGGGGGAGGAACGGGGCGGGCCGCCGGGGGCAGTGTCGGCCGCTTGCCTCCCGGTCGCTCGGAAGGAGGCCGACCGCGGTCTCGAGTGGCGAGCCCCGCTTTTTCCAAGAGGCTGCGGGCGAAAGGATCGTCGTCGCGCTGCGGCGGCGGGGCGGTCGGATCGGGGGTGTACTGAATCTCGAAACAATGCTTGGCGAAGCAGATGCGATCGCCCGGCTGAAGAAAGCGTTCGTCGACCCGTTCGCCGTTGACCTTGGTGCCGTTGCTATGGCTGAGGTTCAAAACCTGCCAGTAGCCGTTGGTGAATTCAAGTTCCGCGTGCTGGGAGGAGACGTTCGGGAAGTCCAAAACAATGTCGCAGCGATCCCGCCGACCGACGAGCAGCTTGGGTTTCAAGAGTGGAATCGGGTCGCCTCCTCCCAGAGGCAACAACTCGCCCAACATCGGTTGGTCTACTCCCGGCCCGGCACGCGATCGAAACCCCATACATCCACAGATGGCGCACAGGCATTGTAAGGCAGCTTCGGCGTGACGAAAGGGACTTCTCGATCGAAAACCGTGGACGGGGCATAACCCGGGCGATCGCCGCGAATATTCAGGACCTTCCAGCGAGATCGCAGGAAATCGGCTCGACCGTTGAGCGAGCGACCCGCGGAGCGTTAGGATTTTCCCTAGGTGGATTGTTCCATCTTCGAGGGATTGATCCGCCTGGCCCCCTCATCCGTAACGTGGGTGTCCGACGAGCCGAGGCTCAAGCGCGAGTCGCTCGAAGGTCCCCTCCTCCCACGCATCCGCCCCTCTCGAAAGTCCGGACCATGGGTCTTTTCGACAAGCTCCGTAACGAGTTGATCGACATCGTCGAATGGCTCGACGACACCCGCAATACGCTCGTCTGGCGGTTCCCCCGCTATCAGAACGAAATCAAACAGGGGGCGCAACTGATCGTCCGGCCGGGGCAGGTCGCCGCGTTCGTCCATCGGGGCCAGGTCGCCGACGTCTTCGAGCCCGGCACCCACACCCTCAATACCCAAAACCTGCCGATCCTCAGCACCCTCGCCGGCTGGAAGTATGGGTTCAACAGCCCCTTCAAGTCGGAAGTCTATTTCATCAGTACGCGGCAACTGACCGACCTCAAATGGGGGACTCCCAACCCCATCATGCTGCGGGATCCCGAATTCGGACCGATTCGGCTGCGGGCCTTCGGGACGTATGCCCTCAAGGCGACCGATGCCAAGGCGTTGCTCACGGAACTGGTGGGGACCGACGGCGTCGTCGAAGCGGACGAAGTGACCGAATTGCTCCGCTCGATCATTACCGAAGCCTTCGCCGATCTGCTGGGGCAGAAGCAGATCGCGGCGCTCGATCTCGCGGCCCACTATCGGGAATTCGCCGAGGAGCTGCGGCAGTACGTCTGCACGAAGATCGACGACGAGTATGGTCTGGAGGTGCCGCAGCTGTTCATCGTCAACATCTCGTTGCCGGAGGCGGTGGAGAAGGCCCTCGACACGCGGACCAGCATGGGGGTCGTCGGGGACATGCAGAAGTATCAGCAATACCAGTTCGGGACCGCGATGGCCGAGTCGGCGAAGAATCCGGGCTCCGGCGGCGGGGATGGGTTGGGACTGGGGATCGGGCTGGCGATGGCCGGCCGGATGATGAACATGCCGGGAGTGATGGGGGGCCCCGCAGCGGCCGGGACCGCCGCGCCTCCGCCATTGCCGACGACCGCGGTTTGGCACGTCGCGTTGAATGGGCAATCGCAGGGTCCGTTCGCCCCCGAGCAGGTCCGGCAGGGGATCGCGGCGGGACAGATCACGCCGCAGACGTTGCTGTGGTCCCCGACCTTGAGCGGGTGGACCGCTGCAAGTCAAATCGCCGACTGGCAGGGGGCGTTCGCGCCGGCCCCGCCGCCGCTGCCGCAGTGATGTTTGGTCTCAACGAAGCCCAGGGAGGGCCTTCCCTGGGCTTCAACCATCACATCACTCCATAGCGGCGTCACCCCGCGTGCCGCCGCGCATTTCGTCATACGCGACGCACCAGCTCAGGGAGATGAACGGTCCGGCGAAAATCAGGCCGATGCCGAGGGCGAGGAAGCCGAGGATGGCGATGCCGAATTGGACGATGGAGAGTCCGATGGTCGACAACCACGAAGGCTGGCTCCATTTGGGGGCGTCGAACAGCGCCTGGATGTGGGGGAGATCGTCGTCAACCAGCAGGTATTGGAACGGCCAGAAGAAGATCATCACCAGGAACGCCGGGATGACGCAAAGCTGCTGACCGACCGAAATCATTCCTTGATAGAGGAGGGAGCAGCCGAGGAGCCGCCAAAAGTAGCGGCCCCCTTGGAATAAGGTTCCGATGCCGACCACTTCGCCACGGACCAGCCCCAACATGAGCTTGGTGTTCCCCGCGAGGAGCCATTGCGAGACCGCCATCCCGACCAATGCCAACAAGCCACCCACGGCAAAGAGGACGACATTGATCGGTTGAATTCGGGGACCATCGGCACCCGGCTCCATCGTGAGGATGCCGGCGATGAATAACCCGATGCCCGGGATGAACGCGGCGAAGGTGAGCAATCCCAACACCAGTTGGCTGCCGACGACCAAGCCCAAATCCTGCTTGAAGATCTCCCACGTGCGGGACAGCACCGCGCCGATCTCGAAGCGTTGAGGTTCCGTGCCAACGCGGCGACGAACCGCGGCTTCGACGAGCGGTTCGCCGCACGCGGCGCAACTCGCATCGCCGGGTGAGACGGCGGCCCCGCACATCGGGCATTTCGTCAACCGCGTCGCCATCGCCGAGCCGGTGTTGATCGCGGGGAGTTCCGCCAGGGCGTCGGCGGCGGCCCCCTCGGAGGCGGGCATCGGGACGACGACCGGGTCGCCACATTGCGGGCATTTGGCCTTGCGGCCGGCCTTGTCGTCCGAAGTGCTGAGCGCCTTGCCGCAGGTTTGACAGGTAAATTCGATCGTCACGATGGCCCTTCCAAGATGATGGTCCGCACGTCTTGACCAACGCGCCCGGAACGGTAACAGATCATCACCACATTAGGGAGGTCCGCGCCGCTCGGCCGGAGCAACCGCCCCGGCCGAGGCCAGCCATGATTCAAGCCACCCCTTCACCACGCATCAAATTCGCCTTGCGCTCGGGTAGACTATCCGCCGCGCCGATCCGCCAGTCCGTCATCACACGAACCCCGAGGACCGCATGCGCATTACCGCGATCGAACCGATGATTGTCGAACTGCCCCTGAAACCCGAACGGCGGATGATCTCCGCGTTGGGGCGGCACGATGTCTCGAAATTCGTCCTCGTCCGCATCCGTACCGACGAAGGGCTCGAAGGGGTCGGCGAAGCGACCGTCATGCCGAACTGGAGCGGCGAGACGCCGTATAGCGCCGCCAGTCTCATCGAGCACTACTTCACGCCGGTCTTGCTGGGTTGCGACCCGCTCGACATCGCCGAAATCGAACGGCGGATGAAGGCGGTCTCGTGGTATAACTGGTTCACCAAAGCCGCGATCGAGATGGCGTGCTGGGACCTCGCCGGAAAGGCGGCCGGCAAACCGATCTATGAGTTGCTGGGGGGCCCGTGTCGGCCGTTGACGATCAAGAATCGGTTCTCGATCGGGGCTTACTCGCCGGAAGTCGCGGCACAACGCGCCAAGGAACGGGTCGCCGTCGGGTTCGACACGATCAAGGTGAAGACGGGGACCGAACCCGCCGCCGATGTCGACCGCGTCCGCGCCGTGCGCGAGGCGATCGGTCCCGACATCGCGATCATGATCGACTCGAACGGAGGTTGGACGCTGCCGCAGGCGTTGTGGTGCCTGGAACGGCTCGCCGACATCCCGTTTACGCTGGTCGAGCAGCCGCTTGATCGGGGGGACTACCTGGGCCTGAAGGAATTGAAGGAGCGGACCGGCTGCAAGATCCTCGCCGATGAGAGTTGTTTCGACGAGATCGAGGCCCGCGAACTGATCACCCGCGGCTGCTGCGATGTCCTCAGCCTTTATCCCGGCAAGAACGGCGGCATCGCGCGGACTCGGCAGATCGCCGCGTACGCCGCCGAGCACCACATCCCGTGCAGCATCGGGTCGAACCTGGAGTGGGATCTCGGGGCGGCGGCGATGCTCCACGCCATCGTCTCGTCGCCGAACATGCAGGTCGACAAGTACCCCGGCGATTGCCTCGGGCCGTTCTACCACGAAGTCTCGATCGCCAAGGAGCCGCTGACAATCTCGGGACCGTATACGACGCTGTCGACACGGCCGGGATTGGGGATCGACGTCGACTGGGACGTCGTCGCCCGACATCGCAAGACATGAGCGCGGGACCGGGGGGACACGGGGGGGCTCACGGCCCCGCGGGTTCCAACAGTTGCGGGAAGAGTCCGCTGCTGACGGTCGGCGCGGCGGTCTTGGGGGTGTCGTGTTCGTGCGGCAGACCGCGTAAGGCTTCGCGATCGGCGGCGTCGTGATAAGCCTTATGCGGCCAGGCCCCTTCTTCGAGATAGACCTCGTTGTAGTCGAGGAGCGTCCCTTTCTCGAATTGGACGTTCTTCGCGGCGAGGGTGTATTCGATCAGCGAGCGATAGTAAGCGACATCGGCCTCGGCGACGCGGCGCTGGGCTTCGAGCAACAGGTCGAGCGTCGCGTTGTCGCTGTCGAAGGCGGCCTGCGTCGCCTGCAACTGTTGCCGCGCGGCCAGCCGGCGATTCAGATTGGTCTCGACGATCGCGAACGACCGATCGACGTCGGCGATCGCGTTGCTCAGGTCGTAGACGACGCTTCGTTCCTGCTCCAGCAAGAGCGCCCGTTCCCGCGCCAGTTTGAGTTCCGCGTTCCGGACGGCGGCGAAGGCCTGGCGATAACCGATGGGGATCGAGAACTCGAACCCGGCCTGCCATTCCTGGAAGTCCCCCGAGACGAGGTCGCTCCAGGCGTCGCCGAACCGGCCGTTGATGCCGCCGCCGGTGGGGAAGAGCTGATCGCCGAAGCCGCGGAAGCGATAGCGGGCCAGCGCGTCGAGCTGCGGCATCAGGAAGTTCTTGCTGGCGGTCAATTCCGCCTCGGCCTTCTTGATCTGCCACTTCTGCCGACGGAGTTCGACTCGACGCGTTAAGGCGTCGACGAGGGTCTGCTCCCAGTCATACATCAACGGGGCACGCCCCGGTTCTTCGGACGGTCGAATCAACCGGCCATCGCTGATCGGGAGCCCGACCATCAGCCGCAGCCGTCGTTCGGTGACATAGACCCCGCCGGTGCCGCGGAAGGTGCCTCCCGTGCTGCCGTTGTTGGTGCGGGTGCCGTCGACCAACCGACCATGCAGCGCGTTCTGAGCCTCTTCCTGAAAGCGGAAATATTGCTCGCGCGCCTGGGCCTCCTTCTCGGCTTCGCCGCCGCGGCGGCCGCGGTCATAGAGCGCCTTGATCCGCTGCCAGGTCTCGAGCGCGGCGTCGCGCGCGGCGAGTTTCGCATCGAGATCCCGATAGGCGAAGTAGAGATCCCAATACGCGTTCTCGACGTCGCTGACGAAGTTCCGCACGCTGAGTTCGAAGTCGGCCAGGGCGATGTCGCTGTTGACCCGCGCGACCACGACGCCATTCACCAGCCCTGGAACGCCGTTCGGTCCCGCGAGCCGATTGAATTCGACCCCGCCGCCGCGCAGCAGCGGATGCCGCGTTTCTAGGTCGAACCAGGTGGTGTAGGCGCTGGGGACCGAGTTGCCGGGGGCGTTGTTCCAGTCGTACTGCGTGTAGTTCTTGGCGGCGAACTGCGTACCGGTCGCCGACGTCTTCGCGAGTTGCGACTGCAAGACACCGAAGTTCTGTTCGAGGGTCCGCGTCCCCCCGCCGAAGAAGACGTTGTTGAGGGCCCGGTCGTTGTTCTCGTAGGAGAAGCTGCTGGTGAACGTGGCGTCGTACGCACTGAGGGCGGCTTCGACCCCGAACCGCGGATTCGTTTCCGCCAGCGCCGCGTCCTGCCGTGTGCGGACACTGTCGGGCGCCCGCAGCACCAACCCGCCGAGATCTCGAATCACCTTCGAACTCGCAAGCGCGAGGTGCATCGTCTCTTCGAGGGAGAGATCGAGGTACTCCTGCGGCTCGTCGGTTGCGAGGGAGGTCGGCCGCTGGGTCATCGCGATGTCGTCATTGGCCGGGGTTGGTTCCTCGGGGAACTCGACCTGCCGCGCGAGATGGGCGTAATGCCCGTGGTCGACGTCGATCGTGCTGTCGGCGGTCGGGGTGAAGTGCGCGCAGCCGGGGCCCACGCACGCCAAACCGGCGAGCCATCGCCCCCACGTCAACCAGCCTCCCCGCCTCACGCGACGCCTTCCATGACGACCCGAGCCATGAGCGCAGGGCGCGCCTGGTGACGGATCGCTTATGGCATCGGCATCGGAGGCGGTCGATACCTACGGAAAATTCCGCAGAGTCCGCCGAATCGTCAGAGTTTGACCAACGATTCGATGGCGCTCGGCAGATCGGAGTGCCGAAACGACGGTCGGGCCCTGTGACGGGTTGCCATCGGCAAATCTCGCCGCCCGTGATGGCGCCAACCGTTAAGCCGCGAGCCAACGGCGAGCGCGGCGGCTACTTCACCGTCCCCGGCGGCGGATATTTTCGCCCGACGTCATCCAGCACCAGGACACTGTCGAGCGCCTCTCCGAGGTGCTCCGGCGTGAACGTTTTGGTCCCCGCGTTGGGCAACGTCCCCAAGTCGGTCGCCTCCCCGGTGCGCGGGTTGTACCACCATGCGCGGATCGTCGATCCCGTCACCTTGTCGAGTTGAACGGTGAACTTGCGACCGGCGGGGACATAGACCATCGCGCACGACCCATCGGCGGCGCGGGTCGCCACGAACCGGTAGCGCCCCGCTCCGGGTTCGTTCGTGGGGACGTTGGAGGTGACGATGACGTCGTTATCGGGGACGAACGTCTCCCACGGGCGTGATTGCATCAACCGGCGACCATGTTGCATCTGCTTGCCGCCCGGTTCCTCAAGTGCCTCCCGCCAGCTCATCAGCGGATTGTTGACCGGTTGGTGACGCGGGTCGGCCATCTGCCAGACTGAGTGATGACCGTAGGTATGCCCGCACGCGCCCGAGAAGAGATCCCAATAAAGCGGGCGGCGGACATCGTTCGCCAGCGAATGGCCGAACGCGTTCGCCTTGAAGTTGATGGGGTGGCCTTCGTAGATCGGTTCGCCGTCGAGGACCGGTTTCGTCGGCGAACGGTCATAATCGACGCGGGTCTGATCGTAGCGGCCGTCGTATTCGGCGACGTGACCGTTCTGTCGCATGTGGAAGTCGAGCCACGGTTCATCGGGGAAGTATTGCGAGGATCCCGCCCCTCCCATGGGGTGATACGTCATCAGGTGCCCGCCGCCATCCCCGCGCTCGAGCCCCTTCGCCATCGCGCGGATGATCGCCCGATGCTGGTCAGTCTCGATGGGGCGATCGCCCCCCAGAATCCAGACGAGCCCTTTCCCACGGTAGCGTTCACCCAACCAGACGCCGTACGCCTCGGCGTTCTCCGGCGTGAAGACTTCGGGACCGGCGCCCCATTTCTTGTTGAACTTGTCCCCCCACGTCGGCAGGAACCCGATCGTCAAGCCGAGCGCGTTCGCGCGGTCGACGATGTGATCGACATGGTCCCAATAGTCGTTCGCCGGACCGGGTTGAACATCGGGGCGAGTCGGATCAAGGTCGTTCAACGGCAAATGCCCATAGGCGTTGGGGGCGGTGAGCCCATCGAATTCGGCGAGGGCGACCGCTTGAATCACGGTGTAGCCCTGCTCGGCCCGCGTGCGGAGATACTCGTCGGCCTCTTCACGCGTAAGCCGATGAAACAACTCCCACGCGGTGTCTCCCAGCCAGAAAAAAGGCTTTCCGTCGGACGTGACGAGATACCGCCCGTTGTCGGAGACCTTGGCGGGAAAGGCGGCGAACAGCGGGGTCGCCGCAACGAGCATCGTGAGGGTCAAGAGCGCGCGCATCGGTGTCGATTCCAGGTGATGTGATCGGTACGAAGGAGATGCTACCACACCCCACCCGCCATGCCACGCCGTCTTAGACCCCGAAGAATCCTGAGTGCCGCATGGGCTGAAGACGTCGCATGACGTGAGCGTCTTGCCGTGTGCCACTGCCTTTGCCGGTGCGTTGAATCACACAACTCACGAAGAAAGACCACTGGCGGAGCCGGTGGCACACGCGCAACGCCGCATCATTCCCCCCACACGGCGGGGCTCTGAAACGTCGGGGGTTTCGGGGCCGCTTTCGGCGGAACGGCCTCGAGGGCATACCGTTCGTAGCGGGCCGCCATCCACGCGACGATTTCCGGCTGCATCATCGCCTGATTTGTCGTTTCTCCGGGGTCGTTGGCGAGATCATAAAGTTCGAGCTTCCCGGGCGGACGGTGGGGGTCGTTCGCCGGTCGCGGATGGTCGATGTCTTCTTGCAGGTTGCCCCCCAGCACCAGCTTCCAGGAGCCCATCCGCAGCGCCCCTTGCGTGGGGGAGGTGTTGATCAGGATCGCGTCGTGCGGGGACTTCGCTTCGCCGCGCAGCGTGGGCCAGATATCGCGGCCATCGAGCGGAAGAGGTTGGTCCAGACTCGCGCCGGTCAGCGTCGCCAGTGTGGGGTACCAATCGACCATATGGAGCGGTTCGCGGCATTCCGTCCCGGCGGGAAGTTGCGCGGGCCAACTGGCGAAGGCGGCGACCCGCGTCCCCCCTTCATAGAGCGTTCCCTTGCCCGCGCGTAGCGGGCCATTGGTCGCGCCTTGGTTGACCGGGCCGCCGTTGTCGCTCGAAAAGACGAACAGCGTCTGTTCGGTCTGGCCGCGGGCCTCCAGCGCGGCAACCACCCGGCCGATTTGTTCGTCGACCGCATGGACCATCGCCATGTAGCTCCGCCGCTTCTGGTCCGCGATGTGCTGATAGCGCTCCAGATGCTCCGGCATGGCCTGCAGCGGGGCATGCGGCGCGTTGAAGGGAAGATAGAGAAACAGCGGCGCGGCGGCGAAGTCTTGGGCTTCGATCAAGCGGACCGCTTCGGTTCCCAACAACGTCGTGGCGTAGCCCTCGTCGCGGCAGACCCGATCGTCACGATGCCAATCGAACCCGCCATCGCGGTTGTGCGTGAAGTAATCGATCGCCCCGTTGTAATGACCATATTGATGAGTGAACCCCTGCGCCGTCGGCAGATAGGCCCGCTCGAAATGGCCCAGATGCCATTTGCCGCAGATCGCCGTGGTGTAGCCGACCGATTGAAGCACCTGCGGCAAGGTTCGCTCGTCGAGCGGAAGTCCGTATTGGGCCCAGGGGCGGACCACGCCGACCTGCAACCCATGGCGACAGGGGTATCGCCCGGTCATCAGCGCGGCCCGCGTCGGCGAGCAGACCGGCTGGACATAGAACGCTTCCAGCTTCACACCCCGCGCGGCGAGTCGATCGATGTGGGGCGACTGAATCTCCCCTCCGTGAAACCCGACATCGCTCCAACCGAGATCGTCGCAGAGGATGAACACGATGTTCGGTCGAGTCGCCGCGTCCAAGGGCGCGAGCATCACGCCACAAGCGGCGAGCAACCAGAACCGCAGGATGAACCGAGACATGCGCGCGCTCCGATGGAAAGGCGTAGGATGCGAGTTCTGAATGTAGTCGCGAGCATGTCGAATTCGCCAGCATCAGGGGGGCGTGTTGGTCAGATCGGGCCAAGATGTCACGTGTCACGCGAGATCTCCCTCGTAATCATGACTCGCGCCTGGCATGCTGTTCGACATCGGTCTGCATGGAGGATGCGACAGGGCGACCCGTGTCTCCCGGACAAGACCTGGGGACTCGCGTTGACACGGAGATGACCGATCGCATTTTCCCAGGCGAGGCGATAGCCTGCGACGGTGAAAAACATTCGATTCATTCCCAGGAAATCACGGATGGCTCGTCGCAAAGCGAAGGCTGAGAAACTGCTCCCGTTCCCGATCAAGCTGGACCTCACCCCGGAAATGGATGCCGCGTTGGGGCAATTGGCGGTGGGAGGGCCGGAAACGATCGCGGGGTTCCTGCTGGAACTTGCGAAACGGTTGGGGCCCGATGGCGTGACGGGGCTCCCCGCCACGTTGGGGGCGATGGGGATCGAGGGGCCCGGCAACTTTCTGATGGAAGAGTTGGACGGTCTGTTCGCGGAGCCCAACGACGAGTACACCGGTCCGGTCGAGGGGATCTACTTCAGTGTCACGATCACGCTGAAAGGGACCGATCACCCGAAGGTGGTCCGGAAGTTGGAAGTCCCCGACATGACCTTCGCCGATTTGCATCACGCGATTTAGGTCGCGATGGGTTGGCACGATGCCCACCTGCACGAGTTTCAGCTCGGCCGCGAGGTGCGGCTGAAACCGATGGTCGATCCGCTGGGGATGCCGTTCGATTGGGGCATGGAGGACGAGGACGCCGCCGACGAGGCTCAAGTGGGGCTGTCCGAAGTCCCCGCCGAGTTGCGGCAGAAGATCACCTACATGTACGACTTCGGCGACAGTTGGGAGCACGCCATCAAGCTCTCCGAGTCGAAGCCGATGGAACCGGACGTGGTCTATCCCCGTTGCGTGGGTGGCGGCGGGGCGTGTCCGCCCGAGGACTGTGGAGGGGTGTGGGGTTACAACGAGCTCTTGGACATCCTCGCCCTCCCGGCCGCCGAGCGCTCGCCCGATGACCGCGAACGGTTGGAATGGGCCGGCAAGCTCGATCCCAACGCCTTCTCGATCGCGGCGGTGAACGCGGACTTGGGCAAGGTCTTCAAGGCCCCCGCCAAGAAGTCGGCGAGGCGCCAAGGGAAAACCAAATCAGCGGCCGGGAAAGGGACGAAGCCGAAGCTGACGAAGCCCGAGGCCCCCAAGGGCTGAGTTGAGGTCAGCCGCCAGACCGGTCGACCGTGAGCTTCCAGCCCATGAATAACGCCCGGGACGGGATGGCCCGTCGCGGGCGTTGTTGATTCGGTCGATCCAAGCTCATCACAACCGGCGGTTCAGCCGGCTCGTGGTGGATCGACCTTGGAAGAGCATTCCAAGGTCAGGGTCTGGTTTACCAGCTCGCCTTCTTCAGGCCGGGGATCAGGCCGTCGAGAGCCATGTCGCGCAATTGATGGCGGGCCAGCTTGAACTTACGGTAGACGCCACGCGGCCGACCGGTGAGCGCACACAGACGACGGAGACGAACCCGGCTTGAATTTCGCGGGAGCTTGTCGAGGGCGGCGTAGTCCCCTTTTTCCTTGAGTTCGGCCCGCTTGGCGGCGTACTTCTTGACCAACGCCTCCACGTGCTTCATCCGCTCGACCGTCGATTTCGTCGCCATGCCTGACCGGTTCCCAGTGCGTCGTGACCGAATTCCCTGTCCGCGAAAACCTTGTCGCGAGCTCGCAGATTAACTGCTCATCCGTGAATTGTCGAGGATCAGCCTCCGGTTTTTCGCGACGATTGTACGGAACCTTGCGTCGACTTACGGGTTTACCCGTTGTGAGCGTAAGTCGACCAGTCCTGTGCGACATGGATTAACGCTCCTTGTGGCTGACTCACCTAGGAACTCTTCCGATGCCCGGTTGGACTCCGTCCCGTCGTCAATTTCTGCAATCGGCCGCTTTCGGAGTCGCCGCCTGGCAGACCCGAGGGTTGCTCGCCGAGGAACTCACTCGGACCCCGGCGCTGACCGAGGGCCCGTTCTATCCCGACAAACTCCCGCTCGATACCGACAACGATCTCCTGATCCTGAACGACTCGCTCACCCCGGCGGTGGGCGAGATCACGCACCTTTCCGGGCGGGTCCTCGGGCTCGATGGCCAACCGGTTCGCAACGCCTTCGTCGAAATCTGGCAGGTCTGCGCCAACGGAGCCTACCTGCACAGCGGCGATCGCCGGCACGACCAGCGCGATCAAAATTTCCAAGGTTACGGTCGGTTTCTCACCGACGCGGAAGGCCGCTACTACTTCCGAACCATCAAGCCGGTGCCGTACCCCGGCCGCGCGCCCCATATTCATTACGGCATCAGCCGCCATGGACGACGCGTCTTGACGACGCAATTGCTGATCGCGGGGGCCCCCGAGAATGAACGGGATGGCGTTTTCCGGAGCGCGGGATCGGAGGAGGATCGCAAGCGGCTCCTCGTCGAATTCCAACCAATAGCGGGCTCGAAAATCGGCGAACTGACGGCGAAGTTCGATATTGTTTTGGGAGCGACTCCCGCCGATGCCCCGGCCGAAGATCGCCCCGCCGGACTCGGGAAACCCGAGGGAAACGGCCCCGGCCGTCGCCCGCCGCGAAGCTGAGCCACTCAAGAAAACAGGGTTGTCGCGCGAGGTGAACTCCTCAACCCCTTCTTTAAGGAGCCTTCAGCTTCAGCGATTCTTGCCGATCTTCGTCGCTTTTCTTCAAAGCGTCGGGCAATCGGCCGCGAGATACCGACAATGGGGGAAATACCCAGGTTTCGGGCTGAAGTCGGAAAATGGGCCCTTCCGATAAGTCGATTGTGACGGGGGATTGAACCGTCGGATTGCGGAAGCTGTCGAGCGTGGCTGTCTCGGTGGTCCTTGCGAAGTCTGACAGGACTGACATATCCGGCCGGTGCTCGCCGGAACCCCCGGTCCACTTGTCACATTCGGTTGCGTGAACCGGTGGCGGGACATCCCAGGAC
>CAYRVS010000120.1:0-16322 GCA_964427725.1 uncultured Planctomycetaceae bacterium | reverse complement strand
CCGCGGACTCGAGCGGGGCGAATGGACCCGCGCGCTGGTGGGGGCGGTCGATTTTCCGAGCGATGTCCGTCGCCGGGCCGGGGCGACGACGGAGTCTTCCGCCGACGCCGCGATCGCGCTCGTCTTAAAACGGCGCGACCTCGCCGAGCGCGACGGCGATCGGATCTATGGGATCCTGACCCCCACGCACGCCTGCGACTTAGCAGCTGAATCTTTGCCGCCGGTCCCCTGGACCGATGCCGGAGCGACGACGAGTCTGCTGCCGGTGTTGCAAGGGGCGATTGCGGTCCATCAGCAATTCCGTCCGGGCGAGCGGCCGCAGCCATGGCTGCGCGATCGCGACGCCGCGCCGCGGGCCGTCGTGATCACTACCCCGCGAGCGCGCTGGATGTTGCGTGAATCCGAAGGACCGGCGACGGCCCGCGCGATCGTGGAACGGCGACAACCCCAGGGCGAATGGCCGGTCGCGTTGTTCGTCGTCGCGGGGGAGACCGAGGCGGCATGGCGGATGGCGCGCGAAGCGTTACGGTCGTGGGTCGAGCGGACTCCGTCCGAGACGACCCTTGAAGCCTTGGCCCGCGAGTGGTTCCGCACCACGTCGATCCCACTCCCCCAACGCTGGACGACGACATATGTCGCCGCCACGCGCGCCGACCTCCGGCGACAGCTTGCGGAATCACGTCCCGCGAAGGGGAGCCCGTCGACAATCCGCGAGGGTCGGTTGGCCTTTGTCTTCCCGGGTTCGGGGAATCACTCGCTGGGGATGGGTCGGGAGTTTCTCGCGGCGTTTCCGGGGTTGTTGCAAGCTCAAGCGACCGAGAACCACCGGCTCGCGAGTCAGTACCGCCCCGATCTGATCTGGAACGGCCCGTCCACCGAAGCGCTCGGCCGCGATCACAAGGCGATGATCTTCGGCCAGGTCGCGCTCGGGACGGCGTACTGCGATTGGCTCCAGGCCCTGAATGTCCGGCCGAACGTCGTCATCGGGTACAGCCTCGGGGAATCGGCGGCCCTGTTCGGGTTGCGCGCTTGGCGCGAGCGCGATGAGATGCTGCGGCGGATGGAAGCGTCGAGCCTGTTCGGCGGCGCGCTCACCGCCCCCTTCGACGCCGCCCGCATCGCATGGGAACTCCCCGCGAGCGCGGAAGTCCCCTGGCTCTCCGGCGTCATCGATCGTTCCGCCGACGAACTCCGGCCGATTCTCGAGCGCAAGCCTCGCGCCTGGTTGCTCATCATCAACGCGCCGCGGCAATGCGTCATCGGGGGGGACCGCCGCCAGATACAAGAGGTGGTCGCCGAGCTGCGGGCGAACTTCGTCCCCTTGTCGGCCCCCAGCACGGTCCATTGTCCGATCTTGAAGGAGGTCGCGAAGGACTACGTCGCGCTCCATCAACTTCCGACCGAGCCCCCGGTGGGGGTCGAATTCTTCAGCGGCGCGACGGGGCTGACGTACGGCCTCAGTCGCGACGCCGCCGCCGGCGCGATCCTCGCCCAAGCGATCGACACCGTCGACTTCGTCCGCGTGATCGAGACGGCGTACCGGAACGGGGTCCGGCGGTTCCTCGAAATCGGCCCCGGATCGTCCTGCACGAAGCTGATCGACGAGATCCTGGGCGAGCGGCCCCATTGGGCCGGCACACTTGCACCAGTCACCGCCGATCCCGTCGCGCACGCGTTCCGCACGCTCGCGGCACTCATCGAACACGGGGTCCCCGTCGATTTGACGGCGCTGTACGGCGTCGAGACGGCGTTGCCGGCGCATCAACCGCCGCGCGCGACGGGTCGTCGTGTCGTGACTTCGACCGCGTTGTGGGGTGGGGGCAATCCGCCCCGCGTGGTGTTCGATACGCGCCCACCCGCGCCGATCATCGCGCCTGCCCCGCCGACGGCATCGATCGTGCCTGCGCCGCCGGTCCTCGCACCGGCTCCTGCCGGTGCCACACCCTCCGTCGCCCCGGCACCGATCGTCTCCCCCACTCCCCGGAAGACCACCACCGTCATGTCGACGTCCGTTTCGGCTCCCGCCCCGGCGATGCTCCCCACCGCCGCGCCCCCGGCTCCCCTGCGTCCCGCGATGGTGGAACTTGCCGCGGAGGACACGATTTTGCGGGCGTGGGACCGCTGGATGACCGAACGTGTCGCCGCACACGAGGCCTTCCTGCGGTTCTCGAACGAGGCGCAGCAGCTCGCCGCCCAATTGGTGATGGCTACTCCGGCCCGTCCGCTGATCGAATCGTCCGTCGCGCCGGCTGGGCCGACGGCCGCGGCACCCGCTCCGGCTCCGCTCCCCGCGCTCCCACCGCAACCCGAACCGCTGCGTCCCGCTTCATCATCGGTCGTCACGACGTCTCCGGAGACGCCCCCGCGTGCGCTCAATTATGACCAATGCCTCGAGTTCGCGATCGGCAAAATCGGCAACGTCCTCGGGCCGCTGTTCGCCGAGATCGATCAGTACCCCACCCGCGTTCGGCTCCCCGATGTGCCGCTCATGCTGGTCGACCGCATCACCGCGATCGAAGGGGAACCGCTGTCGATGACGAGCGGCCGGGTCGTCACCGAGCACGACATCCATCCCGACGACTGGTATCTCGACGGGGGCCGCATCCCGACCTGCCTGGCCGTCGAATCGGGGCAGGCCGACCTGTTCCTCGCCGGCTGGTTGGGGATCGATTTCGAGACCCGCGGGTTGGCGTGTTATCGGCTCCTCGACGCCGTCGTCACGTTCCATGCGCCCCTGCCGGGACCGGGGAAGACCATCCGGTATGACATCCGCATCAATCGCTTCTTCCAACAAGGAGACACCTACCTCTTCCGCTTCGAGTTCGACGCCACCGTCGACGGCGCACCGCTGCTGACGATGCGCGACGGCTGCGCCGGATTTTTCACCCAACAGGAACTCGCGGCGGGGCAAGGGATCGTCCACACCGCGCTCGACAAGCAGCCCCGGCGGGGAATCCGACCGGACGATTGGGACGACCCCGTGCCGATGGTGGTCGAACGGTATGCCGACGCGCAACTGACCGCGCTCCGCGGAGGGGATCTCGCGGCGTGCTTCGGCTCGGTCTTCGCGGGCTTGCCGCTGCGTCGTCCCGAGACGTTGCCCGCCGGCCGGTTGAATCTCGTCCATCGCGTCCTCGAACTCGATCCCGCCGGGGGAAAATACGGCCTTGGACGGATCAAGGCCGAGGCGGACATCCATCCCGACGATTGGTTCCTCACCTGCCACTTTTGTGATGACCAGGTGATGCCCGGCACGCTGATGTATGAGTGCTGCCTGCACACCCTCCGGATTTTTCTGCTGCGGATGGGCTGGATCGGCGAGCGCGGCGAGATCGCCTATGAGCCGGTTCCGGGTGTGCAGAGCCGGCTCAAGTGCCGCGGGCAGGTCCTGTCGACCACGCGGCGGGTGTGGTACGAGGTGACGTTGAAGGAGGTCGGGTACGGCGTTCGCGCCGGAAGTCCAGGGAAAGCGTTCCCTGGGCTTCCGCACGACACCACCCCCTACGCCCTAGCCGACGCGCTGATGTACGCCGACGGCAAACCAATCGTCGAAATCACCGACATGTCCGTCCGCCTCAGCGGCCTCACCAAAGCCGACATCGACCGCCTCTGGACTTCTGCTCTTAACCCTCAACCCTCAACCCTCAACCCTCAACCTTTATTCAACACCGACCGGATCACCGCGTTCGCCATCGGCAGGCCGTCCGACGCCTTCGGCGAACGCTACAAGATCTTCGACGCCGGGCGGACCATCGCCCGGTTGCCCGGTCCGCCCTTTCAGTTTCTCGATCGCATCACGGCGATCCGCGATTGCGAACCATGGGTCCTCGCGGCGGGAGGGACCATCGTCGCCGAGTATGACGTCCCCCCCGACGCCTGGTATTTCGCGTCGAGCCGTTCCCCAACGATGCCCTTCGCCGTGCTGCTCGAAACCGCGCTGCAACCGTGCGGCTGGCTCGCGGCGTATCTCGGCTCGGCCTTGACCAGCGAGACCGATTTGTCGTTCCGCAACCTCGGCGGCAAGGCGGTCCAGCATCGGGCCGTCACCCCCGAGATGGGCACGCTGACGACGACGGTGAAGATCACCCGCGTCTCGCAGTCGGCGGGAATGATCATCCAGCACTACGACTACGACCTGCGTTGCCGGGGCGAACCGGTCTACGTGGGCAACACCTACTTCGGGTTCTTCTCGAAGGAGGCCCTCGCCAATCAGGTCGGCATTCGGGACGCCAAAGTCTATCAGCCGACGGCGGAGGAAACGGCCCGCGCGCGGGCCTTCGACATCTCCACCGCCCCCCCGTTTCCCGATGATCGTTGGTGCATGATCCGCCGCGTCGAAGCGCTGATTCCGGACGGCGGGCCCCACGGTCTGGGCTACATTCGGGGCGGCATCGACGTCGACCCGAGCAGGTGGTTCTTCCAGGCCCACTTCTTCCAGGATCCCGTCTGGCCGGGCTCGCTGGGACTCGAGTCGTTCCTGCAACTGTTGCAAGTCGGGCTGAGCGCGGGACTGGTGGCGGAAGTCGAGAGTCGAGAGTCGAGAGTCGAGAGCCAGTTGCCCATGGCTAGCCCATGGGCACGCGACTCGCGACTTCCCGCTCTCAACTCTCAACTCCTGACTCTCAACGCCTACCACGAGTGGATCTACCGCGGCCAAGTGCTTCCGCGGGACAAAACCGTTACAGTGACGGCGGTGGTGACGGCGATCGATCGCGCGCGCGGCACGGTCACCGCCGATGGGTTCCTGACGGTCGACGGCCGCGTCATCTACCAGATGGTCGGGTTTTCGGTGAACATGACCGGTTGAGCGGGCCGTCATCCTCACGGACGCGGATGACTTGCCGGGGAGTCTCGTTCCATGAATTCCATGACGCGAGCTTGGCTGGGACTCTGGCTGATCGGTTTCGCGCTGACGAGCGCGCCGGGCTGGTCGAAAGACAAGCCCGGCGAAGTTCGCGGGGCGATGTGGCATGTCACCGCCGAGAACGTCTCGACCGGCATGAAGGAGAAATTCAAATTCCGGGTCCATGACGGCGTCCTCTACGACAACGTTGGGGAAAAGGTCGGGGTCGTCAGTCCCGTCCCCAACACCAAGCCTGGCGAGGTGAAATCGCGGATGGTCTGGAAAGCCGGCCTCCCTTTGGAAGGGGACTTTCAGATCACGCAACGCAAAAAAGGCCACTGGAACGGCACGTTGACCACGGCCGACGGCACGGAATGGAAAATCGCGCTGGACGTCGTCGACCGCTGACCCTCGCATCATTCCGAAGTAACATCTCTCAACTTTCGACTCTCAACCCTCAACCTCCCCCATGGCAATGGAATACAACCGCGTCTTCGTCGACGCGATTGGGTATGAACTGGCCCCGGTGGTCGTCAGCTCGACCGAAATCGAAGCGCGCCTGTCGCCCCTGTACGACAAGCTCCGCATCGGCCCCGGACAACTCGAAGCCTGGACCGGCATCGCCGAACGCCGCTGGTGGCATGAAGGGCATAAACTCAGCGACGGCGCGACCGAGGCCGCCCGCCGCGCCCTCGAACAGTCGAACGTCGCGACCCGCGATCTCGACGTCCTGATCTACGCCGGCGTCTGCCGCGAGCAATTCGAGCCGGCGACGGCGTGCGGGGTCGCGGCGAATCTCGGCATCAGCCCCGACGCCGCCGTCTTCGACGTCAGCAACGCCTGCCTCGGCGTCCTGAACGGCATGGTCGACATCGCCAACCGCATCGAACTCGGCCAGATTCGCGCGGGGATGGTCGTCTCCTGCGAAACCGCCCGGGAAATCATCGATTACACGATCCATCGGCTCCTCGAAGAGATGAGCATGGACGCTCTGACAAAAAGCCTCGCCACCCTCACCGGCGGCTCGGGCGCGGTCGCCGTGCTCCTGACCGACGGCAGCTTCGGCAAGCAGCATGCGCATCGGCTGATCGGCGGCGTCACCAAGTCGGCCCCCGAGCATCACGCCCTGTGCCGCTGGGGCTTCGAGTCACTCCTTCCCGCCGCGGTCAACAAGGTCGAGTCGATCCTGCCGCAGGCGGTGACACACACCAAGTTCGGCAGCCTGATGCCGCAACTGGTGCAGCAGAAGGTGGGAGGCCTGCTCCCCGCGAAGCTCTCGTACGCCTTCAATCAGTTCATGCAGACCGATTCGATCTCGGTGTTGCGGTACGGCGTTGATTTGGGGGTGAAGACCTGGGATTCGTTCCTCGCGAAGATCGGCCTGCGGCCCGACCAGATCGACAAGGTGATCTGCCATCAGGTCGGCAAAGGCCATCGCGATCAGGTGTTGCAGACGCTGGGGATCCCCGCGGATAAGGACTTCTGCACGTTCCCCTACCTGGGGAACATCGGCACGGTGAGCCTGCCGCTGACGGCGGCGATCGCCGACGAACGGGGCTTCCTGGAGCGGGGCGACCGCGTCGGCTTCCTGGGCATCGGCAGCGGCCTGAATTGCCTGATGCTGGCGCTCGATTGGTGAGGACCGGGAAATGGACCTTCTGCAGCGCGTCTGCATCCATGGATTTCGCTCACTGAAATCCATCGATCTTCAACTCAATCCGCTCAATGTTTTGATCGGCGCGAACGGTTCCGGCAAGAGCAATCTGATCTCGTTCTTCAGGCTCCTCAACGAGATGATCGGCGGCAGGATGCAGGAGCATGTCGCGAAATCGGGTCGGGCGACGTCGATCCTGCATCTTGGGCCACGGGTGACTCCTCAGTTTGACGCACGCTTGGAGTTTCAGTCCTCGAACGGCGTGAATTCATACCAGATGCGGATGTTCCACGCCGCCGGAGACACGCTGGTCTTCGCGCAGGAAGACGTGGAGTATCTTCAACAAGGCTACGACAGCCCCAAGATGATTTCGTTGGGCGTAGGCCATCTCGAGACGAAACTGCACGAATTCGCGAACGCGGGCGACACAACAGCCAAGGTGATTCGCCATCGACTGGGCAGGTGCCGCGTCTTCCATTTTCACGATACCTCGGCGTTCGCCCGCGTCCGCGGGTATGCGTATCGAGGTGACGATCGCTGGCTGATGCCCGATGCCGCGAATCTGGCACCGGTCCTGCTGCGACTGCGCGACAACGAGCCGTTGGTGTATCAGCGGATCCTCCGCACCATTCGCTCGGTCGCGCCCTATTTCGATGACTTCGAGTTGACGCCCCCGGCTCCCGACGCCCGGGATGTCATCCTCAACTGGCGGCAACACGGCTCGGATTTGATCCTGGGGCCGCATCAACTCTCCGACGGGACACTGCGGGCAATTTGCCTGATCTCCCTGCTCCTCCAGCCGGAAGACTCGCTACCCGACCTGATCCTGGTGGATGAACCCGAATTGGGCCTGCATCCGTACGCCTTGAATCAGATCGCGGCGTTATTCCGTTCGGCGGCCTTGCACACCCAGGTGATCATCAGCACGCAGTCGAGCGCGTTCCTCGACCACTTCGAGCCCGCGGACATCCTCGTGGTCGAACGCGATCAATCCGAATCCAAATTTCGGCGGCCTGATCCGGTCGCATTGCAGGCTTGGCTGGATGATTACAGCTTGGGGGAAGTCTGGGAGAAGAATGTCTTCGGCGGAGGCCCTTGCTGATGTGTCGCCTGTACCTGTTCGCGGAGGGGCAGACGGAACAGGCCTTTGCTCGTACCGTGATCGCCCCACATCTCGCCACGTTCGGGGTGTATCTGCAACATGCCGTACTCGTAGCCAACCACAAGGAGAAGGGGCGCATTCACCGCGGCGGCGGCAGGCATTATCTGCCGATGAAGAACGACCTCCTGAAATTTCTGCGGCAGGAACGCGGCGGCGATGTCTTCTTCACGACAATGATCGACCTGTACGCGCTTTACTCCGACTTCCCCGGCATGGAACAAGCATCAAGTTTGCAAGCGTATCCCGGACGGAGGGTGGGCGCATTGGAACAAGCGTTCGCCTCGGATATCGGTGACGCCCGCTTCATTCCTCACATCCAACTTCACGAGTACGAGGCCTGTCTCTTGGTTGATCCCGGACAATTCGCGCTGTTTTATGATCATGCCGCAACGGGAATCGAACGTCTCAAACAGTTGATCGATAATTATTCATCCCCGGAGCTCGTGAACGACGGACCTCAGACGGCGCCATCGAAGCGCATCATCCAGGAGTTTCCCCGGTATGAGCGCGAAAAGACTCTCGTCGGCCCGCAGATGGCCGAACTGATCGGCATGCCGTTGATCCGCTCCAAGTGTCCGCACTTTGACGCCTGGATCACGCGGCTCGAACAATTGAAGCCGCTTAATCATCCACTTACGTAGTAGCTCCTCGTGCCGACGAATCCCCCAAGTTTCCCCGCCACATCATATTTCTGCCGAATCGAGTCGCTGCGGCTCCATTACCTCGATGCCGGGGCCGGGCCGCCGGTGGTGATGGTGCATGGGAACCCGAATTGGGTCTATTACTGGCGGAACCTGATTCCCGCGCTTGTCGACCAGTTTCGGTGTCTCGCCCTCGATCACATCGGCTGCGGACTCTCCGACAAACCGGGGGATGATCGGTATCCGTTCACGCTCGCCCGGCGGATCGAGGACCTCGCGGCTTGGCTTGAGCAACTCGGGGTCCGCGAGAACATCCATCTGGTGGCTCATGACTGGGGGGGGATGATCGCCTGCGGGTACGCCACGCGGTTTCCCGAACGGGTCGCCAAACTGGTGATGCTCAATACGGCGGCGTTTCCGCTCCCCGCAACCGCGCGGATTCCGTGGCAACTGCGGCTCGCGCGGACACCGCTGTTGGGGGCGATCCTGCTGCGCGGGTTCAACGCCTTCAGCCGCGGCGCGGTGCGATCGTGCGTGACGCGAAGGCCGATGCCCCCGGACGTCGCGCGGGCTTACTGTGCCCCGTACGACTCGTGGGCGCATCGCCTGGCGGTCCATCGGTTCGTGCAGGACATCCCGCTGAAACCGGGCGATCGTAGTTGGGAGACCGTCGCCCAGGTCGACCGCGAGCTGCCGAAGCTCGCCGCGAAGCCGTTGCTGCTGGGCTGGGGCGAACGGGACTTCGTCTTCAACGAACCCTTTCTGCAGGAATGGCTGCGGCGCTTCCCGACCGCCGAGCTCCACCGCTACCACGATTGCGGCCACTACGTCCTCGAAGACGCGGCGGAGGACCTGATCCCCGCGATCCGCGAATTCCTGCTGCGACCGTAGTAACCCGCCGTCGTGGTGGAGGCCGAACGCCCGTCTGCGCTTGACTTGGCATGTGTGCTACGGGCTCCGCCAGTGGTCTTGGCGACGCGATCAACATCACGAACCGCACTGGCGAAGACCGTGGCACACACGCGAAGACCGGGGCACACACGCGAAGACCGGGGCACACACGCGAAGGCCGGGGCACCACACTCGAGCACAACATAGGCCGGGGCACCCGCCCCGGCCGCGTGCGACGACCATCCGACGCATGGGATCCGCGCGTACGGCGTGGCGCGTGAAGTGGCGATCCAGGCCGACGACAAGCAGGTGGCTTAAGCCAAGCCCCTGCGTGGACTCGACAATCGGCGGGCTACGGACTTACGGACAGCGATCGCCCCGGCCACCAGGCATCAAGCCGGCGGCGCAGCTCCGCGACACGGGGCATCTCGTCCGCCGCGAGATCGCGGGTCTCATGTGGATCGGCGAGGACGTCGTAGAGCTCCGCCGGCTGATTGCCAACCGGCTGAATCAGCTTCCAACGACCCCCGAACAGGATCCAGCGCGAGATGAGGCTGCGGGCCGGGTCGTCGGGATCGGCGATGTCGTGCTCGAAGATCGCCCCGAACAAGCTGTCACGAGCGCAGGCCCCGCCGCCGGCGGCGATTTCGCGGAGATCGAGACCCGGGAGTGGTTCACGTGGCGTGACGCCCGTCGCCGCGAGGATCGTGGGGACGACGTCGATCGTGCTGACGGGGGTGTCGAACCGACCGGGAGTGATGTGCCCCGGCCAACGGACGAGAATCGGTGTCCGCAGCCCGCCATCGTAGGGCGAGCGTTTGCTTTTGGGAGCGAAGCCATTGCCGTCGGGGTCTTGAATCCAGCCGTTGTCGGTGGCGAAGACGACCAGCGTCTTCTCGCGCAAGCCGCGGTCATCGAGGAGCTTCATGAGGTCGCCGAGGGTTTCATCGAACCACTCGCACATGGCGTAGTAGCGGGCGACCCGTTCGGGACGATCGGGTTGGCGGTACTTGGCGAAGAGTCGTTCCGGTGGATTGTGAGGGGTGTGGGGCAGGAACGGGGCGTGCCAAAGGAACCACGGTTTGTCGCCGGCGTGATCGAGGAACTCGACGATCGGCTGGTGTCCTTCGCGGCTGATTTTGAGGCCGAGGTCGCCGTGTCGACCGCCGCGGGTCGGGTCGCCATGGGACATCGCATGCGTGAAGCCCCCTTCCGCCGGGGCCCCTTCCCACCATTTTCCGGTCTGGAAGCTAAGGTAGCCCCGCGTGGCGAGCCATTTGGGGAGCGTTTCCCACCGACGAACGTGGTGCAGCAGCGAGTCCCGCGGGCGGCCGGGAAGTGGATCATTTCCGCAAATCCTGTGCTCATGGGGATAACGCCCCGTCAGCAGGGTGGCCAGACTGGGTCGGCACAGGCTGGTGGGGACATACCCGCGTGTAAAGCTTGCACTTTCGGCGGCGAGTTTGTCGAAATGGGGGGTCCGGATGACGGGGTGACCCATGAAGCCGAAATCGGTCCAAGCTTGGTCATCGCCGAGGATCAGCAAGACATTCGGGGGTGTTGGCGGCGGGGCGGCGGCGGCGTGGAGCCCGAAAACGGCCGGTAGGTATGCCAATTGCGTGAGGATGAGCAGACGGTGAAACATGAGGCGTGTTTCCCGCGGTTTTTTGGAGGATGGGACGCGGCTCGAGTGGAAGTCCCCACAATGCCACCTTGGAAGCGGCGGTTCAACTCCCGTGGAAGGACGGCGATCCAGAAATGCATCTGGGTCGATATGTCTTTTCCGATAAGGAGTTGTGTGCGGTCACCCGCTGGGGATGGAGTTGACAGTCCCCATGGATGGCCGTCTAATACCCGCGGCCGACGGTGTTTTGCCGATGGGATCGACCGAGATTCGGGCCCGAATCGTTCACCTTGTCCTGGGCGACCTGGATTCCTTGGGAACCATGGCTTGTCTGGTGAGAAGGCGCGGCGGCTGGTGTGTGTGACCGGCGTCCGTGGAAGAACTGCAATCGTGCTATGGGGCGCACCGTCTGATCCGGGTCCATTCAATTCGGGGAGAAGAGTTTCGATGCGGAAGTGCGTGACGGCCATCGTGTGCGGCGGGGTGTTGAGCGTGATCCTGGGGCTCGGCGGTTCGGTGGAAGCCCGCCCGCCGTACCTCAAGGAATTCACCGGCACCTACGAAAAACTCAAGAAGGACGCTGAAGACAAGAAGTGCAACGTCTGCCATTACGGCGAGAGCAAGAAGAACAAGAACGACTATGGCAAGGCGGTCGGCGGGGCGCTCGGCATGGCGAATGTCAAGGAAGCCGCGAAGATCGTCGAAGCCCTGAAGAAGGCCGAGAAGGAGAAGAGCAGCGTCGAAGGGAAGACCTTTGGCGACCTCCTCGCCGACGGCAAGCTCCCAGGCAAGGCTCCGGAATGATTCCGGTCTGACCGGGTCGAAAGACCATCCACCGCAGGCCGCCCGTCGTTCACGATTCGGGCGGCCTGTTGGTTTTCCTGCGATGTCTCCATGCCTGATGCCCAACCATGCCCCTCCCCTGGTGGGGCATCCGAGCGTTGATCATCGGCCTCAGTCGGTGAGACCACCATGCCCGGTTACTGGCTGTTCAAGTCGGAACCCTCCGCGTTCGGCATCGCCGACTTGGCCCGGGCTCCGCGCCAGACCGCCCCGTGGGATGGCGTCCGCAATTACCAGGCACGGAACTATCTCCGCGATTCCGTCAAGGTTGGTGATCTGGTCCTCTTCTACCACAGCCGCGAAGCCCCTTTGGGGATCTTCGGAACCATGCGCGTCGTCCGCGGCGGCTATCCCGATCCCTCGCAGTTCGATCCCCGGAGCAAATACCACGACGAGAAAAGTCCTCGCGAGACGCCCCGTTGGGTCATGGTCGATGTCCGACTGATCCAAGCGTTCGCCGCCCCCGTCACCCGCGACCAACTTCAAGCCGACTCCGAAACGCGGGGCATGCTGGTCCTGAAGCGCGGGATGCGGCTGTCGATTCAGCCCGTCACGGAGCGCGAATGGCGCGCCGTCCATCGCCTCGCCGGCGCGACCGCCAGCGGGGCGTGATCGACCAACCCCCGAAGGGTCGGTGGCGATCCGACCAATTCGGCGGCGCGGACGGGAATGACGCGACAGACCCCGAAGTTCCGTGGAGGCACGTTGTCCCTCCGGCCCACGATGAGCAAGCTGTGGCGGGGGACCCCTTCCGGGAGGTCTCACCACGCGCAATCGCCCGGTCGCAACGGTCACCCAAGCGAATGATCGACCGGGTCACCCATCCCGCATGGGGCTTGCCACCCGCTCGAGCGCCGTCTACGCCATGAACGAAAAGGCGTGCGGTGACGGAACGCTGGTCTCTCCGGTGTTCGTCGCCGCCAGCTTGTCGCCCAGTTCCAGCCAAGTCTCGCGATGCAGCTCAAGGACGCGGATCGCGTCGCGGATCAATTGGCCGTCGCGCTGCGGGTCGGCGTACGCCAGGCAACGGAAGACATACGCAAAGAGCGCCTTCAGGGAATCGACCACCTCGACCCCGGCGTCGTCCCGCAAGCCCCCCAGCAGTTCGGTCACACAGTCGCGGCTGCGCGACAACGCCCGCTCAAAGGCTTCCCAGTTCCGCTCCTCGAGCGCCATCAATCCCTGTTGGGCGAAGCGCAACGCGCCGTCGACCACCAACAGATGGAGCCGATGGGGCGACGCCGTCAACACTTGGGTTTCGAGATACTCCGAGACGATGCTCACGGGGGAAGGCCTTGGCCAAAGCGCGGATGCCGCATCACGTGGGTGCTTACCCTATCGATCCGCATGATCCGGAAGATTCAGCCTCTCGCCGTCCTGACCTCAGCTCCCGTTGCTCGCCTTCAGATTCGACAGAATGTTCGCTAAGTTCGACAAAGACGACGACTGCGACTGCAACCCGCTGAGCGTCGCCTCCAGATTCGCGAACTGCAATTCCAGCCGTTGCCGGCGGACGGCGAGCCGCGCGTCGATCCCTTCAATCTGCGCGGTCAGGCTTTCCACGTTCGATTGCAACGAGTTGAACTGCAGGGTGAGCGACCCGTTGAACTCGTCGGTGAAGCCGTCGATCGCCTTCTCGAGCTTCGTCCCGAATCCGTTCGTCGTGTCGGTGAACAGCGCGCTCACCTGATCGGGGGCCGCATCGAGCGCCGCGTTCAGCTTCTCGGCATCGAACGCCAGCTTCCCCCCCGCCGCCAGCTTGATCCCCACGTCCGCCAGCGACCGCACCGTGTTCGACGGACTGCCGCTGACGGCGTTCACCAGCGACCGCAGCCGATCCTGCACCGCGAGGGGCGCGGTCGTCCCCTGCAGCGCCGCCCGCCGCTGCGTCGCGGTGTCGTACTGCGTCAGCGCGGTCGACAGGTCGATGTAGCTGTTGTACGCCGTCACGAAGTCCTGCAACCCCTTGGTGACGGTCGAACGGTCCTGCGTCACCACCACGTTCGCGGCGGTGCTTCCGACTTGATTCACCGTCACGTCGAGATTGCTCACGACGTTCGTGAAGGTGTTGCTCGATGACGACACCAAAAACCCGGTCGCCGCGTCGCTCCCCACGCGCAGGACGGCGTCGCGGGCCTGCTCCTGCAGACCGAAGTTCAGTCCCAGATTCCCTTCCTCGATCGTGAACCCGCCCGCCGCGCCGGAGATCGTCGACGCGACCGACAATCGAAACCCATTGACCGACGACCCCGTGTTGCTCACCGACGCCCGGATCGTCCCTCCCACCAGATTGATCTTCGACATCACCCCGGCGAGCGTGTCGGTCGCGGCGACCTCGACCACCTGCGCGCGGCGGCCGCTCACCTCTTGACTGCCGCTGTTGCCGATCACCCCGGTGCCCAACAGCCGCAGATCGGCCGCGGTACGGCCTCCCGCCTCCGCGACCGTCAACGTCCCCGCCCCCGCCGCATCGTCGACGATCACGATCCCGTCGCCGGTGTCGTTCAGCCTTGCGGTGACTTGAATCCCCGTCGCCGCGTTGATCCGCTCGATCACGTCGCCGACGGTCCGCTGGCTCGCGGTGATGTTCACCACCGCCTGGTTGCCGTCGCTGTCGGTGATCCGGAAAGACCCCGTCGCCACTTGCCCGCCGCGCGGGTTGTAATTCGCCAGGCTGGTCGCTTCATTCACCGTCCGTAGCCGCAGCGCTCCCGATCCCACCGACGTCGTCGCCGCGTTGACCGCGATCCCCAAATCGGCGGCGACCGTACCACCCCCCACGTCGGCGATCACCAGCGAACTCGCGGTCGATCCCGACGTGTCAACCACTTCGATGCCAGTCCCGGCGGCGTTCTTCCGCGCCGTCAATTGCAGCTTCACCGAACCCGACGACGTCGCCCCGTTGATCGCCGACAAGACTTCATCCAGCGATTCGGCGTTTGTGAGATCGATCGTCGCCGTCGTTCCGGTGCGATCGGTCAGACTCACTTCGCCGCGCGTCGTGATCCCCCGTCCGCCACGCAGATTCCGCAGCAACACCGAATCGGCCCCGGCGGTCAGTCGATCCCCCGTGATCACCCCGCCGACGGCGTTCTTCTCGATCCCGAAGACGCTCTTGGCGTTCCCGCCGTTCAGATTCGCGACGCTAAACGTCCCCCCTCCCGACGTTGTGTCAGTGAGGACCAGCCGATTGTTGCTGAGGCTGGCGACCAGCTTCCCGCCGTTCGAGGCATGGTCGTTGAACTTCTTCAGCACGTCGCCGACCGTCGCGGCTCCATCAAGATCGACGTTGAAGCTGGTTCCATCTTTCAGGTTGACCGCCAACTCCGGCTGGCCCGACAGGTTCTTCAGCGTGTTCCCGTCATTCAGCAGACCGAACGTAAAGTCGCTGGTGACCTGGTAGACCTCGCCGCCGGTAAGCGTGTTCCCGGCGACCGACTGCAGAATCCCCAGATCGGCCGCCGTTTTCCCCCCGCCGATCTCGGCGACGATCAGATTGGACGTGGTCGACCCGGTCGTATCGTTCAGGACCAGCCGGCCCCCCAGGCTCTCCGCGCGAATCCCCAACCCCGATTGATTGATCGAGTTAACGACGTCGCCGATGGTTACGGCGCTCCGCAGATCGACATCCGCCGTGGCCCCGGAACGATCAGTCAAGCGAATCTGGCCGCGGCGGACCCCTTGGGCGTTGTTCAGGAGCTCGAGTTTCGCCGAACGGTTGAGGCTCCCTTCGCGGGTCAGTACGAGTTGGCCGGCGGTCCCGACCTGTTGACTCTCCGCGTTGGCGAACCCGCGGGAGAGCGACCGCTGAGACGACGACGTGCGGATCGTCTGGAACTGATAGGTTCCGGGGAGCGAGGCACTTTTGGTGGTGACCGTCAGTTGCTCGGGGGCGGAATTCTGAACGGTGAGGGTGTTGAACGTCCGCCGGTTCGCGAGGGTCTGCGCGTTGGTCGTCAGGGTGATGAGCTGGGCTTGAAGCTGACCCAGCGAGGTCTGCGTCGCCTGAGTGTTCTTCAGTCGCGTTTCGAGCCGCCGCGCGGGGGCCCGTTCCGCTTCGACGAGGGCATCGACGAGGGCCCCGATATCGATGCCGCTGATCAGGCCGGTGGTGGACCGGATGCCGGACATGCGGAACGAATCCGGGGTGAATCGCGGACGCCGCGCGCCCGACGATCAGGCGCGTCTCTTCGCTCTAGGATCGGAACGTCGATAGGAGAAATTGACGAGAAGCGAAACCCGTCGGGGGATAGGGTTTGTGTCGAACGGGTTGACTGGAGGAAATGTCGAATCTGAGAAATATGCGCAAATCGTTCCCGAGAAGGGTTTTTTGTCACGAGGTCGTCTCACTTTTCCCGGGGGGACGTCCTCCGGCCCCCCGGTCGGCTTGACGGTTTTTCCCAGGGTGTCTCTAATGCTGCGTGATGGATCGCCGGATCGAGATCGGGAGCGGAGCTCGAACGGAACGGTTGCTGGTTCGATCCAGCGTTGTCGGGACGGAGACTGGGACGCGCGAGTCGGACGTAAGTCCTCTCAAGCGGCTTCGGACTGACGACGTCGAGCAGAGTGGTGTGTGCGTGCCCCGTGGCCCGGAACCTTGTGTTCCGGACTTTCGGAAGAATCCTGAATTTCACAGTTCAGGGCGTTTCCGGAATTGAGCGTTC
>CAYRVS010000119.1:16100-16353 GCA_964427725.1 uncultured Planctomycetaceae bacterium | reverse complement strand
GATCACCGGCGGCAAGGTCTACCTCGCCCAGCCGCCCCTCTATCGCATCGTGGTCGGCACGCAGACCATCTACGCGCAGGATGATCGGCACAAGGAAGAGATCCTCGCCACGCTGCCGACGAATCGGAAGCCCGAAATCTTCCGCTTCAAAGGATTGGGGGAGATGTCCGCCGCGCAGCTTAAGGAGACGACCCTCGATCCCAAGTCGCGAACCCTCTCGCGGGTCGACGTCGAAAGTCTGATCGAGGCCGAT
>CAYRVS010000119.1:13688-16090 GCA_964427725.1 uncultured Planctomycetaceae bacterium | reverse complement strand
CACGCAGTTGCTCGGGAAAGATGCCGGCGAACGCTACAAGGCGATCATGAGCGACGCCACGCTCGTTGACGATTTGGATGTGTGACACATGGATGCCCAGGGAAGGTCTTCCTTGGGCCGATACCCGTCACCGCCCCTCCGCATCCAAAAAGACATCGATCTGCTGCCCGACATACACCGTCCGCTCCGTCGGCTCGAGCGCGTAAATCACCTGCAAGACGCGCGTATCGACCCGTTCGGTCCCGGCGTTCGTCAGCGAGCGTTTTGGCTCCACGAACGGTTCCACGCGAACAAAGGTCATCGCCAGCGGATTCGCCGCATCGCCGCGGATGAACCCCTGACCCGGCAACCCCGGGCGAAACCGCGGGAGATCCTGTTCGTCGATATCGACCCGCACATGCAGGACGGTCGTATCCCCCAGGATGATCAGCGGCTGGCCGGGGGGCGTGCCGACGAATTCGCCGGGCCGCACATCGACCTTCAGCACCCGACCGGCGATCGGCGCGGTCACCACCAGCCTTTCGAGTTCGACCTGCGACTGCGCGACCACCTGGTCGGCCATCGTCACTTGCGCGCGCATCACCGCCAGATCTTCCGCCCACGCCCCCGCGAGTAGTTTTGCATGCTCGGCGACCGCCTGGGCCTCCAGCGCCCGAGCGGCGAGAAACGCCTGCTCGGCCTGCGTCTTATCCTGCGACGTCGCCACGCCACGTGCCACAAGTTGCTCGATCCGATCCAGATCATCCTTCCGCACCTGCACATCGGCCCGCGCCTTGGCGACCCGCGCTTCGCTGGGAGGCACATCTTCCGGACGGGGCAACTGCTGCATGCGCTGCAGCTGCCCCTGCATCTCCGTGAGCTTCGCCGTTTGCACCACCAGCTCCGCCCGTCGCTGGCGATCATCGAGACGGAACAACGGAGTCCCCGCCTCGACAAGGTCCCCCACCTTCACCACGACTTCGGCCACCGTGCCGGGGACGATCGCCGCGACTTCGATGTTCTCCGACCGCGCCTCGATCAATCCCGCCCCCGCGATCGTCCCGGTGTAGGGACTGCGGCTCGGCTCCACCGGGGGTTCGGCCGCGGGCATCACCCGATTCGTCTGCAGCAAATGCCACGTCATGAACGAAAACGAGACCGCGGCCAGCAGCGGCAATAAAAACGAACGATTCATGGGTCGGTTCCCGCGTGATCGGCCGAGGGGACCTCGCCCCTCGGCTTCTGGGAGTGGACGTTATCGAGCCGGCCGTCCGACATTTCGAGGATGCGATCGCCGTAGTCGAACACGCGATGATCATGCGTCACCACGATCACCACGCGACCGGGCTGTACCGCGACTTCGCGGATCAATTCCATCACCGTCTGACCCGACTTCGCATCGAGCGCGGCAGTCGGTTCGTCGCAGACCAAGAGGCGCGGTTCATGCACCAGCGCCCGGGCGATCGCGACCCGTTGTTGTTGTCCGCCCGAAAGCTGCGACGGCTTCTGCCGCGAACGCTTCCCGAGATCGACGTAATCGAGCACCTTGAGCGCCCGCTCGACCGCCACGTCGCGGGCGACCCCCTGAATCATCAGCGGCACCGCGACGTTTTCCGCCGCCGTCAAGGCGGGGAGCAGGTTGTATTGCTGAAAGACGAAGCCGATGTTCCGGGCCCGAAACTGGACCAATTTCCGCCCCCGGAGTTGCGACTGTGGCGTGCCGAACAGTTCGACATCTCCCTGCGTGGGGTACAACAACCCGGCGATGATCGAGATGAGCGTCGTTTTGCCGCAGCCGCTGGGGCCCACCAGCAGCGAGAGTTCGCTCGTGGGAATCGCGACATCGATGCCGTGCAGCACGCGAATCTTCGAGTCGCCGTCGCCGAACTCCTTGATCACGCCCCGACACACGACCCCGGCGGCGGAATCCGCGGTCGTATCGATCATCGGTGCGGGGAGAGTGGTGAGCATGGGAATATTGTTGTTGATTACTGGAAGCCCAGGGAAAGCTTTCCCTGGGCTTCCACGAACCATCACCGAAACACGATCGCCGGTTCGAGCACCCACACCTTACGGAGGCTGACCAGGCTGGCGATCACGATCACGCACAGCACCGCCCCCGCCGCGAGGACCGCGACCTGCCACGGCATGTAAAACCCCGCAAGGTGGGTCATGTTTTTCGTCGACTCAAAGAACGCGGCCGCCATGCCGATGCCCAATCCGTAACCAATCAGGCCCACGATGGTGGCTTGCAGCAGGACCATCCCCGTGAGCCCCCAGTTCGTCACCCCCATCGCCTTAAGGGCCCCGAACTGCTTGATGTTCTCGACCGTGAAGAGATAAAAGGTCTGCCCCGCAATCGCCGTACCGACGATGAACCCCAGCGCGATCGTGCTTCCGAAATTGATCGGGATGCCGGTGCT
>CAYRVS010000119.1:0-13678 GCA_964427725.1 uncultured Planctomycetaceae bacterium | reverse complement strand
TGCTCCGCAGGTAGTAGCCGACCTGAAACCAGATCATCTCGGAACGGGTCTTCGCCGACAGCCCGGTCGTCGCCTGAATCCGCGCGGCGACCGCCTCCGCCGTCTCGGTATCGACCGGGTCGGCCAGCACGAACGTCAGCACCTTCCGTTCGCGCGGCACAAACCGAATCGCTTGCGAATAGCGGGCATAGACGAACGGAAAGGTCTCGAACGGCGCATGCGCCTCGACGACCCCGACCAACACCCCTCGCGTATCGTTCATCTCGAGGGTCCGCCCCAAGCGGATCGGCTCCCCGATGCCGAACAAATATTCATAACCCGCCTTGTCGACCATGAAGGCGTCGGGCCGCCGCAGATCGGCGAGCGAGCCTGCGAGGACCTTCACCGGCGCGCCGACCAGCGTCGTGTCATCGAGGCCGATGAGGATCACCTGCCGGAAGTTGCCCGTTTCAAGATTGCGCGCGCGGGTTTGCGACTTGAAGAACCGGACCGCCCACTTCACGCCGGAGACGCCGCGAATCCGCGTCAACTCGCTGTCCGACAGCGGCTTGATCTCCTCGGTGTTCTGCATGTGTTCGTCGAACACCCATAACTGGGCGTCGCGGACATTGAGGACCGCCGCCGCCGTCCGTCGCATCAGGCTGACGAAGATCGACGTCTGCTGCGCGATGAGCAGCACGCCGAACGCGACGCCGAAGACCGTCCCGAAGTACTTCGCGCGATCCCCGGTCAGCATCTTCCAGGCGACCCAGTTCATGACCGGCTCCCCTCAAGGTGCGACGACGTCATCCCCGCGATGACCGGGGCGTGATACCCGAGCGCCGCCAGCGAGAACCGCGTGACATGGTCCGCGAGGAGCTCCACCGACAGCGCGCGATGGGCGTTAGGGCCGATCAGCAGCCGGATGATCGGTTGATGGACGTAGTAGAAGAGGACCTGCCCGACGATGCTGAACCCGACCTGCCAACGCTCCAATTCCGACAACTCGGCGGGCAGGAGATCCACGAGGACGCTCCGCAGCACGTCGGCCATCGGGCGGATGTACTCGGTGACGATCGCCTCGCACGCCTCGGTCGGGTGTGACAGCTCCCGCAGCATCAACTGGAGGTGCCACCGTGGCCGGTCGGCGTCGAGCATCCGGCGAAACATCGTCTCGATGAAGACCCGCAAGCGATCCGCGGCCGGCAACTCGGCCGGAAGGTCTGGAAACGGAATCTCGTCGGCCTGCGCACATTGGGCGACGCGAACCGCTTCGACATAGAGCCGACGCTTATCCCCGAAATGGTAGTGGACGGCGGCGAGATTGGCCTCGGCGTGCTGGCAGATTTCGCGGACGCTTGCCGCCTCAAAGCCTTTGTCAGCAAAGATTTGCCCTGCAGCGGCGAGCAAGCGTTGTTTCGTGTCGTCGAGCATGGTCGCGGCCGGAAAACCGAGTCAAACGAACGTTTAATTCAATTCTAGTCTGACCATCGACTGAGTCAAGCGCTTGTTTGAATTTTTCTCCGAGCATTCAACAGAACTTCCGGAGACATGCCTCAGCACGATGACGGCTCGTTAGCCCATCGTGCCCCAAAACCCGCCCCGACTGTGATCGAATTCGATCTCCCGACCACGAATCGTTTCGTCGATCCGCCCATCCTGATAGACGGTCCGCCCCAAGACCCACGTGCGGACGGGCCAACCGGTCAGCGTCTCTCCCGCCCAAGGGGACCAACCCGCCTTGGTGATCTGGTCCTCGTTCCGAATCGTCTGCGACTTGCGCAGGTCGACCAGCACGAGGTCGGCGTCGTAACCCTCGGCGATCCGTCCTTTTCCGACGAGATCCCACACCCGCGCCGGGGCGTCACACATCCAACTCGCGACCTGCGACACAGTGCATCGCCCCAGATGAACTTGGTTCAGCATCAGCGCCAGCGAGTTCTCAACCGCCGGCAAACCCGAGGGGGACTTCGGGTAGGGCTGATCCTTCTCCGCCAGCGTGTGGGGGGCATGGTCGGTCACGATCGCCTGGATGCGCCCATCGAGGAGCGCGCGCCACAGCCCCGCGTTGTCCGCCGCGGTTTTGATCGAGGGATTCATCTGCACCAGCGACTTCAGTCGCGCGTAATCCTCGACGTTGAAGAAGAGATGGTGTGGACAAACCTCGGCGGTGATCAACCCGCGCGGATCGCGCAACAACTCGGTCTCCGCCGCCGTCGACATGTGGAGGTTGTGGAATCGATGTTGATGGCGATAGGCCAGATCGAGGGCCCGTTTCGTCGCGATCACCGCCGCCCGTTCGTCGCGAATCCGGGAATGGTCGGCGTAATCATTCCCCTCTCCCAGACGTTCAGCGTTTTCGCGGACGGTGGTTTCATCCTCGCAGTGAGCACAGATGGGGAGCGTCGTCTCGGCGAAAATCCGCTCGAGAGCCGCCTGATCGTCCACCAGCAGATCCCCCGTGCTCGAGCCGATGAAGATCTTGATCCCCGGGGTGCGCTTTGCCTGCTTCAGCTCCTCGACGTTGTGGGGTGTCGCCCCGATGTAGAAGCCGTAGTTCACCAGACATTTCTCGGCGGCGAGCGCGAGCTTCTCCGACAAACGCTCGACCGTGGTGGTCGTCGGTTTGGTGTTCGGCATCTCCAGGAAACTGGTGACGCCCCCTTTGGCGCAAGCCCGGGTGGCGGTTCGCAGATCCTCCTTGTGGGTCAATCCCGGCTCGCGGAAATGGACGTGATGATCAACCACTCCCGGCAGCAGATGGAGCCCCGTCGCGTCGACGACTTCGTCACACGCGGCGGTCCGCGGCGGGTCGATGCCCAGAATCCGATCGTTCTCGATCAGCAGATCGACCCGCGCTTCGCCGGTGGGGAGGACGCACGTGGCGTTTTGGATTTTGGTGCGCATCGGGGGCCTTGGGTTTGTCGGGCCGAGGGGATGTCACCCCTCGGCTTCTGGGTGATCAAGACAGCCAGGGAGTCATCATGTCGGATTGCGGGGCGATTGGGGAACCGTTGCGTGGCGAACATTTCAATCGCCGTTGATCCGTCCCGGCGTCAGTTGATAGACTGTAAGCTCTGCTCGCCCCCCCGCCTGCCATCCTGCCGAGGCCTCCCGCCGATGAGTCGCGTGATCGTCGTACTATCGACTTTGCTGATCGGGACGTCCCAACTGGCCCTCGCCGCGGCCCCGCGGTTCGAGACCGACATCCGGCCGATTTTCCGCGAATTCTGCTTCGATTGTCACGGCGCGACCGAGAAACCCGAAGGGGGGCTCGATCTGCGGCTGGTCCGTTTCCTGGAGCGGGGAGGGGAGTCGGGACCGGCGATTGTGAAGGGAGACGCCGCCGCGAGTCTGCTCCTCAAGCGGGTCGAAGCGGGCGAGATGCCTCCCGGCGAGGGCCACGTTCCCGCCGAGAAACTCGAATTGTTGAAAGCCTGGGTGGCCGCCGGCGCGCCGACGGTTCGCACGGAACCCGAAACACTGGGCCCCGGAGTGCCGATCTCGGAAGAGGAGCGGTCGTTCTGGGCGTATCAGCCGTTGTCGACCGCGACACCCGCGATGCCGGATGCCGGACGGCGTGAACGAACGGGGATCGATGTCTGGCTGCGCGCGGCGATGCCGGAAGGGCTCGAGTTCGCGCCGGACGCCGACCGCGTGACACTCATTCGCCGGGTCTATTTCGATCTGGTGGGCTTGCCTCCCTCGGAAGAGGAGCAGACGAAGTGGCTCACCGCGACGAGCGATTACTGGTACGAAGAATTGGTCAACGCGCTGCTCGACTCGCCCCATTACGGCGAGCGCTGGGCGCGGCATTGGCTCGACGTCGCGGGCTACGCCGATTCCGAAGGGGGGACGTTGACCGACATCGAACGCCCCTTCGGTCACAAGTATCGCGACTACGTCATCCGCGCCTTGAACGCCGACAAACCGTTTGATCGTTTCTTGGTCGAGCAGTTGGCGGGGGATGAGCTCGCGGGGCCCAAACAAGGGGAATGGACGCCGGAGCAAATCGAACTCCTGACCGCGACAGGGTTTCTGCGGATGGCCGCCGACGGGACCGGCAGCGGCGACAACTCTCCCGAAGCCCGTAACAAAGTGCTGGCCGACACGCTCAAGATCATCGGCAGCGCGCTGCTGGGGACCAGTCTGCAATGCGCGCAATGTCACGATCATCGGTACGACCCCCTCTCGCACACCGACTACTTCGCCGTCCGGGCGGTCTTCGAGCCGGCTTTGGATTGGCAGGCGTGGCGGGTTCCCAACGAACGGCTGGTCTCACTCTACACGGCGGCCGACCATCAACTGGCTGACGCCATCGAGCAGGAGGCGGCGGGAGAGGAACGGAAGGTCGAAGACCAACGACAAATTTACATGCGGCAGGCCCTCGACAAGGAGCTCGAAAAGTTCGAGGAGCCGCTGCGGGCGCAGTTGCGGGAAGCAGCCGAGAAGCCGGAGAAGGACCGCACGCCGGAGCAGACCGCGCTGCTGGACCAACACCCCAGCGTGAAGATCACCCCCGGAGTTTTGTATCAGTATCTTCCCGACGCGGCGAAAGACCTCGAGGAACGGACCAAGAAGATCGCGGAAATTCGCGCCAGGAAACCGGCTCATGAATATGTCCGCGCCCTGACCGAACCGGCCGGGCCGTATCCCGCGACGCGGCTCTTTCATCGGGGTGATCACAACCAGCCACTCCAGGAGATCGCGCCGGCGGCGTTATCGGTCCTGGCCCCCGAAGGGCAGCGGCCGGTCTTTCCTCTGGACGATCCGCAGCGCGAGACCAGCGGACGGCGACTCGCGTTCGCAGAATGGCTCGTGGGGCCGAGTAATCCCCTCACGCCGCGCGTCATCGTCAATCGGATATGGTTGCATCATTTCGGCAAGGGGCTCGTCGCGACCCCCGGCGAATTCGGCAAGCTGGGGACGACGCCGTCGCATCCCGAGCTCCTCGATTGGCTCGCGGCGGAGTTCGTGCGGAACGGTTGGAGCCTCAAGCAACTGCACCGCCTGATCCTCACCTCGACGGCTTGGCGGCAAGCGTCGACTCAAGCTCCCGAGCAGACCACGCTCGATCCCGAAAATCGGTACTACAGCCGCAAGTCTCTTCAACGGCTCGACGCCGAAATCCTCCGCGATCGGATGCTGGCGGTTTCGGGGACGCTCGATCGGCAACTCTTCGGGCCCCCCGTCGCCATCAAGGAAGACGAAACGGGACAGGTGATCGTCGATGGCCAGCAAACCCGCCGCAGTCTGTATCTCCGTGTCCGACGCTCCCAGCCCGTGGCGATGCTGCAAACCTTCGACGCCCCCGTGATGGAGATCAACTGCGAAGCGCGGCCCGTCTCGACGGTGGCAACGCAGTCGCTGATGCTGCTCAACGGCGAGTTTACGCTGGAACAAGCCGGTCGGATCGCCGATCGGATTTTGGCCGCGCCCGCCGCGAGCATGCCCGCCCGACCGGAGCTTCGCTGGCCGAAGGCTCCCATTCCGGCGTGGACTTATGGCTCGGGCCGGTTCGATGAGGCCACGCAGCGGGTCATCGAATATCAACCCCTGGGGCAGTTCGTGGACGGTCGTTGGCAAGCCGGGCAGCAACTCCCGGATGCCGCCTATGGGTACGTCTTTCTGAGCGCTCAGGGAGGCCACCCCGGCAACCCAAGTTACGCCACCGTGCGTCGCTGGACCGCTCCCGGGGATGGGATTGTCCAAGTGACGGGGCGACTGGGGCACGGCAGCGAGAACGGCGACGGCGTCCGCGGCCGGGTCATTTCGTCGACGCGCGGCTTGCTTGGCACCTGGACCGCCAAGCATGGCGAAGTCGACACCCCTTTGGCCGATGTCACGGTCCTCGCCGGGGAACAACTCGATTTCGTCACCGACTGCCAGGCTCATGAAACGTCCGACTCCTTCACGTGGACCGCGCTACTGAACTTCCGCCGGCCGGATGGCACAGCGGTTGTCTACGACAGTCAGCGGCAATTCCGCGGGCCGCAGTCCGATCCCGCGACGCTGCCCGCGCAAATGGAGCAGGCGTGGCGACTGATTCTCTGTCGCCCCCCCACCGAGACCGAGTTCACCGTCGCGCTGCGGTTCGCCGCCGATCAACTCGCCCTCCTTGAGCTGGAGGACCGGGGGATCCCCTCGGGGTCGCATGCATCCAAGCAGGTTCTGACCAACCTCTGCCAGATGCTGCTGAACTCGAACGAGTTCGTGTATGTTGACTGACGCCGCGCGGAGGGATCGGGTCCGCGGCCCCGCGACCTGACCGTTCCTCGAACCAGACGGCGACGACATGCCCCGGCGACTCAGCTTTCGGACCCTCCTGATCCTGACGCTGTTGGGGGTGGTCCTGCTGAGCCTGATGTTGTTCGCCGCGCTGTCGTTCCGCATCCATCGTCAAAGCCTCGCCGTCATCAACGACGCCTTGTCGCGGCAAACGTTGCAGCGCGTCGCCGATCGGTTGGATGAGCTGGTGCGGACGGCGACCGAACATCGGCAGCTTTATGGTCGGCTGGCTCCGGAGGGGCGGTTGACCTCGGCCGAGTTTCCCCGCGTCTTTCAGCAGTTGTGGGCCACCGTCGAGCCCCATGCCGAGCTGTCGTTTCTGGGCGTCGGCCTCCCGGCGACCGGCGAATACGCGATGGTTCGGCGGCACGCGGGGGAGGGACTGCAGATCCGGATGTACGTGAAGGATCCCGAGACGGGCCCGGAAATCCGCGACTACCGCCCGCTCGCCGATCGGTTGGAGTTGGTCGAACGGATCCCATGGACGAACGATGGCGATCCGCGTCGCACCTACGACCTGCCGACGCGTCCCTTTTATCAGGCCGCCGTTCAGGCCGGTCGCGACGTCTGGACCGACAGCTACCTCTTCTGGGGCGGGAACGAAGAGGGGGAACTCCCCGGCGTGAGTTACGTCACACCGATCTATGACGCCGCGGGGAAGTTGTCGTTGGTCTGGGATATCGATCTCGAGCTGCGGTCGTTGTCGCGGTTTCTGGAGCGGGTTCAGTCGCAAGTTCCCGGACAACTTCTCATCGCCGAGCAGCGCGCCGACGGGGCGTGGCGGTTGCTCGCGGCTCCTTCGCTCCTCGATCCCGACAACACCGCCGACGACCCCTGCCACGATGTCGCGGAGCGCTACCTCGAACAACTTCCCGCCACCTTTGAAGCCGCCGAACGGCTATGTCGCGACACCACGGTCGTGACCGTCGCCGATCAGACCTGGGAGGTCTACAGCGCCGTGCTGCAAGGCCCCGAACGACCGCGGTGGCTGATCGCCGAACTCCGCCCCGCGAACCTGATCCCGCCGCCGACGAGTTACGCCGACCCACCCTTCTGGGGCACGTTCCTGATCGTGGGACTGGTGGCGACCTTGGCGGCGATCGGCGTGGGACGGTTCATCGCACGACCGTTGCAGACGTTGGAGCAGGAAGCCCGGTTGCTGGTCGGCGGCGAGCGACTGCAACTCCCGCTGGTGGGGGGGCCCGACGAAATCGGCCGGTTGTCGCTGACCTTGAATCGACTCGCCGAGATCGTGCGGCAACGGCAAACCAATCTGATGGAGGTCAACACCGAACTGCGACTCAGCCGTGAGCGGCTTGAGGCGCACATCAACGGCACTCCCGTCGGCGCGCTCGAGATCGATCGCCGGGGAATGATCGTCGGCTGGAATCCCGCCGCGGAACGGATCTTCGGCTGGAGCATCGCCGAAGCGAAGTCGCAGCGGTTCGATTTCATCGTCCCCGAGTCGATCCGCCCCGAAATTCAGGCGGTCGTCGATCATCTGATCGATCGCGACGGCGGCTATCGCAATACCAATCAAAATCTCACGAAGGACGGGCGGCTCATCGATTGCGAGTGGTTCAACACGCCCCTTGTCGCACCCGATGGCACCACGTTCGGATTGGCGTGTCTGGTGCTCGATGTCACCGAGCGGAATCGCATCGACGCGGAGCTGCGCGGCCTGAACGAAGAACTTGAGGCGATGGGCCGGGAGCGGACCGCCGCGTTGCAGATGGCGCTGCGCGATCTGGAATCGTTTTCGTATTCCGTCGCCCACGACCTGCGGACCCCGCTCCGCGCGATCCACGGTTTCAGTCAGGCCCTCGCCGAAGACGCCGGTCCGGAACTGTCGCTCGCGTGCCGTGATCATCTCACGCGGATTCAAGGGGCGGCAGAACGTATGGCCGAGTTGATCGACGCCCTCTTGCGGCTGGCCCGGGTGGCGCGACAGGAAATCTACCGCGAGACGGTCGATCTCAGCGAGTTGTTGGGACAGATCATGACGACTCGTCGCGAGGCCGAGCCGGATCGTATCGTCGAGTGTCGCATCACCCCTGGATTGGTCGCGATCGGGGATCGCGCGCTGTTGCGGGTGTTGCTGGAGAATCTCGCCGACAACGCCTGGAAGTACACGCGGCCGAAGTCTCCGGCGGTGATCGAGTTCGTCGCCGAAGAGTCGCCCCAGGGACGCTGGTTCTGTCTGCGGGACAACGGGATCGGGTTCGACGCGCGGTATGCCCACAAGGCGATCGAGCCTTTTCAGCGGCTGCATCCCGAGGGGGAGTTCGAGGGGCATGGCATCGGGTTGGCGACCGCCGCCCGCGTCGCGGAAAAGCATGGCGGCACGTTGGTGCTCGAAGCCCGACCCGAAGGGGGGGCGGTCTGTCGGTTTACACTCGGCCCCGATGAGAACCCTTAGGAGCGGGGGAACGTCAGTCCCCCCGGTGACGCGATCGGCGATGGGAAAATCACCGGGGGGACTGACGTCCCCCCGCTCATCGATCACGTCATCGTCGATTCCGTGGTCACCGCCGGTTCGACCTCGCGCATGACGAACAGGCCCCACAACAGTCCCGCGAACAGCAAGACCCCCAAGTCGATCTGGAAAATGGGATCCCACTGCGCGCGGCCCGACAGTCCTTGTTTGCCGAAATGATCGGCGAGCGCCCCCGTCAGATATTGTGACGACATCCCCCCGAACACCCCGAGCGAATTCATTAACCCGAACAGCGCCCCGACGTGCCGCCCGCTGATGCCGATCGCCGACGACCACCACAACGACTGCGTCGACTGCGTGCAGAAACATGAACACGCGGTCAACACGGCGGCGAGCCAGGGATGCTCCGCCAGCAGCGCCAGCCCGAGCGCCCCCGCCGCCAAGACGAACGACAGTCCGCCATAAATCCGTCGTCGCCGAACCCCGCCCCCCAGGACCCACCGATCGAGAATCACCCCCCCCGCGAACGTCCCCACTCCCGCAAAGGCGAGCACCATCGACGCCATCAGCCCCGCCGTCTGCGGATCGATCGCCCGGGCTTCCTTCAAATACTTGGGGAACCACGAAAAGTAGATATAGCTGTTGAATGACGCGGCGGCCATGATCGTCCCCAGAAACCAGATGCTGGGGTTCCGCACGACCAGGCCCCAGGGGATCGGGCCGTGTTCCATCGACTTCGCCGAGCCGCGGCCAATCAGCTCGACCTCCTCCGGCGAGACCGCGGGATGCTGGGCGGGCTCATCGCGAAACCAGCGATAAAACGCCGCCGCCCAGACCGCTCCGACCGCGCCGAAGACCACGAACGTCCAGCGCCAACCGATCAGCCCGATCAGATACGCCGCGAGAAACGGCGCGAGCGCTCCACCGAATTGCGAACAAGCCAGCAGAATTCCCTGGGCCCGACCGCGTTCGTGCTCCGGGAACCAGCGGGACAAGACCCGCGCGGCGTTGGGAAACGCCCCCGCTTCCCCCGCGCCGAACAGGAACCGCACCACCAATAGCGTACCCAGGTGATAACACCCGCCGGTGAGCGCCGTGAACGCCGACCACCACAGCGAAATCCGCGTCAGGACGCGCCGCGGGCCGATCACGTCGCCCCAGCGGCCGGTCGGCAACTCGAACAATCCGTATGACAGCGTGAACGCCATCAAGACGTAGCTCGATTGCGTATGGGTCAGCCCCAGATCCTTCTCGATCGAATCGATCGCGGAAGCGATGCAGATGCGGTCGAGATAGAGGACCCCCGCCAGCGCGCACAGAAAACCAAGAACCGTGTAGCGGACATGGGTCGGACGAACCGACGTCGTCTCGGGATCGAGCACCGGGGGGCACCCCTCATCGTGGGAACGGGCGGACTCCGGCGCGCGACGGAGAGGGGCAGGTCGACACGGCTCATCGCCATCGGCTTCGACTCGCCCCTGCGGAGCCTGATTGTTACGCTGCGATGACGATGCATCAATGCATGCTCATGGGATTCGCGCCACCCGAGTATGTGCCAGGTCAGAAGGACAAGATTGCCATGGGGCTGATTGGGTATGTCAGCGATGAACGGTACGTCGCGCTGGCGGGGGTGACGCTCGAGTTCGTGAACGCCGCAGGCGCGTCGTGGGAGGCCCGTTCGCGGGCGACGGGGGCGGTCTATCTCGACCTGCCCGACGGTGACTACACCGTGACGTTGCAACATCTCGGCTTCGGCGCGAAGCGAAGTCGCCTCTCGTTGCCGCAAACGAGCCCCCATCAGTTCCGGCTCTTAAGCGATGGGCTGACCGGCTATGTCTGGCCGAAGTGGGTCCGCGGAGGGGAACCGGCCGAGTTCCGGGTCCACGCCATCGAGCAGTATCACCTTGAACTCTGGCGCTATGGGGCCGTCCCCGAACGGGTTCGCGAGATCGGCTGGTTCGACGAGCATGGCCCCCGCGCGACCATGCAAGTGACTCCCGACGGCGACTACACCCAGACCGGCGTCGCGTTCAACAAGGTCGGTTACGGCAGCGCGGTCCACAACCAGCGCGTCACGGCCCCGGACCAAAGCGGGCTCTATTACTTTCGCGCCCGCTCCAACTCCGGTCTGAAGTTTTCGTTCCCCTGGATCGTCGCCCCTTCCAAGCCGCGGGCCAAACTGGCGGTCCTTGCCAGCAACATCACCTGGAACGCCTACAACAGCTTCGGCGGCCGCAGCAACTACATCCATGCGGATGAATTGCCCCCCACGCCGACGGTCAACTCGCGGACCGATCTCAAACGGTACGCCGGGACCGAGTTCATGACGTGGAACTGCCCCGCGTATGCCCCGCTGTCGTTCGACCGTCCCGAACCGTTCAACCACATCGATTTCGCCGAGCGGCTCACCGATCCGATCGAAGGCCGACAAGCGTGCCATCTCGCGCCGGCGGAATGGCGACTCCTCGGCTGGCTCGAACAATCGCGGTTCCCGTATGACTACTACGCCGAAACGCAGCTCGCCGACGGCACGCTCGATCTGAGTCAGTACCGCGTCCTGATTTCGGCGGTCCATCCCGAGTATTGGACTCGCGGCATGTACGACCGCGTCAAACGCTGGGTTTTCGAAGAAGGGGGCCGGCTGATTTACCTCGGGGGCAACGGCCTCAATTGCGAAGTCGAAATCGACGGTTCGCGGATGGTCGTCCGCAATGAACAGATTACGGGGCTCGATGTCGCCGGCGTCGGGGGGGAAAGTCGCCTCGCCCTGCGGCACGAGTCGGAAGCAAGCCTCCTGGGAGTCGTCTTCACGCCGACCGGGATCATGACCGGGGCCCCGTACCGCGTACTGGATCCTGACCACTGGCTCTTCGAGGGAACCGGCCTCAAGGCGGGCGACCTCTTCGGGAAGGCGTCGCTCCACAAGCGTTGCCCCGGTGGCGCGTCGGGTCACGAAACCGACAAGCGCTCGCCAAGTTCGCCACCCGGCACCCGGCTCGCCGCCAAGGGTTTGAATCCGGATGACGGCGGCGCGGAACTCGTGACGTTCGAGACACCCTCTGGCGGGGCGGTTTGCTCGGTCGGATCGATCAACTGGGTCGCGAGCCTGCCCGTCGACGAGCACATCCAACGCATCACCGAAAACGCGATCCGGCGGTTTCTCGCGGTCGAGTGATCACACAAAAAAGAGCGAGGGGACGTCAGTCCCCTCGGTGATGCAATCACGTCGTAATGTCAGCACCAGGGGGACTGACGTCCCCCTGCTCATGGGTCGAGATTATTTGCGGACGGCGCGCACCACGCCGGGTTGCCCCGTCGTCGGGGCGAGGCTTTGCTCCAGCCGATCGGCTTCAGCGAGCTTCTTGGCATCGCGGGTCTTGAGCGCTTCGTCACGCAGCCGGTCGATCTTGGCCTGCGTTTGCGCGCGTGTCTTGTCGGTTTGCGAGACCGTCCGGATCGTCGGTTCGGCCTTGGTACCGCGACGGAACAGGCTCAGCAACCCGCGCTTCGCGGGGGCTTCGGCGGTCATTCCCCGTTGCACGCGAAGTTGATCGCGATGCTCGCCGGCGAGTTGGTTGCCGCCGAACAGATTCCCTAAGACAGGGATCCCGGCGGTTTCGAGTTCGAGATTCCGCTGATTCGGCGCGGGTTCACCAAGACCCGCGCTGTACGCCAGCACGTCGAGGTTGTCGACCGTCGCGCCATCGACGACGGGCTCGCCGGAACCGTCGCGCTGGATCAAGCTGTCATCCGCCACGCCGGAGTCGGCGATGCCGCCGCCGAAGGTTTGAATCGTGACATCACCTGAATCGACCGGGACGTCGAGGCCCACGTCGCTTGTCGCCGCGATCACGTCGTCCTGCGCGACCACGGGAACTTCGGGAACCACGTCGACTTCGGGGGCGGCGGTCTCATCGGACCACGCCGAACCACTCAACAGAACCGCCAGAGAAGCCGCCAGACTGATGCGTCGCATGAACCACTCCTTGGCCCGCCGGGAAATTCCGCGCGTCCGAGCGCGGTGGGGAAATCATCCTTCGTTTCGCGGCGGCCGGGGAGAGGAACTCGAGATTCTCAAGCCGGTCCCCACCGTGCGACGGTCGATTGACGACGCCCATCGGCAGAATCCGCAAGCCGTCGAAAGTTGCCGATTCGCAAGACGCATCCGTCTCCATCGGCAAAGGCTGCGCGTCGCGAGTCTGACGATTGCGTAAACCGTATCGACCTACCGGTACCATCGGCCATAAAACCCTCCGCACTTCAGTCAGCCTGTCTCCGTCGCGGGATTCCCGGAACCGGCTGATGTGCGGCGGCTCTGGCGCGCCGCCGAAGCCCGCGGGCCAGACTCACCACGGATGATGTTCCGCCGATGCCGAACCCTCTACCACGATGTCTCGTGGCGTCGCTGTTGACGCTCGCCTTGTCGACCCCATCCCTATGGGGCCAAGGCTCCGACCTGATCCATGACGAGCAGGTCGTCCCCCTCTCGGCCGACCCGGAATCGGGTCGTTCGGCTGATGAAACCGCGTCTTGGGAAGCGATGATCCATCAGCGGTTGGCCGCTTCGCCTCAAGATGCCTCCGCATGGCGGATGTTGGGACAACTGGCCCTCGAACGAGGTGCGCCGAAGGAAGCCCTCGATGCGTTTCGCCGGGCGATCCAACTCGATCGACTCAACGTCGCCGCCTACTTCGGGTTGGGAACCGCCGCCCAACAACTCGACCAATACGGCGATGCGGAACTCGCGTTCCAGCATGTCCTCGAGCTTGCTCCCGACAGCGACTACGCGATCGATGCCGAAACCGCCCTCGCGCAACTCCCGGGTCGCGATACGGTTCTGCCGGTCAACTACGAATTGCGGACCTTCGACGGCTCGGACCTCGCTCCGCTGATCGCCCAACCGCTGGAGGATCCCTTCCCGGCGTGGAGCGATCGGCTCGAGATCCGCACCGAGGTCGGCAGCCAATTCAACAG
>CAYRVS010000118.1:8655-16570 GCA_964427725.1 uncultured Planctomycetaceae bacterium | reverse complement strand
GATTCAGGATGGGCTTCGGATTTCGACCTTCGGACAATCAGCTCATCCGCTCCCACATGCTCCGCAGCCGTTCGACCCGTTGGCGGTTGACGCCCAGGTCGGAATACCCGACCCGCGACGCCGAGCGGACGTGAATCACGCCCGTCGCGGGATCGGCAAGGAACTCGAGATCATCAACATAGCGGCAAATCAGCGACGTGCATTCCGCGCGGAGATACATCCCGTCATCGACCACGATCCGCGTGCGCGGCGACTTCAGCAGCAAGCCCTTCAGTCGTTCCTTCGCCGCCTCCCAGGGCCCCGCGAACGTGAAGGGGTCGATCGCATGCCCTTCGGACGGATCGGTCGAGCAGACGCAATTCGGACTCGCCGGGCAGGGCTGCAACCGGCCCGCCACTACGCCAATGCGTTGCGGTCGCACAAAGAACATTCACGAACCTTGAGTGGTGGTTGAGAGTTGAGGGACGAGCGTTGAGAGTCCAAGGGCAGATTATCTGAGCAGGCCGACAATATCGACAGCGGCAGACCATCGATGCGGCCACCGCCCGCCTTTCCTGACCCTCAACCCTCAACCCTCAACCCTCACTGCCCGCTCGACTTCGACCCCGTCGGGCTCCCCGCGATGGGAATCCCCTTCGGCAATGGGCGACCCGCCGTCAGGAAGTTTTGTCGCTGACAGTACGCTTTCAGTTCGCCGTACGCCGCGAAGCTGTCGGGGTAGACCCAGAAGGTCATCGCGGCCCCTTCCTCGGCGTTGGCGAGGGCCGACAGGAATCGCGAGCCCGGTTCGAGCGCCTCCGTGACCGATTCGGTCTCCAACTGGCGATCGGCCTCCAGCCGCCATTCCGTCACCGAGATCCGGAAGACACCCGGCCCCATCCGCAGCTCGTCGGCGAGCGAGGCCGTCTCCCGTTCAACCGCATAATGCAACGTGAATCCGTCGACCGGGCCGACTTGCCCCAATTGCTGCCGTGACTTGGCGATCCAGTCCTTATGGCGTTCGACCTGCGCCTGCAGGCGATCGATCAGCCGTTGTAGCGGAACGACCGCGACGCGATTCTCGAGCAAGCGAAAGTGATACTCCTGGCCATGCACCGTCCGACCGATCGGCGTGATCCGGTGTTCGAGTTGCTGGCTCGCCGGGGCCTTCGCCTGTTCGGTTTCCACACTGCTGGTCAGCCGTGCGAGGACTTGGCGGAGCTGGGCCAGTTCCTGGTCGCTCGCGGCCCGGCGCTGTTTCGCGTTGAGCAACAACTCCTGCTGGGCCGTCTGCTGCCTGCTCAGCGCGTCGAGCTTGGCTTGCAACTCGCTTGAGCGACGCTCCAGCTCCGCCGATCGGCGGTCCGCCGCTGCGGTCGACTGATCCAGTTCCAACATCTGTTGCCGTAACCGCCGCGCCTCGGCGATCAGTTCCGGCGGCGGCACGATCGGCTCGGGTTCCGGCTCCGGTTCGGGAGGGGGGGCGGCGACTACAATCGGTTCCGGTTCGGGCTCGTCCCCGAAGACGGGGAGGATCGGCAGACTGTCGGGCTCGGCGACCGGACCGGCGACGGCGACTGTAGCCACCGCCATCGTCGGCAGCAGCACCGGCGCGCGGCTCGCCCGTAGGCCGGTCACCACCATCAGGATGATCAGGATTCCGACGACGTTGCAGACGATGTCAAGGAACGAGTCCGAGCCGAACTGCTGCTCGGCGCGGGGGCGACGGCTCATGGTTGCGTCTCCAACATGGCCGGTTGCGCCTGATTCAACGTGTACTCGACGCGGTTCGACAACCCCGATTTCGCCACCAAGGGGGCGATTCGTTCATAGACCGAATTCCCGCCCGGGCTGATCACGAATTTCAGCTTCGGCACCCAGAAGAATCCGACCCCCGGTTGCCCCCAACCTTGGGCCTGCTGATCGATCGTCGTCAGCAGTCGGTCGAAAATCTCGACGCGATCGGCCCCTTCGGGAATCGGGATCGGCGCACTCGATTCGACAAGGAAGTGATCGCCGGCGATCCGAATCACGACCGGCTTTTCGACGCCGATCGAGGCTCCCGGTTCATGGGGTCCCCATTTGCGACGCTGCAGTTGCTCGTACGGAAGCGCGGCCTCCTGCTGCCGCACGCGGCGGACTTGGGCCGGGCCGAATGAGGGAAAGGGGGCGGGTTCGGCGTCACCGTCCGGCAATTCGCCGCTGGTTCCCCCCGCGGCTTGTGCCGAGGCGTTCGTTCGCGCCGCGGTCGATGAGGGGCGACCCATTCCCGCACGACTCGGTCCCGCAGTCCCTTGAGGATTCGTGTCGGCGGCGTCCCCCTCGGGAGGCGGCTCTCCCGCCGTCAAGTTCTCGGTCGCCTCCCCTTCGGTTGACGCCTCATCGAGCCGACGGGGTGGTTGCCCCGCGTTGGGAGTTGCTCCCTCGGACGGTCGTGTGGCGCTCGTCCGAACTTCTCCCGACCGAGGATCCGGCGACCCCGTCGTCGTTGTTCCAACGCCAGTAGCACCGGCCGACCCTTGGCGTTTCTGACGATGCTCCTGACCGCCGAACCGCTCAATGTTTTGCCAGCTCCGCTCACCGACCTGCGGCCCCCCCTCCAGTTCGGCAAGATCGAATCGCCGTCCGGACGAGCCGTTGGCGGTTCCCGTTCCCACAGGTTTCGCCCCCGGCTGTCCGGAGCCAACTCCCGTCGGACTGACTGAGTTACCCAACCCCCCGCCCGCGCTTCCGTCGGTGAAGCGCCCTCCCGATGTTCCTCCCGGCCCTGGTCCGCCAAATCCCCCGCGGCCCGCCTGTTGCATCTGGACCCGTTGTTCCTGCGATCGCCGGATCGCTTCCGTGAGCAGCTCGCGGGCTTGCGGGTCGACCGGAGGCAGGGCGAGTTCGACGTCGTCGGTCACCAACTCATAGCCGAACGGCTGCTTCAGCGACGACAGCAGCTTCATCGCGATGTAGTACGCGAACGTCCCATCCGGGCGCACCACCAGCAAGACATACGGGGGTTCGCGCTGCGCCGCGGGGGCCTGGCTCCAATACGCCATGAGCGCCATCGTCCCGGCGAGCAGCGGATTGGCTCGCGGAGTCGCCCCTTCGATGTCCGCGGGCGTCAACACGACGTCTTCGGGCAGAAACCGCAGCCCCGTCGCCGTGCATTCGATGAGGATCGGTTTCCGCGTCGTCCCCGACTTGCCCTCGAAGGCCACGATCGAAAACCGACTCGCCGACTCCTGTTGCCGCGATTGCAATTCCTTGAGCCGCGCGCGGAGTTTGGCGATCTCGGCTTCGAGTTTGGCCCGTTCCGCCGCCGACGCGGGGACGCGGTCCGCGTCGGCCGAGACCTGCCCCATCAGCCGCGACAATTCCAATTCCTGCTGCAACAGTTGTTGTTGCAGCTCATCGATCTGGCGTTGCGCCGCGAGCGCCAACAACCGCTCCCGATTGAGCCCTTGTTGCCGGGCATCCACGGTCGAGGCCAGTTCCGCCACCCGCGCGGCCCAAGTTGCGTGCAACGCGGCACGTTCCGCCTCGATCGCGGCGCGATCGATCCGCGGAGCCGCCGACTGTGGCGGCTCGCCCCCAGGCGGGGCCGCCGCGACGACGGGTTCCTCCGGTTCGACCCACACCACCGGGGGCGCTTCATCGCCGAAATCCGGGGCGAGTGGTTCGTCCTCGACCACCTGCGCGGCGGCCACGGCCTTGGCGACCGCCGCCGCGCGGAGCTTCTTCGCCGATACAAGCAGCAAAAAGATCAACGACCCCATCACGCAGACCAGGACCGCGAGAAACGGGAAGAGTTGCACCGACTGCGTTTCGCGGGCTCGTCGAGCCATGCGTCAGGGTCTCCGTCGTCCGGAGGCGTTCATCCGTGATAACACGCGGGAATCAGGCGGCTTTCGCGCGGGTCTTAGCCGACAACAAATTCACCGCCGCGTTCAGGCTCACCAGCGTTTCATCCAGCGTGTCGACCATCCGGACCGTTTCCAGGTTCTGGTTCAACTTGTCCTCCAGCCGCACCAACTGCTCTTCCTGCTCGACGATCCGTAACAGCGTCCCGCCTTGCTGTCGCAGTTCGGCGAGCTGACCATGAATTGCGGCGGTCGCGTCACGCAGTTGTTCCTGCCAGCCGTGGACTTCGCCGCTCCAAGTCGTGCTCCATTCCCGCCAAGACGCCTGCTGTTGCGCGGCCTCTTCCCGCAGCGAGGTCTGGGCGTCACGCCACGTGGCTTGCGTCTCCCTCAAATTGGCCACGTGCTGCTCATGCAGCAGTTGCTGCGTCACCGTCAGTTGGTCGCGAATCGCCTGCGTGGCGAGACCGAACGCGGCGATGAAATCGTTGCGCGTCGTTTCGAGTTGTTCGGCGTGATCGGCGAGGGCGGTCGTCAGTCCCGATTGCAGCGCGCGATCGAGCGCGGTCTGCTGCTGCTCCAGCGTCGTCGACCAGCGCTGCCGCACTTGTTCGAGCGATTCCTGCCACGCCGACATCTGCCAGTTGACCAGCGCCTCGGTTTTCGCGAGCAACTGCTCGGCGGCGGCCCGCTCGGCATCGATCAGCGGCTGGGCGACCGGCGCGGCCCCCTGCGACGGGAACAACGGCACCAGCGACTGCATCGAGAAGTCTTCGATGGCGTCGAGAATCTGCTGCTCCTGCCGTTCGACGACGAATGTCGTGAAGACCAGGACCATCGACAAAGCGAGCGACAACGCCGTCGTGTCGAACGCCACGGCGAGCCCCGCGGTGACATCCCCCAGCGACGACTCGAGTTGATCGGGGGTGATGTTCGCGATCGACATCGTGATCCCGATGACGGTCCCCAAGAACCCCAGGATCGGGATCGCCCAGGTGATCGTTCGGATGAGCGCGTAACTGTCATGCATGCGGGTCGCGGCGGAATCGGCGAGGTAGCTGAGCTGAGCTTCGAGTCCATCCGTCGCGCGGCGGCCACGCACGTAATCACAGACATCCTGAATCCGCCGAACCAGCCAGGAATGTTCTTGCCGTCGTGCGACCAGCTTGAGATGGGCCGCGATGCGGTCGGCCGTGACGGTCGCCGAGGTTCCGCCCGCGAGATCAAGCCCTTCCAACAGGCCGATGGTGAGGGCCTGCCGTTCAGTAGGAACCCCCGTCAGCTTGATCACCAGAGTCGCCATGCCGATGAAGAAGAGCCCCGTGGTGGCGTACTCGATCCAGTGGGCGGTGAAGTAGCGTTGCCACTGGGTTTGGTCGCCGGGGAGATGTGGGAGCCCCAGATAAAACGCGTAGGTGAGGGCGAGGCCCCATAACCAACCCGATGTGATCAAGGCTCCGGCCCACGTGGTGCGACGCCGTGTCGGCCGCGACTCGGGGGACTCGGTCATGACGGAAGCTCCTGATCGATCGAGGGTTACGTCTAGTTGCCAGACGAATATGGACAACGGGAGCGCTCGAAGAGCACCGCCGGGGCACTCCCTGTCGATACCATCGGCATAATCGGTGTAGTCGATTCAGTCGACTCGACTCCAGAGCAGCTGACAATCGCGAGAACACCGGCCTGTGGTCCTGCTCGGACACCATCGATCGGAGTCACTGCAACCTGTTTGATGGATGTCGGTTGCGCGAATACGATCCGCTACCGTGGGGTTGCAGGGCAGGGCAGGGCAGGGGCGTGGATCGATCGAGAAAAACGCCGATCTCTTGAACTGCGTGGCGGTTTGGACGATACTCCCGGGCTCGTCATTCGCACACATGCGCGAGCGCGGTAGGCGGAAACTCCCTAGGTAGAGAGTCTGCCGCGCGACGTTGTCGATGAAGTTTCACGCCGCACACGCTTCGAGGTTCGTCATGGCTCATAAGAAAGGTCAGGGCTCCAGCCGCAACGGTCGCGATTCGGTCGCGAAACGGTTGGGGGTCAAGAAGTTCGGCGGCGAGCACGTGTTGGCCGGCAACATTCTGATCCGGCAGAACGGCACGAAATGGCACCCCGGCCGCAACGTCGGTCTGGGCCGCGACTACACGATCTACGCCCTCAAGGAAGGCCACGTCTTCTTCGATCAGGAAGGCCGGCGGATCAACGTCGAGCCGGTCGAAGCCGTCGCCGCCGAGGCGAACTGAATCGACGCTTCCGGAAACTCTTTGTGCGCCACTCGGTCATCAGACTGAGAGTCGGCGTCGCCCATGGACGCAACTTGAGCCCCTCGTAGCTGTCGTACGAGGGGCTTGTCGTTTAATAAGTGGCTGTCGTCCCCTCATCTTGGCGCGTTGGCGTCGTCGAGGGAATCCGTTCGGTCGAGTGCGGCCTCTGTTCGCCGCCGCTATCATACGATTCAGCGTTCCGGTTTCGTGGATGAGGAGTCGGGTTCGATGAAGTGGCCGATCATTTTCGCCCTGCTGACGGGGCTCTTCTGGGGAACCTACGGCCCGGCGCTCGGCGTGGCCCGTGCCGCCGAGGGAAACAACCCGTTCAAGCCTTACCTGATGATCGGCCTCGCCTATCTGGTTTGGGCGGTGATCGGGGGCTTCGGCGGGATCCGCTACACCAACACCGATCTCGGCTTCACGAAAGATGGCGCGACCTGGGGCTTCATCGCCGGGTCGCTCGGCGCGTTTGGCGCGCTCACGTTGACGTTGGCGATGTTCTCATTCCAGGGGATGAAACCGCGGGCCGACATCGTGATGCCCATCGTCTTCGGGACCGCGGTGTCGGTCTCGGCGATCACCGCGACCATTCAAACCAAGGCGGGCTTCAACCCAAAATTGTGGGCGGGGATCGTCGGGATGGCGATCTGCATCGTGGTCGTGGCGTCGAATACACCGCACGCCGCTCCCAAACCGAAACCGACGGGCGAAGGAGCGCCATCCGCCGCGCCGGGACACTGACCAACAGCTGTCGGTCAGGTTGGTCACAACTCGTGGAGTGCTCGACGGCGACGCAGATATGACGCTCCCCGAGAATTTGTCGCGCGCGGAACTGGCGGCTCGGCAACTGACCCGCTTGCGGACTCTCGCGGACGAGTTGGTCGCATCGAATCCTTTTTGGGGACCGCGACTGATCGCCGCGGGATGCCCCCCCGAGCGGCTAGAGACATTGGAGGACTGGCGTCGGCTTCCCACGCTTCGCAAGGGGGAGCTTGTTGAGGATCAACGACGACACTCTCCGTTCGGGACCAATCTCACGCAGCCCTTGGCGGCGTATACCCGGCTCCATCAGACGTCGGGGACAACGACGGGGGATCCGCTGCGCTGGCTCGATACACCTCGTAACTGGGCGGGGATGCTCGAATGCTGGCAGCAGATCTACCGGCTGATGCCGCTGGCGGTCGATCACCGGGCGATCTTTCCCTTCTCGTTCGGTCCCTTCCTCGGCTTCTGGGCCGGGTTTGAAGGACTGTTGGCGACGGGGCGATTCGCGGTCGCCGGCGGCGGGATGAGCAGTGATGCCCGGTTGAAACTGATCCGCGACTTGGGCCTGAATCTGCTCGCCTGCACGCCGACCTATGCGCTGCGGTTGATCGATGTCGCCGAGTCGCATGGTGTTCCCCTGCACGAACTCGGGGTGCGGACGATCCTGGTCGCCGGGGAACCGGGGGGCAACATTCCCGCGACGCGCGACCGGATCGCGACCGCGTGGGGGGCCGATGTCGTCGATCATTGGGGGATGACCGAGGTCGGCCCGTTAGGGATCGCCGCCGAGGCGACATGCGGCCAATTGACGATCCTGGAAACGGAATGTCTGGCGGAAATCCTGGCGGTCGATACCGACGAACCGGTGCCGCCCGGCGAACTGGGCGAACTGGTCATCACGACGCTCTTCCGCGTCGACAGCCCGGTCTGCCGCTATCGCACGGGGGACCTGGTGCGGGCCGCGACCGACACCGATCCGGCGGGGCGCTCGCTGTTGCGACTCGACGGCGGGATCCTCGGTCGTGTCGACGACATGCTGATCATCCGCGGGAACAA
>CAYRVS010000118.1:0-8645 GCA_964427725.1 uncultured Planctomycetaceae bacterium | reverse complement strand
CCGACCGCCAGCACCTGCGCCAGCTGGCGCGGTTCCCCGAGCTCGTCGAGTTCCGCATCCACGTCACGGAGCATCGGGCGATGAGTGAGTTACGGCTCGATGTCGAACCACGCGCCGATCTCCCGGAAACGACCATCGCGCAAGTGGTCGAACAACTCGGCCGACGGATCAAGGACCGCTGGAATTTCCAGGCGGTGGTGACGGCGGTCGCGCCAGGAACGCTGCCCCGATCGGAGATGAAAAGCCGGCGGATCGTCCGCGATTAACGCCTTTCAGAGCCGCCGCGTATCGCGGCGGATGCGTTTCGATCATGGACGGCGCGATCTACGGTTGTCCGTCGCGACACGCGGCGGCTCTTGGGGTCAGTTCGCGTTCGCCTGCGGATTGTTGTCGACGATCGTCACTCGCTTCCGCAGGACTTCGCGGCCGGCGGTCTCGAAGACCAGCGTGTAGTCGCCGGGGGGCGTGGCGTCGGTGATGTTGTAGGGGAAGTTCAGCCGGAAGGCGTCGCGGGTCGCGATGTTGCCGATCCGATCAACCAGCCGATTGTCGCCGTCCAGGAACTTGCACTCGATCCACATATCCTCATGCGGCGGGACGAGATGGCATTGGGCGATCAGCGTCTCCCCTTGCCGGAAGACCTTGCGGCGATCCCCCAGCAAGTCCCCCACCAGGAACGACCCGGTGTCGATGGCGAAGAACTTGTCCTGATCGCGAATCTTGGGCGTCGGAGCAAGGAGCCGCCGCGCGAACTCGGGATCGAGCGGTTGCAGTTGATGCCGGCCTTCCGGACGCCGCACGCCATACGGATCCATCCAGTATTCCAGCCCAACCCCACCACCGGCGGTTGCGAGCAACAGCGCGGGGAAGACGGCGTGGGCGGCATAGCCCCACCGCCCAGGATGGCCGAAGAGCCGTTCCACCCCATGTTGAAGTGCGGCAAACGCCTGGTGAGCATAGGCGAGGGGCGTGGCGAGCCAGCGTTTGAGCAAGGGGATGTCGTGCTCGTCGATGAAGGCCATGTAGGCCGAGTAGCATGTCATCGGGAAGATGAAGAGTCCCAGCGTGACCGTGGTCATGAAGTGGAAGACGACACCAATCGCGAGGACCCACGGCCGCCACATCCCGCGCCAGACGAGGAACACGAACGTCACTTCCCAGACCAGCACCACATATGCCATCGCCTTCAGCAAGACCGGATAGAGCGACAGCCATTCGCCGATCGGATGGCGGAAATTGATGTGGGTCAGCATCCACAACTGCATCTGATCGCCGCTCAGGAAGGTCGGCGTGTTCATCTTGGTGATCGCCGCGCCGAAGTAGACGATCCCGATCAAGAGCTGCGCGAGCCGCCGGGGCCACGCGGCGAACTTCGGCATGTCGAGGGGGTCGTTTCCGCCGCGCAGCCAGGCGTCGACCGACCAGATCGCCCCGCAGTTCGAGCACGACAGCAAGAGCAGCAAATGGGTGGTGATGACCGTGTATTTGGTCATCGTGCTGATGGCGTCGAGCAGTGACAGGTAGGGATAGATCACCAGACTGAGGACGAGCGCCCACCGCGTCTTGTACCCGACCAGGACGCAGCACAAGGCAAGGACCAGCATCGAATGGAGCGCGACCGCAACCTCGCCCGAGAATTCCGGAAGCAGGCTGAAGTAGCCATATCCCACCGCGAGGGGGGCCGTCGCGCCATCCGACGAGTACAGTTCCCGCGTGTAGGGCCACCGCGGCAGGACCATCGAAAACATCACCAGCGGCAGCATGATCCGTATGCAGGCCATGCCGTACGGGGTCTCTTCCACGAAGAAGAACTCGCTCAGGCTGCGACGAACATTCGCCAGAAAGGTTCGCATGAGAGACTCCTCGAACAGACCGCGAGGCGGAGAGACGTGAGGCGATGGGACCCGTTCCAGCCGCTCAGTTCCCGTAGGGAGCCCCGGGCGTGGGGCGCGTCCCCCAGGGCAGCGGGACTAGCGGCGTCTCGAGCGGCTCGCGGAGATTCGGATTGACCGAGAAGAACGGCCGCCCGCGGCGCGAATCGGCGAGCAACCGCGGATTGTCGCTGACCATCTGACCATAGGCGTGCTGTGTGAAATGGGTGGCGGCGTATTGCGCGTTCCCATCTGGCGTGAAGCTGGCCCGCAGCCAGAAATAGCTGTAGGGATCCTTGGGTTCGTCGAACCGCGTGGCCCAAATCTCGTCGGGCAGGTTGTACTTCTTCTGCCAGCACTCTTCGACGGCGAAGAACCGTCGAATCGGCTCATGCTCGGTGTTCTCGAGCGTGTTCATCCCGATCCGGCGGAACGAATGGCCGAAGGCGTCGTAATGCGCGCGGCTCAAGTCGCCGAACGGGGCGAAATCGCTCCACGGCGGGGGCGAGAGCTGATACAGCCGGCCGCTTTCCCCTTCCGCGACGACATGAATCCGGGTCTCGTAGGCTTGCCAGCCGCAGAACATGTCCCAGACGGCGAAGTACATCACCGGATGGACGAAGACCTGAAAGCCGAGCGCCTGGCTGACGATGCCGTAGCCGAGAAAGCTGAGATAACTCGCGATGAAACTCGAGACGAGCCAGCGTCGCATGTGGGATCCTTCCTGCCAGACGCCGCATGTCTCCCTCGTCCTGAAGGAGACTTATCGGGGGAGAGCATAGCCGGGGGACGAATTCGGTCAATGCCAAGTCGGCCGACGTCACGATTCTTCCGAAAAGCAAGAAGTCCCGATTAGGCAATTGTTTAGGTGTTTTTTGCGGGAATCGGGTAAGGGCCAGCCGCGTTGCTCACGATGCCGATCGAGTGCCACGCAGCGGTCAACTTTCTCATCAGGTCATGATGGCGACGGACGGTCGGCCGATCCCTGAACCGGCGTCACAGCCGGGATGACGGGTGACCCTGCCGGCTTGGGGCGAAACCAGCCGATGCAGTCACGCCGAAACCCGAGATACCCGAAGCCGATGGTGCTCCCGCAAAACAGGAGCAACCAGACGGGCGAAGTTCCCGCGCGTAGGAGACGCGCCGTGTCCAGATGGTGATCCCTCGTCAGCCACGCCACCGCCAGGTACAGCCCGTTCGCCAAACAGCAGAAATCGGCGAGGAACCTTGCCACGGGATGCCGCCACAACCACCCGATTAATCCCGGCAGCAGCACCCCCAACAACGGCCCGGCCCACAAGGTGACCAGCGGATGGGGATCGGGTTCGTGCAGGCTGTAGGGCAGGGCCCACGGTCGCAGGTCAGCCGTTTGCAAGGTCGCGCCGGACAGCCAGCCCCCCACCAGATGCCCCGCCTCATGCGTGACCGTCATCACGCACCAGGCAAGCCCCAGCATCACCACGAACATCGCCGATCGGCACTGGGTCTCCGGCGAGCGCATGGTTCGGTACCGTTATTCCAACTGCCGCGTCCGAACATTGTAACGCCACCCGGACGCCAACACTTGCAGCCGCGCTTGGACGAGCGCCACCGATTGCCGCGGTCCGACACTGTCGGAACCGGTCAGATAGGTTGAGAAGGCGAGGTGCGTGATTCCGCGCGTATCCAGAATCAACGTCGCGGGCTCGGCGGAGCGCGTGGTCTGAAACGTCAAGCGGCCGTTGCTGCTCAAGCTGGCGCGGCTGCCGAGATCCATCAGAACGCCGACAAAATGAGGATTCTTCGCCAACCCCCACTGCCACCCGCCGACCCGGTTCTCGATCAAGTCAACGTCACCGTACGCGAGCGGGACGACCAAGCCCTGACCAAGCCGACCACTCCCTGGGCCGATGGTCAAGCGGCCCTGATAGAGCGCGTCGGGATTCGTCGTCACATTCCCCAGACTGACGCTCCCGACGGTCGCCGTGCTCGATCGGCCACCATCCAACGTCGTCGAGCGGCAGGCTGCCGGAGCCGGGGCCGGTCCCACGACGACCGCGTTCGCGGGGACCGCCGTCACGGTCCGCGTCACCACATCAAAACCGAACCCTTCGGTCAACGAGTCGAAGGCCAGATTGGTCAAGACCGGCGGACGGGCGTTCTGAATCCGCAACTGCGTCGATGTCGTTCGTCGTAACATCGTGACGGCACCCTGACCGATCACCGTGGCGCGCCCATTGGGATCGACGAAACAGGCGGTCTGATCATCGACGCCGATCGCGAGCAGGTTCCGCGCGGGTTGTTCGGTGAGGTCGCGTCCCAGAAACGCCACCAACCGACCGATCCGGCCGCGCTGCGTGAAATGGGGCTCGAACAAGACTCCCGGCAGCAGTTCCAGGAAGCCGGTCGTGAAGGTGATCCGCGGGTCATACGGATTGCGAATCGCCTCTTCGGGAAAGACCGAACCGTTCTCGGCGGTGTAAATCAGCTCCCCTAGAACCGCCGCCCCGGCACTGGTCCCCGCCACCACGCCGCCCCCCTCGTAGACTTCTTGAATGGCCGCTTCGGTCGCGGTGTCGTCCCATAAGCTGACATAGTCCGACTGATCCCCGCCGCGCAGAAAGACGATCGACGCATTCCGAATCTTCTGCGCGATCGCCGCCGAATCGGCCACGGCCCGGGTGTTGATGCGGACGTTTTCCGCCTGACTGGCCCCCAATCGCTCGAAGTAGCGCGGCAGGAATTCCGACTCGACAAGATCGGAGAGAATGACGACCGATCCGCCATTCCCTGCCGCGACGATCGCCCCATACGCCTTCTGCGACCAAGACCCTGGGGCGTCCTCTTCCGCGCCGCCCCCGATCGCGACGACATAGCCCGCCGCGACCGAATGATCGGACCACCCCAGCCAACCGACCAGACCAATCAGGCAAACCCAGCCTTTCAGCGAATCCATGCGAAACCAACCAGCGGGCATGGCGAAATCGACCTCACGTACGGGGGACTGGAAAACTCCTGCGACTCGTCATCGTATCGCCTGAAACCGACGTCCGGATTGTGAATTTTCGCGGTACGGATCGCCCATCACCACCGCGGTGGCAGATCCGTCGGGTTGTGCGGCCCCGGGAGGCCCATGCCATGCGCCACCGGACGCGGGGCAGTCTATCTGCGAGTCTCGGGCAGGGCCTTCGTTTTGTTGACTTTGGATGGTTTTTTGCGATTGGTCGAGTGCCGAGAGCCGAGAGTCTAGTGCATAAAACCCTTAAATTGATGGGTTTCTCTCAAGCTCTAGATACTAGACTTTCGGCACTAGACCCTGTGGGTTCTCTCGATTTCGAAACCAGCGAAGGCCGTGGTCCTCGGGCGGCCTGACGTGACAGTCTCTTTGACACTGGTCACCATGGAGACGTGTTATCTCCCCGTGACATGATCGTGATCCGGCATGCCGCGCATTCCCGCCCCCGCTTCGTTTCGCACCCGCCGTCGCGCGACCATCGCCGCCGCGCTCGATCATCTGTCACGACAAGACCCCCGCCTCGCCCGGTTGATCGAACGGGTCGGCCCGTTCACCTTGAAGCTGGAACACGATCGCTTCGCGCTGCTGGTCCGCTCGATTCTGTCGCAGCAGATCTCGACCAAGGCGGCCCGCGCCATCCGGCTCAAGCTCGAAGCGGCCACGAAAGGCGGGGGATTGACGCCCCAAGGACTGGCGCCACTCAGTGACGCGGAACTGCGGACCGTCGGCCTCTCGGGCCAAAAAGTCGGCTACCTCCGCGACCTCATCACCCATGTCGAGACCGGCCAGCTCGACCTCGAAATGCTCCATCGACATCCCGATGAAACCGTCATCGAACACCTCACGGCGGTCCGGGGCATCGGTCGTTGGACCGCGCAGATGTTCCTGATGTTCAGCCTGGGGAGGCTCGACGTCTTCCCGCATGACGACTTGGGCCTGCGCTCGGCGATGCGCGAGCTCTATGAACTCCCCGAACCGCCCGACAAGCGAACCGCGATCGCCCTCGCCGAGTCTTGGCGGCCGTACGCGACGATCGCTTCGTGGTATGTCTGGCGACTGTCCGACTTGAAGTCCGACCCGACGATGGACGCCGCTCGTTATCCGGTATGATGCCGACAGTCCCCTCATGATCCCTCTGCCGCGAGTCCCTGATGCCGGTCCTCGATCGCGAAGAATACATCGAGCAGGCATACTTCTTCCGCGTCTTCACCGACCGGCTGAACGACAGCCAACCCTCGCAAGAGGTCTTGGACGACATTCGTCAGGAGATTCTGTCGACCACGAAACTCCCGCTGGCCTTGGATGTCCTCCGCGGCGAACTGCTCCACACCGGCCGCGTCAGCACCGGCATGGCCTTGCTGCACCATTACTTCACCCCGTTTCAGGCCTATGTCATGCAACAGGCCGAAGAGGACAAATCGAAATTCGATCAGCGGATCGCGCTGCAGGTCCTCGAGCGGGAAGCCCGCTATCGGAGCGAGCAGCCGACCGCGCCGGGTCTGTTCATCTACCAATTTGAATGCATCGCCCGGAACCGACTCGGTTACGACAAAGGTTTCGAGGCGATCGCCGGCGACCCGTTCTATGACGACACTTGGCGCGACTTCGTCCGCAAGACCCGCCAACGACTCGGCGAACAGGAGCTCTGCGACCTGATCTACTATCGCAGCGAGTGGTATGTCGAGGAAAAACGCCGCCGCAAACCCGATTACCAACCAACGACGCCGATCCTATTCGGCCGCCAGGAAGGCCGCATCGCCAAAGCAAACCGCGGCAAGGATCCCCTGTACCTGTTTTCGGCGCTACAACGCCAACTCAACTACCCCGCCGTGCCGCGCGTCAGCCCGAATCAAGGCCCCGCGAAACTCCCCCCGCACTTGGAACAACGGCTGCAACGCCTCGAGAAACGCCTGCAACTGCTGGAAGGGGAGCAACAAGGGGGCCTCGACCTCAGCGAGTTCTACGCCAACCCGCCGAAGTTCCCCGATGACCCGCGGTGACGGAGCCGCCTGAGTCGAATCACCGCCCCAATCAAGTCTCGGTCAACTGACGGGATGGCGAACGTTTTTCTCCCGCGAATGTCTGGACAGCCGCGCCCCAAGCGGCTACTCAAGGACATCGCCAAACCCACGCGCGCCCGTAGCTCAGCTGGATAGAGCAGCGGATTTCTAATCCGCCGGTCGGGGGTTCGAATCCCTCCGGGCGTAATCACTTACGACGATGTACCCCCAAAATGTACCCAGGTACATTTTTCGTCAGGGGGCTGATTTTGGGCCGTTTGGACGGTCGGAGCCGTCCGTCGTCGCTTCCGTTCCATTGGACTTTCTCAGGATGCCGGTCAGCACTGCCGCGTCGCTCTGCACGTTCCCTGGAGCGTAGTGCCGTTGCGTCGTTTCCCACGAAGCGTGCCGCATGACGCGGCTGATCACCAGTGGGGGAACAGGTCGAGCAGTTCATCGGGCATTCGACGGGATAGAAAATGCCCAGATCGACTGCCCGCTGGATCGACTGCACCAGGTCGCCCAGCCGTCCGCAGTCCTCGGCATATCGGCTGGTCTGGAGCCGCTGGACCTTTGGCGTCTTGGTCTTCACCAGGACGGTGTATTCGACGGATGACTCCTGCCCCAGACATTCCCGTACCGCGTGGACGTAGCAGGTCGGTTGCAGCGACGACGTGACATCGGATTCAGAATAGGCCCGACCGCTGGTCTTGAACTCCTGCACCCGTAATCCGTCTTCGGCTCCCGTAATCAGGTCGGTGATGGCGACCAGCGGAGTCTCGATATACTCCCCCCGGCTGTTGCAGAGCGGAGCCATGAATCGGTGCTCCACCGCGACGATTTGCTCGGGCGGCGGTTCCTTCAGATAGAGTTCCAGCAGATGAACGCCTTGAGCGATGCAGTCGTCCCGCGAGTCACCGTCGCGGAACTGGATCGTTTCGTAGGTTTCCCGCTCCTGCCAGTCGTCGCGAAAAGCTTTCGTCACGGCATCAGGACTGGTTTCCTGCCGCTCCATCAATCGCCGGTGGTACTCGGCCAGACCGGCATGCACGGCGGAACCCAGAGCCAAACCGCTGCTGGTAGTTCGGCTGGGAATGCCAAGAATCCGCTGGAAGTAGTACTGGAGCGGACAGCGGAGGTACTGGCTGATCGCACTGTAGCTCCAATGGGGCCGGGATTGGTTCATCGGGGGCCTTCTTCGTGGGGCGTTGACGCGGCCATGACCTTGCGGCAGACGTACCGGCAGATGGCTTCATCCCAGGGACCGGGGAGTTCGGATCTGGCTTGACCGACGTTGAGACCTCCCAAAGTCTGGCCGCATTGGTCCGAGGCAGCTTGCGGATAAAGACTTGCCGGGTTGCCATCGCCGGTGCGAGTTCTCCCAGCCGACCGCTGAGCCATCGTGCGGACTTGGGCAGGTCATTCTTCCCGTCGGTGTCACCTGTTACATGAGCCACTTGCCGGAGTTCCGCGAGCAGGTTTTCAGCAGTCCCTTGCCACGGCTTGGTTGCCGCTCGCTGCGTAGCAAAACTTTCCAGCACCCGGCCCATCGGGGCATCTTCCAGAACCTCAAAGTTCTGCTGATGGATATTCATCTGGTAGGCATCGTCGAAGTCTTCGGGTTTCTTTCCCAGAGCGACTGCGACAGCCCTTCCGAACCGAGCGAAGTCTGCCATGCGGAACTTTGTGGCTGGCGGCGTGGTGTCGAGGACTTTCAGGGTTTTCACCAGTAGGTCCAGCATCGCCCCGAACAGTCGGGGCCGGGCGGCCTCGAACTGA
>CAYRVS010000117.1:1496-16681 GCA_964427725.1 uncultured Planctomycetaceae bacterium | reverse complement strand
GCGATGAAGCTCGACCTGAACTTTCCCGACTCGCTCCCGCCGCGCCCGGCGCTCTTTGCGCATTTGTTCGAGCGCCCGGACCCGCCCCTCGTTGCGGACCCGCCGGGCCTTCACGCCGCGGCGAATCCAGACTTCCTCCTCCGCCAGTTTCTTGTCGAACAGCGCCTGCTGGCGTTCCTCGTCGGCGAGCGCGGCCTCTTTCCGTTCGAGAAACGTGCGGTAATCGCAGGTCCAATCGAACAGCCGCCCCCGTTCAAGTTCCACGATCCGCGTCGCCAGCCGTTCGAGAAACATCCGATCGTGCGTCACAAAGACCAGCGTCCCCTGATACCGCTGCAGGAACTCCTCCAGCCAGCGGATCGTCTCGAGATCGAGATGGTTCGTCGGTTCATCCAGCAACAGAATGTCGGGATCATCGACGATCGACCGCGCCAAAAGGACGCGGCGTTTCATCCCCGACGACAACCGCGACACCGGTTGCCACGGATCGAGCCGCATCCGATCCAAGGTCTGTTCAACCTGATGCTCCCACGACCAGCCGTGTTCGGGATCGAGCGTCCCGGCCAACGCCTCCAAGGCGTCACGCTCCGAAGCCGACAACGTCTCCGCGCGATGCTGCAGGCGATAATGCGCGGCGACGGCGGCCCCCTGCGGACCCAGCCCCGCCGCGACCTCCTCGAAGATCGATCCGGCGAACTCGGTCGGCACATGCTGCACTTGTCGGGCGACGCGCGCTCCCGGGGCGAGATCGACCGAGCCGGTGTCGGGAGTCAGTTCGCCCAGCATCAACCGCATCAGGGTCGACTTGCCCGCCCCGTTGCGTCCCACCAGGCAGACTCGCTCGCCCCGCTCGATCTGGAGCTCGGCCTGCTCGATCAGCGGCTGTCCGCCGAAGCTGAAATTCACACCCCGCAGACTGATCACCGCCATGAACCACCCGACTCCCCAACACCACCTGCCGCAGGAAAGAGGGTAGTCTACCCGATCGCGCGGCGGCGCACCCGCGGGGCCGCGACACGCCAGGGCCTTCGCTTTTAGGAAACCGGGTCGTTTGTGATGCGTCTCGTGACGAGAGCCAAGAGTCTAGTGCCAGGGAAAACCCCTGATTCTCACCGCATTTCTTGCTCTAGACTCTAGACACTCGACACTAGACCGGTCGAGTTGCTCTCCCAAAATGAAATCAGCGAAGGCCCTGGCGACACGCGGCGTGTCTGACGGGCGCTGCGCCTCATCAGCCCCCGTAGAGCGCCTCGATGACCCGGCCTTCGGTGATCGCGAGGGGTCGATCGATGCGGTCGGTGAAGTGGGTCGCGGGATCGAGGCCCAAGGCGGCGACCATCGTCGCGGCGACGTCCCACGGACCGTACTTCTCGGTGGTCGGGTAGGCCCCGCGACTGTCCGACGCGCCGATCACGCGGCCGGGGACGACCCCCGCCCCCGCCATGATCGCCGAATAGCAGAAGCCCCAATGCTTACGCCCCGGCGATTCCCCGGCGAAGTTCTTCTCGAGCGCGACCAGCGGGGCCCGACCGAATTCCCCCGCGACGACGACGAGCGTCTGGTCGAGCAACCCGCGATCGCCCAGATCATCCAGCAGCGCCGCCAGGCTTTGATCGAACCGCGGCAACAGTTGCGACTTCAGGGCGGCGAAGATGTCGTTGTGCGTGTCCCAGCCATATTCGGTCGTGACGTCGGGGGCGAGGTCCTGCCCGCGGCCGGTGTGATTCCAGAAGAGCGTGATCCACGGGATTCCCGCCTCGACCAGCCGCCGCGCGAGCAGGCACGCCTGACCGGAACGATCGAGCCCGTAGCGTGCCCGCAGCGCGTGCGGCTCCCGTTCAAGATCGAACGCCTGTTGGACGTGAGGTTGATCGAGCAGCTCCCGCGCGCGGCCGGCGAGGATGTCGTAGTCGCGCCACGGGGTCGACGCGCGCTGCCGACTCGGCCCCCGTTCGAGTTCCCGCAACAAATCGTCGCGCAAGGAACGGCGCTCGCGCGCGACCTCGGGGAGCGCGATCAATCCGGGCATGACATCGCGCTGGGCGGTGACGTCGCCGAGGACCAGCGGATCGTAATCGGTCCCCAGGAAGCCGGCGTTCTGGCCGTTTCCCACATTGATGGGAATCTGCGCGGGTCCATTCAGATGAACCGCCGTCTCGAACGACCCGGGCGTTCGCCCCAACCGTTTGAGGACCGCACCCAGCGTGGGCCAGTCGGTGGGACTGGCGAGCGGATTCGACGACCGACGGGGGAAGTAGCGCCCCGTCAGCGTCAGATAGAGCGCCGAACCATGATCCAGATCTTCATGCGACAGGCTGCGGACGATGGTGTATCGATCGGCCCGCGCCGCCATGCGCGGCAGATGTTCGCAAATCCACGTCCCCGGCACGGCGGTCGCGACGGGCTGGAATTCGCCGCGAATCTGCACGGGAGCAAGCGGTTTGGGATCCCAGGTCTCGAGCTGACTCGGCCCGCCGTTGGCGACGATGAACAACACCGACTTCGCGCGGCCGAACCCGGGCGACTCGCCGGACGATTCGACCGCAGGCAACCGTCCCGGCGTTCCCAACCACAACCCTCCCGTCAACCGCAGCCAATCGCGGCGGCGTATTGGTCCCAACCAACCGGGGACAGCGGAATGTGCGGGGGGAGGAACCATGACGGCTGGGCATCTCGGTGAGGAAAGGCCGGATTCGCCCCGCGCGGGATCGCGCGGAGCCACCGAGACTTCCGATCACGACCCGACGGCACGATGCGAGGCGGCTGGGCCGGTGGATCATCCTTGTCACCCGTCAATTGTCATGGCCGGGGGAACCCGCGCCAATCCCAGCGCGAGGCCGTATGAGGGAGCACGCACCCAAAGAGCGGCGCGGCGTCAGCCCGCCGTGTCGTCGTCGGTTGATTGACGATCACAAACCAGCACGGATTCCATCCCTCGATTCCATCATCCAGCCGGCTTGACCTGACGTCCGCTGCAAGTGCGATCAAGACACGGCGGGCTGACGCCGCGCCGCTCGCCGAGTACAACAGTTCGCGGAGCACTTCCGGAAACGTCAAGTCACACGCCATGCCACGTGATGTCCAGCATGATGGGATGACTTTGAGGGAACTGGTCATGAGGCCTGACACGAAGTCGGTCACGGTCGCCGCATCAGAGATTTCACGTCGCGAGGCGCTGACGCGTTTGGCCATGGCGGCGGGCATCGGGCTCTCGGCGGGACATTCCCTGGCGGCCGATACGCCGACCATGGAAATCGTCTCCCCCGCGAGTGGTCGCGTCTTTCAACGCACCGGTTGGCGGCCCGCGGAAGGGCGTTACGTCGAGGGCCGCTCGACGGCGTTTGGATGGGCGGATGTGCCGCTCACCCTCGGCAAGCGGGGCGTGAGCGCGGAGCGGATCGAAGTCACGGCGACCCGCCTCCCCGAGCAGTTCGGGCCCGCGACGCCGCAAACGATGCAGGTCGCCTGCGACGCCGCCGATCAGCAGACCATCACCTTGCGACTCCCTGCGGGGGGCTGGTACCGGCTGGTGGTGCGGGCCCTCGCGGCGGATGGTGGTGAAACGGCGTCCGCGACCATTGAACGGGTGGGGGTCGGCGAAGTCTTCCTGATCGCGGGGCAGTCGTACGCGGGGAATCACAACGATGAACGGTTGAAACTCGCCGATCCTGCGGAACGGGTCACCGCGTGGGACGCCGCGACGGGAACTTGGCGCGTCGCGCATGATCCGCAGCCGACGACGACCGGCGAGGCGGGAAGTGTGTGGCCCGCGTTGGGGGATCTGTTGCTCACCGCCGCGCGGACCCCGATCGGCTTCCTGAACGTCTCGGTCGGCGCGACTCCATCACGGTCGTGGCTGCCCGATGCGGAGCTCTTCCCGCGCATTCGCATGGCCATGAAAGCGGCGGGACAAGTTCGCGCGGTCTTATGGCAGCAAGGGGAAAGCGATGTCCTCGAACAGACGCCGACGGCGGTCTACATCGATCGCTTGAAAACCATCCGCCAAGCCTTCGCGGCGGAGTTCCACTCCGAGGCTCCATGGCTCTTGGCGAAGAGCACGCACCACCCGACGGTCTATGACGACGCGGTCCTCGAAGGCCGCATTCGCGATGCGATCGACACGCTATGGCGCGAACCCGGCTTCGCCCCCGGACCCGACACCGACCTCCTCGCCGGCCCCCATCGCGGCCCGCTTGGTTCACAGCGTCACTTCACCGGACTCGGTCAACGCGCCGCGGCGATGCTGTGGTTCGCCGCGATCTGGAACGTCCTGCAACAGACCGGACCGATTCGGTCGTAACTCGAGGGGCGTGATCACCGTCACTCGGCCGCTTTCCGGGCCACGGTGTGTTGCCGCAACGTCTTGTGGTCCTCGTCCGCAAGTTGCACGGGACCGACGTCGATGCGGACCTTGCCGATCTTCCCTGTGAAGTGGTTGTTCCGTTCGGGGTAATCATCACTGACGTTGGTTTCGCCATCCTCGCCGACGTCGACCCCTTCATCGGCCGAGAAGATCGCCCCCTGAGTATGTTCGAGACGGCCTGCGGCGACTTGTTCGCCGTTCACCAACAGCGCCACGGTCCCCCCTTTGCCGAAACCGGGCCCCGCGTAGGTGAACTCCATCCGCACGGTGGCGGGACCGGCCGCGAGCGGGTTGTCGCCGATCACTTTCGTCGTCTTGAGACCCACGTAGTTGTAGGCATAGGCCGGTTTTCCCTCGTGGAAATAGAGGCTCCAACCGCCGAACCGGCCGGCCTGGGCGATCACCACCCCGGCCGCCGGCTGCTCGGGAACGACCACATCCGCCGTGATCGAGTGCGACCGATTTTTGATGTTGATGAAGACGTTCTCGGTCATCCCGGTCATCCCCGCGTACACGGTGAGCGAGGTCCGACCGGCCATCAAGTCGGGTCGCCCGACCAACGTCGCGTTCGTCCGTTCCAAAAAGCGATCATCCAAGGGCAACACGCGATTCTTGACCGCCTCCTCCAGAAACAATTTCTGGAGCGTCCGCAACCGCTCGGGCGACTGCTTCGCCAGGTTGTTGACGGCGCTGAAATCCTCGGCGACGTGATAGAGCTCCCATTCGTCCTCGAGGAACGGATGCCGCCCGTCGCGTTCCCACGGCGCGCGGTGCACCGTGTGGGCCAACCAGCCGTCGTGATAAATCCCCCGGTTGCCGAAAATCTCGAAATACTGTGTCTTATGCCGATCCGGCGCGCGGGCGTCGCCGAACGTATATGCCATGCTGACCCCTTGAATCGGCGTCTGCGGCGTGCCGTTGACCGACTTCGGTTCGGGCAACCCGGCCGCCTCCAACACCGTCGGGGCGACGTCGATCACGTGATGCCATTGCGAGCGCACTTCGCCGCGCGCTGCGATCCGTTGCGGCCAATGAATCACCAGCCCGTTCCGACAACCCCCGTAACTCCCCGCGACCTGCTTGGTCCAGGTGAAGGGGGTATCCCCCGCGACGGCCCAACCGGCCGCATAATGGGGATAGGACTGCGCGCTCCCCAATTGGTCGTAATGCTTCAGGATCTCGGGAACCGTCTCCGCGATGCCGTTGAAGTAGGTCGCCTCGTTGAACATGCCGTTCATCCCCCCTTCGGCGCTCGCGCCGTTGTCTCCCACCATGTAGAAGACCAGGGTGTTCTCGAGCTGACCCAGATCGTCGATCGCTTGGACGACCCGCCCGATTTCATGATCGGCGTATTCCCCGAAGCCGGCGAAGACTTCCATCTGCCGCGCGAACAGCCGTTGTTCGTCGGCGCCAAGCGCGGCCCAATCCTTGATCGCGGCGGGCTTCGGCGCGAGTTTCGTCCCGGCGGGGACCACGCCCAGACGCAGTTGTCGAGCCAACGTCTCTTCCCGCAGCCGATCCCAGCCTTGATCGAATTGCCCGCGATACTTGGCGATCCACGATTCGGGGACATGATGCGGCGCATGGGTCGCGCCCGGCGCGAAATAGACGAAGAACGGCTTGTCGGGCGTCAACGACTTCTGCGCGCGGACCCAACCGACCGCCTGATCCGCCAAGTCGGTCATCAGGTGATAATCGGGATCGGCGGGGAGCTCGCGCCGCGTCATGTCCTCGTAGAGCGCGGGCGACCATTGATTCGCCTCGCCGCCGATGAATCCGTAAAACTTGTCGAAGCCTGAACGCGTCGGCCAGCGGTCGGTCGGACCGGAGGGGCTGACTTCCCAAGCGGCGGTTTCATGCGACTTGCCGTACGCCGCCGTGCTGTAGCCGTTGAGCCGCAGCATCTCCGCGAGGGGGGCGACGCTGTTGGGCCGCTGACCCGTCTGCCCGGGAAACGCCGTCGCGGTTTCGGTGATCGAGCCCATGTTGCCGACATGATGATTCCGCCCCGTCAATAGGGCCGAACGCGTCGGCGAGCAGAGCGCGGTGGTGTGAAACTGGTTGTAGCGCAAACCTCCCGCGGCCAGTTTGTCGAGCGTCGGCATCCGAATCGGCCCGCCGAACGCGCTCGACTGACCGAAGCCCATGTCGTCGATCAGAATGAGCAGCACGTTCGGCGCGCCGGCCGGAGGCGTCACGCGAAACGGCGGGGGCGGCTCGACGGTCCGCGCGTCGAGTTCGGTCAACGGCGCCAACCGCGGCTCGGGGATCGGCAACTGGGTGCGATCGACCGTCCACTCGGGGGATGGTTTCGCGGCCGCTTGAGGAGCATCGGCGGCGGAGACCACCGGGTGAGCCACCCCAAGAGCCAAGAGCGTCGATGCCATCAGCGACAGGAGCCGCGTGCCCCAAGTCTTCGTCAGCGATCGTTGCATCATGACCAACCTTCCTGAGCGCCTGCGGGGAGAACCGTGCCAAGGACTTACGGATCTCGGTGTCGGAACCACGTTGATGATCCTAAGGGAAGCCATCGTAACCATGGCGCGTGGAATCACCAGTCACTCCGGGCGATGGGGGGGGATGATTGTTGATGAGATCGACAGGGGGCGCCGCAGCAAAATCCGTGCGGGTATTCCGCTACGCTGAGTTGCACAACATGTGATCCCGCGATCACCATACAGCGGTCAGGAACACGACGGCCCCGTAGTGCGGCGCGTCGACCATCGCAAGGAGTGCCTTCCCCGAACGGACCCATGGAGAATTCGATCATGTGGCGACGAACCGGTGTGTTGAGTCTGTTGGTGCTGACGTTGACGTCGGGTTGGGTCGCCTCGCAGGAGGGGGACGAACCCAAGAGCAGCGGTCGTCGATTGCCGAACTTCTACTCGAAAGTGGGTCTGCGGCAGACGCAGCGCGAAGCGATTTATGAATTGCAGGATCGCTATGCCGACAAAATCGAGGAACTGATCCGGCAGGTCGAAGAACTGCGCAAGGAACGCGACACGGCGATCGAGCAGGTCTTGAACGACGAACAGCGCGCGGAACTGAAGAAGTTGATCGCCGAGGCCGCCGCGAAGAGTCAGGCGAAGAAAGCCGCCGCCGAAGCGGCCAAAGCCGCGGGGACCAAGCCTCCCGCCACGGAACCGAAGCCTGAAACGCCCCCGAAGCCGTGACCACGGATTTCCCCTGGGCATTCAAGCAAGACTTAGGCCGGGGCACCCGTCCCGGCCGCGGAGACGAGGGGGGTCACGATCCGGGTCCGTCAGCGGCTTGGCCCGTGTGATCCCCAACGCGTACGCGCGGACCTACGAAAAGGCCACTGGCGGAGCCGGTGGCACACGGCGGACATGCACGGCGATCCACATGCCGGGGCACCCGCCCCGGCCGCGTCGCTTGATGAGCCCTACTTCTTGTAGACCGCCTGGGGATCGAACACCCGGTCGCCGACCACGTTGACTATGCCGGTCGCCGGGTCGATGCGGCGGAAGAAGCACGACCTGTAGCCTTCATGGCAGGCCGCCCCGCCGATCTGGTTCACCTTCACCAGCAGCGTGTCGGCGTCGCAGTCGTAGTAGAGCTCCTTCAGCTCCTGGACGTTGCCGCTCTCTTCCCCTTTCCGCCACAGCTTGTTACGGCTACGGCTGAAGTAGCAGACCCGGCCGGTCTTCAGCGTCTCGGCGTACGCCTCGGCGTTCATGTAGGCGAGCATCAGCACGTCCCCGGTCGCGGCGTCCTGCGCGATCACGGGAATCATCGGGCTCTTGGCGAAATCGGGTCCGGCGGCGGTCGAGGTGGCGCTCATGATGACGGTTCACGACACGGAATGATCGGAGAGGTTCATGGAAAGGATGCCCAGGGAAGGCCTTCCTTAGGCATCTCACGGAGACATCACCGCGCGTAATCGACCACGCGCGTCTCCCGCAACACGGTGACCTTCACCTCGCCGGGATAGGTCAAACTCTGCTCGATGGCGGACGCGATGTCGCGGCACATCTTCGCCGCCTCCCGATCGCTGATCTCGGTCGGATCGACGGCGACGCGGATCTCGCGACCCGCCTGCACGGCGAAGGCCTGCTCGACCCCCGGGAACCCGCACGCGATCGCTTCGAGCTCCTCCAGCCGCTTGATGTACTTCTCGAGCGTCTCCCGCCGCGCCCCCGGTCGCGACGCCGAACAGGCATCGGCGGCGGCGACGAGCACCGTGTAGATGTAGTCGACGCGGATGTCGTCATGATGGCCCCCGGCGGCATGGACCACTTCGGCCTTCTCGCCATACCGCTTGAGCAGTTCGGCGCCGACGGCGGGATGGCCCCCTTCCATCTCATGATCGGCCGCCTTGCCGATGTCGTGCAGGAAGCCGCACCGCCGCGCCAGATTCGCGTTGAGCCCCAATTGCTCGGCCATCAAGCCGGTCAAATGGGCGACTTCGATCGAATGCCGCAGGACGTTCTGGCTGTAACTCGTCCGGAAGTAGAGCCGGCCCATCAGGTCGATCAGCTTCTCATGGAGGTTCGGCACCCCCGCTTCCTGCGCCGCTTCATGCCCTTGCCGCCGGATGAAGGTTTCCATCTCCTTCTGCGTTTCGGCGACGACCTCGTCGATCCGCGTCGGATGAATCCGCCCATCCTGAATCAGCTTGACGAGGGCTTGTTTGGCGGTTTCGCGGCGGACGGAGTCGAACGCCGAGACGACCACCACGCCGGGCGTGTCGTCGACGATCACGTCGACCCCGGTCGCCTTCTCGAACGCGCGAATGTTCCGCCCCTCGCGGCCGATGATTCGACCCTTCATCTCGTCGCTGGGAATGTCGACCGAGGAGAGCGTCGCTTCGGAGGTATGGGCCGAGGCGTAGCGTTGGATCGCCATCCCGATGATTTCGCGGGCGAGCTGTTCGCTGCGCTGCTTGAGCTCCTGCTCGTGCTTCATGATCACCGCGCCGGTTTCGTGGCGCAGTTCGCGATCGAGCCGATCGAGCAGCATGTCGGTCGCGGTCTTCTGGTCGAGCCCGCTGATCTGATAAAGCTGTTCCTGGGTCTGCTTGAGGAGCTTGTCGACCTCGCGTTCGCGGGCTTCGACCTGCTTGCCGCGATCGCTGAGTTTCTGCTGCGTCGTTTCCAGCATCCGCTCGCGTTTGACGAGGCTTTCCTGCATCTCTTCGAGCGAATTCTCGCGCTTGTCGAGATGCTTTTCGTGCTGGCGCAATTCTTCGCGGGTGGCGTTGAGATCCCGTTCGGCGGCCTCGCGGCGCTTGAGAATCTCCTCCTTCGCGCCCAGTTCGGCCGTTTTGCGGACGTTGTCCGCGTCCCGTTCGGCGTCGCGCAGAATGTCATCGCGGGTCTTAAAGGCGCGGCCGCGGATGGCCCGCTCGGCGAAATACCCCAACCCGCCCCCCACCACGAGCGTGAGCAGGGGAATCACATACTGTTCCATGAGCGTCGAGCCTGCTGATATGGCAGAGTCGGGGAACGCGACGTGATCAGTCACCCCGCCAAGTCGGTCTAGTGGACCAACTCGGTCGCGGTGTGCGTCGATGCGTGGGCGGAAGGGTCAACCTCGAAAGACCAGCGACCGTCCGGGTGTCGACCAGGGCCGTACCGCCGGGGGAGCGCCCCCCCATCGGGAGAGGGCCGCAAGCCCGCTCGCCCCACGAACGAAAACGCTCGTGGCATGGGAATCCACGGGTGATGGTGTTGACAGCTCGCGACCGGCACACGCCCACCGCGTGACCAACGGTCGACAAGCCGACCTGGCCCGAGCCGCGAGGCTCAGGACGAGGCAAACCCATCCCCAGACGAAGGAAAACATCCCAGCCGCACCCAGAACTTGAAGCTCGGTCGTTTCGCGGACTCGTTGGGGCGATTGACGTAACTCGATGCCCGGACGAACCTTCCAGCCAAGCATCGTGATCCGGGCCGCGGCCCGAGTCTGGCTGGTTTACGAAACAGAACCCACGGGACCGCCTGCGAACAGACGCCCCCGAAGATGAAGGCATCCTAACGCGCGATTCACGGAACCGAAAGGATCGGTCGGCTGGAAGATCGGTTCGCCATCGTTTCGTGATGGAAGAGGATGGCAGCCCCCCCATCTGACCATGGCGGGCGACCGCCCTCACGCGCTGGCGCGGAGTTCGCCGTCGTCGAAACGTTGCAGGAACTGGTCGAGCTTCCGCGACATCGCGTCCTGCGCGATCCGCAGATCGGCGGTGGCGTCGAGGACCGCCGTCTCGCGGTCGGCGAGCCGGGCCGATTGTTCCGCCAGCCGCGTCGAGAGTTCCCGCAACTGCACGATCGCCGTGGCGATCCGGTCCGCCGCGATCGTTCCCCCCTGGGCGTGGGCTTCGAGGATCGTCCCTTCGAGGGCCGTCACCAGTCGCTTCCAGCCATCAAACCGCCGTTGCTCGAACGCGGTGATCTCCGCCTCTTCCGCGAGAATCCGGTCGCAGAGCTCATCGGCGGTGAGGTCCGACAGATCTTCGTCGAACGAGCCGGTCAGCTCGCGCTGATGCTCGGACCCCAGCAACACCTCGATCTCCGTCGAGCCCACCCGCAGCGTATCGCCGTGCCGCAACGCCAGCCGATTGCAGGGGCGGCCGTTGATTTCGAGCGGAGCCGCGCCGACGGCGGCTTCAATCCACAACACCCCGCTTTGACGATGGAGTTCGGCATGGACCAAGGGGACGTCGGCCCCGGAGAGTTGTACGTCGCAGAACTCCGCGCGACCGAGCAGCAATTCCTCGTGCTCCATCGTGACGCGCCGCGGCCGTTCCCCGGGCGTGCGGACTTCGAGGGTCACGAAGTCACACGCGGTGGGGGCTGGCAGCGGGCGATCGGTGGAGGGGTTCGCCATGTCCGGGTCGATCCTGCGGAACCTAGTGGCCGATGGTGCGACGGCGCGTCGAAACCCGCCCAGCCACGCAACTCTAGGCATCGACCGGATTGCGCGGGACGAATCACACTTTTGAGCGGAGGGCTCTCCCCCACCGTTGGCCCACGAGACTGCGGGGAAACTCGTAGCGCGAAACCTTGCGGGTTGGCGAGACTTCGCGGGGATTGCATCGCCGGATTCCGTCAATCCAGGTAAACCGCGTCGACTCTGGCCAAGATACCGGCCGCCGCACGACTGCTCTTCTCGGCATCATCGGCTACGATACTCCCATTGCATACGTCTGGCCCGTGACCGGCGATCGCCCGCCGGATTCACGCACACTATCCGCAGGAGCCGCGTCGTGAAGTTGGGGATGCTCGAGACCGCCGCCGGGCCGAAGTTCGTCGGCGTGACGCTCGATCAGCAATTCGTCGATCTCTGCGAGGTCGACATCCACCTCCCCCTGACGTTGACCGAAGCGATCGCCCATCCCGAAGGGTTGTCGGCGGCGGCGCACGCCCTCGCCGCCGGGATGCAGAAGGGGCCGTTCGTCACCGGCACGTGGTTGCCGCCGATCCCGCGCCCGGGGAAGGTGCTGTGCATCGGGCTCAACTACCGCGACCATGCCCTCGAAACCAAGTCCCCGATCCCGACCGAACCGATCGTCTTCAGTAAGTTCTCGTCGGCGGTGATCGGCCCCGAGCAACCGGTCGTGCTCCCCCGGGTCGCCCAGGAAGTCGACTATGAGGCGGAGCTGGTGGTGGTCATCGGCAAGGCGGGCAAACGGATTCCGCGCGCTAAGGCGTGGGAGCATGTCGCCGGGTATGTCGTGGGGAACGATGTCTCGGCCCGCGACTGGCAGAAAGGCCGCCCCGGCGGACAGTGGCTGCTCGGCAAGACCCCCGACACCTTCGCGCCGACCGGGCCCTATCTCGTCACCGCCGATGAAGTCGGCGATCCGCACGATCTCCGGATCCAACTCCGCCTCAACGGCGTGACGGTGCAAGACTCGCGGACGACCGAACTGATCTTCGGCGTCGATCAGCTGATTGCCCACATCTCGCAGTTGGTGACCTTGCAACCCGGCGATCTGATCTTCACCGGCACTCCGCCGGGCGTCGGCGCGGCGCGCCAGCCGCCGTTGTTCCTGAAGGCGGGGGACGTGATGGAGGTCGAGATCGAACACGTGGGGGTGTTGAGGAACCCCGTGGTCGCGGAGTGATCCTCACCGATGCTCCTTTCCCGGGCGTCCCTCAATCGACCCGAAACCGCTGTTCCGCGATGGTGACGCGCCGTAGCGCCGTTTCGTCGATCGTGACGCCCAAGCCCGGCTCCGTAAGCGCCGGCGCGCGACCACGGTAGCCCCACGTCAAATCCTCCACCGTCAACCGTTCGCGTACCAAGTGTCGGTCGTAGCTCCCCTCCAGGAAGCGAATCCCCGCGACCGACGTGGCGAAGTGCCGCCCCGCCGCCGAGAGAATTCCCGTCTCACCCACTTGGCAGCCGAGTTGATAGCCGAGACCCGCCTGATGCGCCAGCGCCGCCAGTTTCAACGTGGCGACGAACCCGCCACATTTCGACAGCCGCAGATTGAACAGATCGCACAGCCCCAACTCGATCGCCCGCCGCGCGTCTTGCTCGCAGCACAGCGATTCATCGAGCATGATCGGCAGCCCGATCCGCCCGCGCAGCGGCGCAAGCTGATCCACGGCCGCATGCGGCACCGGTTGCTCGAGCGAAGCCAGACCATACGGCAACAGCGGCTCGACGTTCTTCGGAACTTCACGAGGTTCCCACGCTTCGTTCGCATCGATCCGCAGCTCGAGGGACGCGCCCGCCCAGGCGCGAATCCGGCGCAGGATCGCGGCGTCGTCGACCTGCTTCACCCCGACTTTCACCTTCGCCTGACGCATGCCGTTCAAGCGCACCAACAGCGACAGCAACCGTTGTTTGTACGGCCGCATGGTGGTGAAGGCGGCGGAATAGAAGACCTCGGGAGCCGCTTGACGGATCGTGAAGGTCTCGGGCACGGCCGTCGTGATCGCTGATAACGGAACTCCGGCGGTGCGGCAGACGGCATCGAGATAACTCAGCTCGACGGCGCAGCGGACCGAGTTTCCGAGGCAGCCCCGCGCGTCGTTGGTCAGCGGGGGTATCGCATCGACCCGCTCCACCCCTTCCACGGGTTGCGTGATGGTCCCGGCGAGTTGCGACCAGGGAAATGCCTGCAGCAGCTCCCACGCCTGATCGATCGTTTCCCCGGTGACGTAGGCCCGCGGCAGCCCTTCGCCCCAGCCGACGACGCCGTCGGTGGTGCGGCACGCGACGACCAGCGACTCGGTCGCGTTCCGCGCGTGGGAGGCGTGCTTGATCTCTTTCTTGAGACGGATCCGCACGCGGTAGGCGAGGAATTCTGCGACGCGCATGATCGACACAGGCGAATGGAAGATGCCCAGGGAAGGCCTTCCCTGGGCATCCGGGCTGTTCGGAAATCACAACAACCGCGCGTTTAGTTCAGCGTCTTTTCGCCCTTCTTCCAGTTGCAGGGGACCAGCTTGTCGGTCTGGAGGGCGTCAAGGATGCGGAGAACTTCGTCGACGTTGCGGCCGACGGGGAGGTCGTTGACGGCTGCCCAACGGACGACCCCGTTCGGGTCAATCAGGAAGGTGCCGCGATAGGCGACCCCCATGTCTTCCTTGAGGACGCCGAAAGCCTTCGAGAGGCCGTGGTTGGTGTCGGCGAGCATCAGGTGTTGCATCCCCTTCAGGCCGGGATGGCTGTCGCACCAGCCCTTGTGGGAGAAGACGCTGTCGGTGCTGGCGGTGAGAACCGCGCAGTTGCGGCTTGCGAACTGCCCGAGGGCGTCGTTGAAGGTGATGATTTCGGTCGGGCAGACGAAGGTGAAGTCGAGGGGATAGAAGTAGAGGCAGACCCACTTCCCGCGGTAATCGGAGAGGTTCACCTGGGCGAACTGGCCATCGGTGTCGTTCTTGGTGCGATCATACGCCTGGACGGAGAAGTCGGGAGCCAGTTGGCCAACGCGCGCGGACATGCGAACGAATCCTTGGGGGAGAGTGAGTAAGGCGGGACCATGCGACGAGCGGATTATAGTCAGATGACGAGTGAAAGCGGAGGAACGGGGGGAGGTTGTCCGTCGTCCGTGGTCCGTGGTGAAGATTCGGCGGATGTGGGATCCCGGGAAATTCGCGCGAACCTTGCCATCGCGCCATGGTCTCTTTCCGGCGAAGGGTCCATCGTCGTCCCGAGGCACCACGTTTTTCCACGGACTACTGACCACGGACCAGCTCGATCAATTTCCCTGAATAAACCCCCTTGGTCGCCCGATTTGGCCTTGTCAGGTCGGGCGTTTTGGGGAAGAATTTTTGTAGTTCGGGCAGACGTTGCCCGACGGACAGCAAGCCCGTGAGGTGTCCGGTCCTGGCGGCCCGGTCGAAACGGGGTGACCCCAACGAAAGGAGGTGCTTAGTGGATTCTGACAGTAAACGCCAGCGAGGTGGCATCGTCTGACGACAGTCGACGGGCTGTCGACATCAGACAGCTACTGTCTCATCCGCGGATCGCCTTTCGATCCCGATGACGACTCAGCCCCCCGTGCGAGACTCACCCGAGTGTCGCACGGGGGTCGCTTTTTTTTGACGCGTGTCGTCCGCGGCCTGGTGCGTACCGCGACCACTTGTCCCGCCGACTCGGCTGGTGGACTTCGCTCAAGACCCCCGTGGTGTCGACGAGTGACTCCTGACGGGCGAAAACCGGCGGCGAGCGTCAGGCGCTCATGATCAGCGAGTGGATTCGGCTCAGTGGGCCGCGGCGGCGGGCGGGGCGATGTGCAGTTTGGCGTCGAGGGCCGAGACCGGTTCCGCGGGGGCGTAATCGGGATGGCGGGCTTGCCAACCCATCCAGAAGTCGGCGGGATGGGTCTTTCGCCACAGGGCGAGCG
>CAYRVS010000117.1:0-1486 GCA_964427725.1 uncultured Planctomycetaceae bacterium | reverse complement strand
GAAGAAGGTATAGCGGAGCAGGATGTCGCCGCGCGTCTGATCGCGCGTCGTGCGGATCACCCAATCCGCCGCCTTGAGGATCTGTTCGCGGGGGGGATGGAGTTCCCGCGGGGCGATCGCCAGCCATTCCAGATGATGCCCCGTCGCAATCACCTGCCGATAGAGTTCGTCGGCGACCGGCTTCGCGACCGCGTCGGCCCCTTGCGGCCAATTCGACGGCCAATGCCCGTCCGGGAACTGACTCTGCACGATGGCGTCGCGGACCCCTTCCAGGTAGTTCCACGTCGTTTCGCGGACCGCCGGCGACAGGATCTGAAACTCATCATCAAGCCGGATCAGGACCATCAGCGAGTAGACGCGATGCGTTCCCGAGCAGACGCCGAGCGAACGTTCGCCGCGCATGAGGCGTTGCGCGAGGAGATCAAACGAGACCTCCCGGCCTTGGCTGTTGGTCCAGGCCTTTTGCGGCGGCAGCCACAAGCCGAAGGCGAGGGCGGTCCATTCGGTTTCGATTTCGTCGACCCGCAGATCGCGCATCGCCCGCTGCAGCACGTCGCGGATCGTGCGGTCTTGTCGCCCCGGCGTGAAGACCGGTTCCTCCAACGACACGCCCGCTTCGGTGAGGCACGCGAGCCAGTGATCGTGATGGACCGAGGCCCCTTCGAGCTTCCCCCACCGCACGCCGACGCCGTCGGCGTAGTCCTGCAGCAGCGGATCGACGGTCGGTCCCCACGAGGCGAGGTAGCGACCGTGATCGACGAGGTAGTCCTTCATCGCCGCGCCCGACATCGCGTCCGGGTCGGTGAAGGTCGCCTTGATCCACCACGTCCGCAGCGCGTGCTCGACATGGTTCGGCTTAAGTTGTGACTGCGGGAAGCGCGGTTGGAGCTTCCACAAGACCGCCGCCAGCTCGTCGTCGCTGACCAGTTCGGGATCGTCGTACAAGGGCTCGATGATCAACGGCGTCTCGCGCGGGACTTCCAGGGGCGCGACCGGGACCGGCACCCCCAGTTCCGCGAGCAACCCTTGTCGTTCGGTCGGCGCGGCGAGGGCATAGGCGGCGACGAGCGCGCCACCGAACAGCAGTTGGGTCGCAAGGACGGCGGTGGAAGACAAACGCGTGGTCGACATCGGCGGACTCTCGAAACGATGAGGCGGGAGCGGCGGTCAGGGACGCTCGGGGGAACGGGTCACACCGGCTTGCGGCGGACGAAGACCACGCCGCGCGCGTCTTCGTAACCCAGCGACCAGCCGGCATCGTCCTTGAAGCGACGGATCAAACTTTCGCGATATTCCTTGTCGAGGATCACGGTGTTGATCCCGTAACGGTCGAGGATTTCCGGCCACTCCGCCGATTGCTCCATCACCTGCAGATAGTGCAGCCAAACCTCGCGCGGCACCAAGTGGGCATGCGAATTGAGGAACACCCGCATTCCGTCCGGTCCCGCCCATTGCAGATAGTCGCCCCATTCGTACGGATTGAAGA
>CAYRVS010000116.1:0-16751 GCA_964427725.1 uncultured Planctomycetaceae bacterium | reverse complement strand
CCACAGAACCTCCCAGGTTCCTCGCAAACGACGGGACATCCTCCCTGCGGAACGCCATCCCCCAACGGATGGATCAAGCTTCGCGCTCCTTCTTCGACGTCAGCCCGTGGCCCGTGCTCCGCCCGAGGGTCCGTCAGGCCCGTTACGCCAAGTCCCGATCCTCGAACAGGATGAACCCGAACAGAATCGCCGCGGTGCAATAACAGACGCAGTAAATCGCCGTCGTCCCCAAATAAATCGGCGGAACCATGATCCCCGTGGCGACGGCGGCGTTCGTGTTGAAGAGATCCAGCGACGGTAAGACCGTGGCGATCAACCGCGCCATGAACTCCACCGTCTCGAACTGGAGTCCCCCGGTCTGCACCAGCACCGGCGTCAGGTGGCCGACGACGAAGATCGCCAGCATTGTCGTCAGGTTCACCACCATGGGGATCTTCGTCGAAATCGCCACACTAATCGCCGTCAGAATCGCGATCTCCATGAAGATCAGGAGTAAGCCCGGCAGAATCTGAATCATCACCGCGAACCGGGCGGCGACCGTCGGCGGATCCAGGCTGCTTTCCTTCGCGTCGTAGCCGACCTTGTAGAAAATCAGCCCCATGAACGCGAGGGCGACCGGCAGCAGGAACCACAGGATCCCCTGCAGAATTCCGATGTATTTCCCCAACACGAACTGCCGCCGATTGATCGGCTTCGACAGCAGCGTCATCGCCGTCTTCCCTTCGATCTCGTCGGCGACGCTGGTGCTGGCGGTCCACACGGCGATCAAGAGTCCCGTGATCAAAAGAGTCGCCAGTCCACAGTCCTTAAGCATCTTCACGTCCTCGCCGAGCGAGAAGAACGGCAGGAACGTGTTGATCACCAGAATCACGATCGCCAGCGCCAGCGAGAGCAGAAAGATCGGTTGGCGGACGGCTTCTTTCGCCGTCGCCTGGGCGATCACCCCCGCCTTGGTGGTGTAGGTGAAGGCCGCCAGCCCGAAAAGGAGCAGCAGAATCACCAGATTCACCGGCCACCACGTCGCGGCGGTCAGTGACGAGGCGATCAGTCGAAGCAGTTCCTGAAACCCGGCCATGACGAACGTATCCTTGCCGTATGTATCGAGATCAGACCAGTGACGCAGGCGGCAAAAAAAACGCCGACCACGTCACGTCCCGACTACGTTCATGAGATCGAAACTGCTGGAGACAGTCACGACAGCCGTCGAATTCGGGGGCGATCAATCCCCCATTGACTTTACCGAGCCCAGGAACCCAACGGAATCGTCGATCGCTTCCCGGACCCGCCGCGGACCAAAGTGGGTCCGAACGGGGGGGCCTCGCGGACTCGACAGGCCGGGCGGAGTCGTCAGCCGCTTCAGACTCTCCCGTCATGGAATGTGTTCGCGTGATCAGGTTCTGGTCACTCGGCGGCCAACTCGGCCATCAGCGCCTCGGAGATGCTGAAGTTCGCCGTGACGTTTTGGACGTCGTCGTTGTCCTCCAGCGCATCCATCAGCTTCAGGACCGACCGGGCGTTCTCCGCGTCGAGTTCGACCGTGTTCGCCGCGACCCGCGTGATCTCCGCCGAGGTCGTCGCGATCCCCGCCGTTTCCAAAGCGGACGAGACCTCTTGATACACATCGGGCGTGCAGTGGACCTCGTAACTCTCGCCGACCGTCAGCACGTCCCCCGCGCCGGCTTCCAGCACAACCTCGAACAACCGGTCTTCGGCGACGGCGGCGATCGGAATCTGGAAGACCCCTTTTCGCTCGAACATCCACGCGACGCACCCCGTGCTTCCGAGGTTCCCACCGTGGACCTCGAAACACCGCCGGACTTCCCCCGCGGTCCGATTGCGGTTGTCGGTGAGGATCTCGCACAAGACCGCGACGCCGCCGGGGCCGTACCCCTCGTAGAGCACTTCGTCGTACGATTCCCCGCCGAGTTCCCCGGTCCCCTTTTTCACCGCCTTGTCGATCGTGTCGGCGGGCATGCTCGCCTTCTTCGCCCGGTCGATCGCATACCGCAGCGCCAAATTCGCGGCGGGATCCCCCCCGCGTTTGGCGGCGACGATGATCAGCCGCGCGAGTTTGCCGAACAGCTTGCCGCGCTTCTTGTCGACAAGCCCTTTTTTGAAGGCGATGTTCGCCCAATGGGAATGACCGGCCATGAATGAATGCGTCGATCGGAGGTGACGGCGAAACGGTAAGCCACGAGTCGGTCCTGGGGCATGGCATCGAGCTGGGAGACAAGGCCCGAGTTCATACCCCACTGCACCGGTCGCAGACACTACCCGAGGGCCCGACGTCGCGACAAGGGTTTCGGTCGTCCGCCATGCGTCGGCGCGGCTCCCCCGTCACGAGAGAAGCAGGCCATCCGAGCCGCATGTGGCGGCGATTGATCCCCGTGATCCCTGGGTGGCTTCTGTGAAACTTCGGGAAAAATGAGACGTGCACGGAATGACAGTGGTGACGTTTTCAGATCAGAGGGCGATGGTGATCATCTCACTCATTCGGTTTCCGCCGCCCCTCGGTTAGTCGTGCAGAACCCCCTCAGGAGCGAATCCTGCGGATGCCTATCGCGGCGCTCATTCCCAAGGAACCCGGCGCGCACTTGAAGCAAGTCCGGATCCACCTTGAAGCCATCAACGCGTCTTTGCTCGGACGGATTGAAGGCTTGTCGGCGCTGGGAATCGCACGCCAAGGAAGCTCTTGGGACCGCGACAAGTCGCCCGAACAAAACACGCACCAACATGCCCAACGTCGAACCCAGACCAACCGTAGAATTACGGATTAGGGGCTTCAGATTTCTGATCGCAAGCGGCATCGAATGCCCCGGTCTCTCCGCTTAATCATCGTCCCACTCAACCCCTTCGGCGGCGGCAAGCTTCGCTTCGGCCTCTTCCTCGGCGGCGAGTTCCGCCATCGCGGCGGCGTCGTCCCGGCTCGACTTGACGGGTGACTTGTCGTCCCGCCCGCGCAGATAGAGCTTGATCGGAATCTCCTTGATCGGAAGTTGTTCCCGCAGAAAGCCCATCAGGTAGCGCAGCCAGTCGTCGTCGAACAGGATCGGATCGTTGACCTTCAAGACCAAGGTCGGCGGTTCGATCCCCACCTGCGTCGCGAAGAGGACTCGCGCCGTACGGTTCTGCCGCATCGGTGGCGGCCAGTTCGCGACGCCGGCCCGAACCAGCCGATTGAGCTCGCCGGTCGGCACGCGGAACCGCGATTGCTTGTAGATCGACTGCGCGAGGTTGATCAACTGCTTGACGTTCCGCCCCGTCTGGCCGGTGATGACCGCGACCGGCGTGTGCCGCATGTTGCCGAAGAGCTTGAAAAGGTACTCGGCCCAGTCGCCGGTGCTCGCCTCGGGCTTCGCGAGATCCCACTTGTTGACGACGAAGATGCAGGGTTTGTATTCGGCTTCGATTTCCGAGACGAGCTGCTTGTCGACGCGCGAGACTTTGTCGGTGCAGTCGAAGAACATCAGCACGACGTTGGCTCGGCGGATGCTGCGCTTGGCGCGGGCGAGGCCATACCATTCGACGCTATTGGCGAGGCTTTTCCGCTTGCGAACCCCGGGAGTGTCGATCGCGATGAACGACTTGCCGTCGAGCTCGAACCGCACGTCGACGCTGTCGCGCGTGGTGCCGGGGATCTCGCTGACGATCATCCGATCGGTTTCGGCGAGTTGGTTGATGAAGGTGCTTTTGCCGACGTTCCGCCGGCCGACGATCGCCAACTTCATCTCGGGGTCGGCGGCTTGCTTCTTGCCGGCGTCGGCTTCGTCGTCGGCGGGTGGGGGAAGCAAGTCCAGAATGGCTCGCAGCAACTCGGCCTGATGCCGATTGCCGATCACGCTGGTCGTCACCATGGGGACGTCGGCGAGGGCGAAGAACTCGGCGACCTCCAGATCGCGCTTGGGCGAGTCGCATTTGTTGACGACGAGGAGTTTCGGTTTGTCGATTTTCCGCAGCTTTTGGCTGACTTGCCGATCGAGGGACGAAATCCCCTGCGAGCCGTCGACCACGAACAGGATCACGTCGGCTTCGTCGATGCCGATTTGAATCTGGTGATGGATTTCGTCGTTGAGCTCGTCGACGTCGACGATCCCGATTCCGCCGGTGTCGATGAGGGTGAAGTAGCGCCCCTCGTGTTCGAGTTGATAGGTCACGCGGTCGCGGGTGACGCCGGCCATCGGGTCGACGATCGAGATCCGCTTATGGGCCAACCAATTGAGGAGCGAACTTTTGCCGACGTTGGGTCGGCCGACGATGGCAACTTTGGGGACGGGCATGGGAAGTTTCTAACGCGAACGAGCACGACAAGCGGGCATGATAGCAAAAGCCCGAGGAGGCTGCCGCCTGGTCGATCGGGGTTTGTGGTTTGGTGGAGGTGATGTGGTCACGTTGCATGGAGCCCATGGTTGGCAGCCTCCCCCTTGGATGTTGTCACCGCGTCAGCTCGCTTGGCTCCGGGATGTCGAATCCACGCCCGACGATGGTAAGATTCCGACACCATGACCCGTGAACAACCGCTCGATTATGTCCACCCGCGCGACGCGCTCCTGGCCACCATGGAGCGAATTTATCGCTACCGGATGACGACGACCTCCGGGGGGAATCTCTCGATCCGCGACGCGGACGACAGCGTTTGGATCACCCCCGCCCGCGTTGACAAAGGGGCGCTCCAGCGCGACGACATCGTCCGTGTGAAGCCCGACGGCGACGTGGAAGGACGACATCGGCCGTCATCCGAATGTCCGTTTCATCAGGCGATTTACGCGGCCCGCCCCGATTTGCGGGCCATCGTCCACGCCCATCCCGTCGCGCTGGTGGCGTGCAGCATCTCCCGCAAACTCCCCGAAACGCGGCTGTTCCATCAGGCGCGGCATGTCTGCGGCACCGTCGGCTTTGCTCCGTATGCGCTCCCGGGTAGCCGGCAGCTCGCGAAGAACATCGCCGCCAGCTTCGCCGAGGGGCATGACTGCGTGATTCTGGAGAATCACGGAGTGGTGGTCGGCGGGCGCGATCTCACCGAGGCGTTTCAGCGGTTCGAGACGTTGGAATTCACCGCACAAACGACGATCCGCGCCGCTCAATTGGGACAGGTCGAGCTCTTGACCGACGAACAACTCGCGTTGTCGGCCCGGCAGGCGCGGCCGTTCCCGGAATTTGTCCCGGATCCACCCACCAGCCGCGAGAAGGAACTGCGGACCCAACTCCGCGATTTCCTGCGGCGCGGCTATCAGCAACGGCTCTTCATCAGCACGGCGGGGAGTTTTTCCGCCCGTGTGGATGAGGACGCCTTTCTCATCACCCCGTATCAGCGCGATCGGCAGCGCATCGACCTTTACGACTTGGTGTTGATCGACCAAGGCCGTCGGGAAGCCGGCAAACACCCCAGCCGTTCGGCGACGATGCATCAGGCGATTTACCGGGCGCATCCCGAGTTCGCGGCGATCGTGACGGCGTATCCCGTCCATGCGACCGCCTTCTGCGTGACGAAGACCCCGCTGCCGACGCGGACGATCCCCGAGAGTTATCTCTTTCTGCGGGATGTCCCCCGGTTGCCGTTCGAATTGCCGTTTGGCGATGGGACGGAACTCGCGGCCCGGATGAGTCGCGAGCAGCCGATCGCGCTGTTGGCGAGTGACGGCGTGTTGGTCTGCGGGCTGAGCGTACTCGATGCGTTCGATCGTCTGGAAGTGCTGGAGACCACGGCGGAGGCGCTGATCGAAAGCCTGCCGCTGGGGCCTTTGAATCCGATGTCGGACGCGGTCATCGCCGAGTTACGCGCCGCCTTCGGCGTCCTCTGATCCGTCTTTGCCTCGTCACGGGCCCTGTTGTCTCCGACCGATTCACTGTGCTTTGTGTGACCCGTTCGATCCGTGCGTGGCGCGCGAGTACGGCGGCAACCCGACCCATGTGATGTTCGGCGGGCAGACCAGGTCGTACGCCCGATCGGAGCCCACCTCGTCCCAGACCAGCACCGCCCAGACATCGGACGCCAGGGTCCGCGACAACCGCGACAGGCAGAGATTCATGGTCCGCGTGTCGAGTCGCGGCGCGATCAAGCCTTCGGCTTGGCCCGTCACGGCGCACGTTGCCGCCATCACGTCGACCGCGCCATCTTGCGTCTGCCGCACGGTTCGCGGTCGCGAACCCGTGCGGGTCGACACGCATGTTAAGGTTCTTTTGCGGATCACCAACAAGCCGCGGGACGCGGCTGCTCATGACCCTCCATCGCATCGCGAAATGCGAGTCGCTCGTGGACGAGTTGGCCTGCTGATGCGGATGGTCGCAACGTGAAGGGAAGATCGACGGACAACAGTTCGAACCATCAACCCTCCCGGAACTGATCGCTGTCGAGCCGATGGTTCTTCATCAAGCGGTACAGCGTGCCGCGGGGGAGGTCCGCTTCGATCGCGGCGGCTTTGACGTTGCCGCGATGCTTCCTCAGCAGATTGGCGAGGTAATCGCGCTCGAATCGTTGGACCCAGGCTTCGCGTTCAGCGAAGAAGCCGCTTCCCGAGGCGTTCGCGACGGGATCATCGGCGGCGGGTTGTCCGGCGCTCGCGACCAGTTCATCCGGCAGGTCATCGAGCGCGATCAACCCGCGCTGCGTCAGGGCGATCCCCCGGCGGATGACGTTCTGCAATTCGCGGATGTTGCCCGGCCAGCGATAGCGCGACATCACGTGATAGGCTTCGGGCGAAATGCCGACGACCTCTTTTCCCATCTCGCGACTGAACCGGCGGGCGAAGTGTTCGGCGATCAACCCGAGATCGTCGCCGCGTTGCCGGAGCGGGGGGAGATCGACCCGGACGACGTTGATCCGATAGTACAAGTCTTCGCGAAAGCGTTTCTCGCGGATCATCTCATCGAGCTTCCGCGCCGTGGCGGCGACGATCCGCACGTCGACCTTGATCTCCTCGCGGCCGCCGACCCGCCGCAGCTTGCGCTCCTGCAGCGTCCGCAACAGTTTGGCCTGCAACATCAGAGGGAGTTCGCCGACTTCGTCGAGGAAGAACGTGCCGCCGTCGGCGTATTCGAGGAGCCCCATGCGGCGGCTGTCGGCCCCGGTGAAGGCCCCCTTCTCGTGACCGAAGAATTCGCTTTCCAGCAGATTCTCGGGAATCGCCCCGCAGTCGACCGCGACGAAGGGCTGCTGGTGCCGCCGGCTGCGCTCGTGGATCGACCGGGCGACCAACTCCTTGCCGGTGCCGGTTTCGCCCAGGATCAGCACGTCGACGTCGGTCGCCGCCACCTGCTGGATGGTGTCGAAGACCTTCCGCATCTTGGGGCTGCTGCCGATGAAGTCGTCGAACTGTCGCGGGAGCTGTTGTTGCCGTCGCAGCAGGTCGGCTTCCTGCCGCGCCCGGTGCTGCCCGATCAGCCGTTCCAAGGCACGGCGCAGATCGCCGGCGGCGATGGGTTCAAGGAGCAGATCCCCCGCGCCGAGCCGCAAGCCCGTGGTCGCCACATGAAGGTCGGCCGACTGCGCGATGAGGATCACCGGCAACTCGGGATCGACCTGTCGGATCGCCGCGAGATGTTCGAGGCCGTTCCGCGCGGGGGGCCGATGGGCGATGACCAACAGATCGGGCCAACCGGCTTCAATCCGCGCGTCGGCGAGCGGCACATCGGCGACATGCTCGATGGACCACGCGGGCACCTCGGTCAACTCCCCCAGCCATGGTTCGGCGGCATGAGGATCGTCAATGATCAGAATTCGGGCCGACTTCATCCGTCACCAAGGGGGCACGATGGTCCGGGGAGCGCGATGGTGAATATATCACGACTCCCACCGTTTAGCCGCGAGCCACCGGCGAGCGCGTCCCCGCCTCCAGCGCCGCGACGATCTTGTCGACGTCATACACGCAGCCGTTCCAGACGCCGCCGCTGACGCGCTGCAGCGCCGCCCACAGCCGTGTGTCGTCCGGAATCCGCGGATCGGGCCGCAACGTTTCGGGAACGGGGCGCGCGGCGAGGACCGTCGCTGCGGCCTGCGGATCGAGCGGCTGATCGGTCGAACCGACGAAGTCGACGCGGCCGACCAGGTTCTTCGTATCGATCTCGATTTGGATCAAATCCCCATCGCGAACTTTGCAGATCGGGCCCCCTTCGAGCCCTTCCGGGCCGACATGGCCGATGCAAGCCCCGGTCGAGACGCCGGAGAAACGGGCGTCGGTGATCAAGGCGACATGCTTGCCGAAGGGGAGATAGCGCAATGCCGACGTGATCTGATAGGTCTCCTCCATCCCGCAACCCAGCGGGCCGCGCCCCATCAGGACGATGATGTCGCCGGCTTGAATGGGGTGCGGCGTACGCCCTTTGATGGCGGCGATTGCGTCGCGTTCCGAGGAGAAGACCCGGGCCGGCCCGGTTTTGCGGTAGACGCCGTCGGGATCGATCACCGACTTGTCGATCGAGGTGCTCTTCACGACCGACCCTTCCGGGGCGAGGTTGCCGACCGGGAAGGTGACCGTACTGGTGAGACCGCGGTCCCGCGCTTGGGTCGGGGCCATGATGACGGTGTCGGGATCGACTCCGTCGCGACGGACGAGACATTCCCGCAGCCGCACGCGTCGTTCGCTCCGTTCCCACCATTCGAGGACCTCGCCGAGTCGTTGTCCCGAGACGGTCAGCGCATCGAGTTTGAGCAGATTGAGCCCCCGTAGGTGAAGCATCAATTCGGGGACGCCGCCGGCGAGGAAGAAGCGGACCGTGGGATGGCCGATCGGGCCGTTCGGCAGACAATCGACCAGCCGCGGCACTTGGCGATTGATCCGAATCCAATCCTCGACCGTGGGCCGCCGGACCCCGGCGGAGAACATGATCGCCGGGATGTGGATCAGCAGATTCGTCGACCCGCCGCAGGCGGCATGGACGACCATCGCGTTGTGGAGCGCGTCGTCGGTCAGAATCTTGCGCATGGTGACGCCGGCTTCATCCATGGCGACCACGACCGCGGCGGACCGCCGGGCGGTATCGAGCCAAATCGGCTGACCCGACGGCGCGAGGGCCGCATGGGGCAGCGACATGCCGAGCGCTTCGGCGATCACCTGCGCCGTCGCTGCCGTTCCCAAGAATTGACAGCCTCCGCCGGGGGAACCGCACGCCTTGCAGCCCATTTCGGCGGCTTCCTCGACGCTGATCTCGCCATGGGCGTAGCGCGCGCCGATCGTCTGGACCTTGCCCGCGTCCTCCCCTTGCGCCGGCGGGAGCGTCACGCCGCCGGGGACGATCACACAGGGCAAATCGTGCATCCCGGCGAGGGCCATCATCATCGCGGGGAGTCCCTTGTCGCAGGTCGCGACACCCACCACGCCGCGCCGCGTCGGCAGCGAACGGATCAACCGCTTCAGGACCACCGCCGCATCGTTGCGGTACGGGAGACTGTCCATCATGCCGACGGTCCCCTGGGTGCGGCCGTCACACGGATCGCTGACATACCCCGCAAAGGGGAGGCCTTCGAGCCGATTGAACTCGGCGGCGGCCGCGCGCATCAGCAATCCGACTTCGTAATGACCGGTGTGATAGCCGAGCGCGATCGGTTTGCCGTCTTCGCCGCGAATGCCCCCCTGCGTGCTGAGAATCAGATACTGCTTGCGGAGGAGTTGATCGGGCCGCCAGCCCATGCCGGCGTTTTGCGTGAGTCCAAAGAGATCGCCGCTGGGGAGCTCGAGCAGCATCTCGGCGGTGAGCGGGAGCTTCCCCTCGGGTCCATCCCCCCGGCTGAGAACTTCCCAGAGCGTCGAATCGGCGGAATCGAGAAGCGATGCGGGGTTGAGCGGCATGATGTCGGGCTTTCCGTGATCCGCCGGCGGCGGTCGTGACGCGGCGATGAGTTTCATCGTGAGGGGTTGCGGAGTCTGTGCCCCGCGATGCGCAGCGGCTGGGCATTCCTCCCGGGGTCGCATGGACCGGCCATCGCCGGATTGCCATGTTGTCGTTTCTACCCGATGACACAACCTGCCGCCAAATCACGAGTTGCGATTCGGTGTGGGAAAATTGCGAATCGCCCGGCACGCGAACTGCGATTGCCGATTCGCGAACGATGACCTGGTCACCATCGGCCGCGATGATCTTGATACGTTTTTCTTCGGCTCTTCATCGCATCCGCATCGGCTCCCGGTAACGTTCATGCTCGATGTCGCCCACGAGATCGAGCCGTTCTGACGCCCACCGCGATCCGCCCACCTGATGCCGGGGTGATCCCTGCGATCTCCCACCTACCGCATGAATCGGCCCACGCCGCGCTCGACGGCGGGGGCGTCATTCCGACGACGAACGTGCTCCGGAGAAGCCCCCCACTGATGGGAGCTCCCCTCGCTGAGCGCCCCACGGACTCCATCGAGTCGCCAAGAGGGCAGGCGAGGCGGCGCGGTCGTTGTCCGCACAAGGGACGTGTCATGCTGCGCGTTGGACGCCAAGTGTCCGCCGGAGGGCTGCGAGCCGGCTGGTGTGGGCTCGAATATCTGCGGGAACTCTGCTGCCTGACGGGGCTGATCGTGTTGGTGATTCTGGGGTCGGGGAGTTGGTCTCAGCCCCAGACGTCGGCGGGCGCGGTCACGGGGGAACGGTCTTCGATTTTCGAGTTGGGCTTTCATGCCGCGGATGGACGGCTATGGGTCAATCGGCTGTCGCGCGGCGTGCGAGAGTATGACCCTGGGACGGGGGAGAGGCTCGAGGCCTGGCCCCTCAAGCCCCTCGCGTTGGCTGATGTGGCCTCCGCCGGCGTGAACCAACAAACCGCGGTCATCGCCGATCCCCGCGGGGACTTGACGATTCTGCGCGCCGGGACGATTCAGGTCCGACATCACATGCTCGATCGTCCGGCGGGGATCACGGACGTTTCGGTCGCGGGGGATGGCGATTCGGTCTTTGCCACCGATGGCGGTGGCCGGATTCATCGCTGGACGTGGAATGGCGCGGGCTTCGGGCATGCGACCCGACAGTTGGCGGAAACGATCGACGGCGTGCGTAGTGATCGAACCGGCGAACGACTGCTGTTGATCCGCGGCGGGAGAGAGGCCGTCGTGTGGAATTGGACCGACGCGCGGGAAGAGGTGTCGATCACGGTGACGAACCAACGTTTCACCCAACTCTGCTGGACCCGTGATGAGCAAGCCTTGATGACCTGTGATGACGACGGTCGGTTGGCGTGTTGGGACGCCGCGACGGGACACCCCCGATGGAATATGGCAATCGAGCCGAGCCCGCTGCGCGCTTTGGCCCTTTCGCCGGATGGCACGACGGTGGCCACGGCGGGGTTCAGCGGGACGATTCACATGCTCGATACCGCAAGCGGGGCGCGAGTGGCCGGACTGATCAGCCCAAGTCGCATGGTCCGGGCCCTCGCCTTCCATCCGCAGGGGACCATGCTGGCCTCGGGGGGACTCGATGGTCGCGTGGTCTTGTGGTCGGTCGCCGATCGGCGACCACTACGCGAGTTGACGCCGTAACCGTCATGGGGCGAAGGGGTGAATCGTGCGCCTTGCGATCACGATCGCGGCGCGGCGGCGAGACCGGCCACTTCACCCGCGCGAGTCGCGGCTTGCGATGCGAGATTGAAGACGTTCCAGCGGTCTTCCGGCAGGCGATAATGGGCGAGGACCGCCGCCGGTTGATGGGGCTCGGCCGGCCGAAAGATCGTTTGATCTTGGGGCGTGATTCGCGACCAAGCCTCCGCGGGTCCCGGGGTATCGACATGGGCTCGCGAGACGACGGCTTCGCCACGAACCGCCCGCCACAATCCCTCGCGGGTTGACCACCCGCTCGCCCCCCACGCATCGACCATCCGCAGAAAATCGGATGGTTCGAGGAGCGATGCGATTCGCCGCGGCGCCCATGAAGGTTCGGTCCCCGTCGGGTCATACTCCCACACTAGCCACGGGACATGGAGCCGCGACATCGTCAGTTCGGGGGGGATCACGGGATCGCGGGTGACGGCGGGCCAATCCACCCCCGACAAGGCGCCGAAGATCAACCGGACCGGGATTGACAGGCCTTTGACAGCCTGCACGAACTCCCCCAACGCGACGTCGAACAGCGAAACAGTCGCGGCCATGAGCGCCGGATGCCCCAGCAAACGGTCATCAGTCGCATCGCTCCCATCGAGATCCTCGTCCGCGAATTCGTCGGCATACAAGTCCCACGCATCCAGCGGCGGCAGGGTCTCGGCCGAAATCCCCGCGCTGTGCAACCACAGGCCGCGGGCGTTCGCACCGATCTGGTGGTCGGACTGAAGCCAGGCGGTCGCGCGGCGGAAAAGCTGTCGCCAAGCCAGGCCCTCCACGGTGGCCGCCGGTTGAACCACCTCCGGCAAGACCTCGTCGGTCATCCCGAATGGGATTTGCAGGGGGCGCGCGGCGGCTTCGCGGATCAGATGCCAGCCCGCGAACGACGGCATGGGCGCTTCACCAGCGGAAGTGACCATCGCGCCGACATCGCGCGGGTACGCCGGGACCCAGGGGGAGATCACACGGTCCCCCACCAGCCCTTCCGCCGCCAAAGTGTCGAATGTGGTCGTGTCGATCCACTCGTGACCGTAACACCCAAGCGCGGCGAGGGGAAATTCCTCACAGATGAGGACGACCGTCAGCGGCCGAGGGCTCATGGCGTCGCCGCGGCGGGGGCGGGATCGGATGCGGCGGGATCAGCCGGCGGAACCGTCGCGGCGGGTTCCAAGGCGTCGAAGTAGCTCTTGATGCCGTCGTGATAACCGGGGGGAACCTGCTCCTGAAGCAAGGCTTCGGCGGCTCCTTGTTGCACCTGCTGGATCAAATTCTGGAAATCGATGTTAGCCTGACCGCGCTCCCCCGGGCCTTTCGATTTCATCGACATGAGCACCTTCCCCGCGGTCACGGCCGATTTGGCCAACTCGGTCTCGAAGGTGGTGGTGATCGAATCGTCCTCGGGGGCGATGTTCCCCTCCCCGGTGCCGGCCCCGCCCATGCCCGAGCCGTTGCCGCGCCCCGGCTTCTTCCCCTTGCCGTTCCCCGAGCATTGACCGCAGCCGGGACATTTCCCCGCGCCCTGACATTGGCCCTCGCATTGGGCGAGCAGCTGTTTGTAGAGTTTGGCGTAGTCCGACATGCTCTTGCATGACTGACAGTCCTTGCCGTCGAGCTTGTCGCGATCATTGAGTCGCTTGGCCATTTGCAAGGCCCTCAGCGCCTCGTCGAGTTTCTTCAGATCTTTCGCCGCCTGTTCGAGTTGCTCGAGCTCCATCTCGGCGAGTTCGAGGGACTCCATCGCCCCTTCCATCGCCTCGGACGAAAGCTCATCCAGACTGGCGAGATCGAGCTGGCTCATCGCCCGTTGCACCGCCGCGGCGAGCTCCTTGTTCTCGGCTTGATCCTGGGCGAACTTCCGCAGGTTGTCGAGCCGTTTCTTGAGCTCCTGCTTCGCCCGCTCCTTCTCGATCGGGTCGTCGGTCTTCGCGAGCTTCTGCAGCTCCTGTTTCAGCTCGTCCAGCTCCTTCTTCACCCCATCGGCGGAACCAGCCTGCAGGTCCTTCGTCCACTTTTGCAGTTGTTCCTGCTGGGGCGAGCCGAATTGCTGCTGCGCCTGCTGGGCCGTCTTCAGCAGGTTCTGCAACTGCTCGTTGGCGACCTTCTTCAATTCCTGCCCCAACCGCTTCTGCTCATCACTGAGCCTCTCAAAATTCAGCTTCTTCTGTTGCGGCTGCATCTTGTTGAAAGCGAGCCGCAGCTTGTCGAGCGCCTTGTCGGTCTCGCCCTCCTCCGCGAGCTCCTCGGCTTCCTTGCGGACCTCCGCGACGCGGAGTTGCGTTTCCCGCCGGCTCTCGGTGAGGCGCTGCGCCCGTTGAGACGCCAACGTCGAGGCGGCGACGTTCCCGAACGGATCAAGCTGCGGCAGGAAGGTGATCCCCAAGGCGAGGAGCGCGGGGAGCCAGACGGCGTGCCAATGACGCCGTTGCCACACCCAGGGGACCACGCGATGGGGCTCGATGTGGCTCGCGCGCGATTCCGCCGCCTGCACGACGAGCGGCTGATACTCGCCCGCGGCCGACTTGAGCAAGGACAACGTGAGATAGAGGTCCCGCGCGCCGACCGATTCATCCACCGCGCGGGCGGCGTCCTGCAACCGGGGACGGCGCGCCATGAACAACGCGATCAGCGCCGCGGTGATGGGGACCAAGGCCACGACCAGCCAGGGTGCCTGATCACTCGGCGTCGTCCACGTGAAGTAGGCGGTTCCCCAACCGGTGCCCCGACTGGCCAACAACGCCGTCAGATAGACCAGACAGCCGACCACGAACGAAACGTAGAAGGCCTGACTCACCCGCAGGAGTCGCAAGCGACGTCCCACCCGCTGAAGCAATTTGGTCGCGACGGGGGCTTCCGACATGACACGCCCTCTCGACGGCTGGACGGGCCGAGACGAAGGAACCACGGACGATGTTTATCCCGTAGAAATCGTAGTCTGGTAGACACGTTGTCACAAGACAGAACGGGGCGGGAAGGGTGTGGGACGGCGTCGCGCTCGTCTGCGGCTCGCGGCTAAACGTTTGGGTCGTCGTCGGATGCCGGGACGTGTTCGGCGATTACGGATTCGTCGGAACCGTTGGAATCGGAACCGGAGTTGACGGCGGCGTCCTGCGCCGAGCCGGTCCATTGCCGCAATTTGCGCAGGGTTTGGCTGGCGCGCCACCCGATGAAGCCAGCCCCCAGCCAGCAACCGACCGTCGGACCGAGGGCGAATGGGCTCCCCATCAGCGGGGCGATGGCGTAAGCGATCCCCCCGACGGTGCACAGTCCCGCGAGCGTGGTCTGGATCGTCAATTCGGTCTTCGTGGTCCGCCAAGTGTGCTTGGCGAGCGCGGTCCGGGCCGACAGATTCGCGACCTGCCGGAACGACTGCAATTCGGCGCGGGTCGCATCCTTGTCGATCTTTTTCCGCGGCGTGCTCGGTTCACGGCGCGCCGGCTCCATCTCGACATCAGCGATGACGGGGGAACTGACCGGCGCGACGCCGCGGCGTTCCGGCTCGCGGCTGGTAATGGTCGCCGGCTCCGGCTCGTCTTCGCCGGCGCGGCGATTCCGCGCCAGCATGCGCGCCATATACGCGGCGATGGAGTCTTCTTCCGGCTCTTCGTTCACCGGATCGGCCGGGGGCTCATGGAACGACGAGACACTCTGCGCGACTGGCTCGGGAGTCGGTTCGGGCTCCGCGGTCGGTTCGGGGGCCGCTTCGGCTTTCGCGTTGAGGAGTTCGCTCAACCGATCGCGCCAGCTTTCATCGTCGTGAGGCGACGCTTGGTCCGCGACAGCGTCATTGGTCGCCTGCTCCAAGGCCGCGGCCATCTCAACCGCATGCTCCACGACAACGTCCGGCGCCGCCTCCGTGTCGCCCGCCGCCGCGGTCGGGTCATGAGCGTGTTTGGCGAAGTCGTTCGGCAGATTGAACATCCGCGCGAGTTCCGCGCGCAGATTGACTTCCGATGCCGGAGGGGGAGCCAACGCCGAGGTCTCTTCGGACGTTTCCAACGCCGCGCTGTCAGGTTCGGTTTCCGGAGCCGAGGTGAGCGCGACCGGCCAGCGGGCGGCCCCTTCCGCATCATCGAGCGGAGTGTCCGAACCTTCATGTGGGTTGATTCGCTGTTCGTCCGCCGGCGTGACCGCCGGCTCGGTGGTCGGCAGCCATTCCGCCTCGGCGGCGATCACGTCCTCGAACGACCGCCACGCGGTGGGATCCTCGTTGGTCACCGTGGAATCGTCGTCAACGGCGGAGGCTTCGCTTGGAAGATCCCGTGTCGACGCAGGCTCGGACAGGACGCCATCATCGTCCGCTGCCCCGGTCGGCGCAACGCGGGGGAGCGTCTCAACAGGCGACTCTTCCGAGGCGGTCGCCACCATGGTCTCGGCGACCGGAGTGGAGGACGGCAACGTGATTCGTGACGACGCAGCTTGGATCGACGCGTCGGTCGCCAGTCGGCCGAGCTGTTGCAGGTGATCGGCCCAGCGGCGGCGCTCTTCCGCCAGTTCGCGCGTGGCGAAGTCTCGTTCCGCTTGCCAAGCGGCGCGCCGTGAGGCGTCTTCCGCGACGGCGGTCTGCCACGAATCATGCTCTTGCCGCCAGGCTTCGGTCTCGGTGGCGAGCGCCGCTTCCTTGAGCTCGATGTAGCGATCGTAGCTCGCCCCTTCACGCACGGCGAGATCCTGTTGCAGATCACGCAGCTCGTCGTGCTTGTTCGCCAGCCGCTGCTCGAGTTCCGAGAATTCCTCGAAGCGTTCCGCCAAGGCCTCGAGCGCCGCCTGGACGGCGTCAAAATCCTGGGAAATGCTCGGATCGGTTGCCGCGTCCTCGATCGTCCCAGCACTTGCCTCGCTGGATGGCGGTGTGTCCGTGAGCGGCGCAAGGGGCGTCAAGAGAGCGGTGTCGGCCGAGACCGACCGCGCCAACCGCTTGGCCTCGTCGAGTTCCCCTTCGAGCGCCCGCCGCAAGGCGTCGATCTGCCGACGTGTCGACTCGAGCTCGTCGGTCTCGCGATCAAGTCGACGTTTTCGGTCCGTCAAGTCCTGCCACAGCGTTTCACGCTCTTGCTGCCAGGCGAGTTGCTGCTCGGCGAACAGGCGACGGTCGTGCTGCAGGGTTTGCTGCGCGGCGAGGATTTCCGCCTGCGCTTCGGCCCGGGCGTGAATCTCGGCGTTGAGGGTCGCCTGCTGCTGCCGGAGTTGCTCGAGGTGTTCGAGATGCGTCGCTTCGCGTTCCCGGCAGCGCGTCTCCCAGGCCGATCG
>CAYRVS010000115.1:0-16987 GCA_964427725.1 uncultured Planctomycetaceae bacterium | reverse complement strand
CTCGAAGAGGGAGTCCTCGTCTCGACCCGCGGGCGGATGGGGGACCAGAACTGGAGTTATGCGGCCCAGCGGCCGGGAACGTGGAGCATGCCGCTGACGCTGCTGGTCGATTCCGACAGCGCCTCGGCCAGTGAAGTGGTCGCCGGGGCGATCAAGGATCATCGTCGCGGCACGGTGGTCGGCCGCAAGACCTACGGCAAATGGTCGGTCCAGACGATTCTGCCGGGCTTGGGGGAAACCGGGATGCGGTTGACGACTGCCAAATTCTACTCCCCCGCCGGCAAAACCTTCGGCAAGATCGGGCTGGAACCCGACGTGACCGTTGCCGCGTCACCCACCCGGCGTCAGACGACGGCGTATCGCGGCCAGCGGGATTATTCGGACGACAAGGACATTCAAACCGGGTTAGGCGTGCTCCGGGAGCAACTGGCCCATCGGTAACGATTCCCTCCGCCGGATGAGAGGCGGTTGAAGATTTGAGAGTCGAGCATCGACCGCGGCGTCTTCTTCGGAAGGGTCCTGTCGAGGCTCGACTCTCAGGCTTTTTACGGCCGTATTGAAGGGATCGAGGACACGGCGGGCACAAACTGTGTGCCATGGGCTTTGCCAGTGCGGACGCTGACAAAGACTGACCAAGAGATTGCGCCGGTGGAGGCCGTGGCACACGCTCAAATCTACGGAATTTGACGTGCAGTCTCTCGCGTGCCGTCGGTTGAGACACGGCGGGCTGACGCCGCGCCGCTCCTTGGGGGGCTGTCACCGGCGGCGCAACCGGCATCGTGGGTACGATGCGGTCGTCGGGCAAAATGGTTGAAGCCGGGCGTCCGGCGGTTCGCGTGAAGATCCGACATCAGTCGGTCGAACTACCCGATACGGCGTACGGTATGGCTTCGTTTCCCGCTCGATGGGTCGGCTCGACACATGACTGCGACCGCCCATCGGGAATGGCTGACGACGGTCTGTGGTCGCTTGAGCCAGGCCTTGGGGTACGACCTGTCGTACGAAGCGGGCGCCGCCGATGGTTCCCATCGCGTTGTCCCCGACAGTCATATCGTCTGGCGACGGTCGTTGTTCAATGGCGAGCAGGTGACCGGACAATTGCGGCTGGCGGTCCCCGCGCATGGCCCGGAGCCGCTCCCCCCCGCGCCGCATGTGGTCCACGCCGCGTCGGTTTTCGCCGACATCCTCGAGCGTCTCGTGACCGCCGAGACCTTGCTTGAGAGTTTCGACGAGGAACCGCTCCTCGATGATCTCGGCGAGCCCGGGAACGCGATCGAAACCGCTCCGGAGATCGTGCGGCGCATGCTGCGGGCGGCGATTCGGGCCGCGCGCTGCTGGGGGGCCGCCTTTTTCCTGGCCGATCCCGCAGCGGAGTCGCTCCAACTTCGGGCCAGCGAAGTCGTCTCGTTCGCCGCCGTCCCGCAACCGAAACGCCTTCGGCGACACTCTCCTGACGCCCACGCGATGGAAACGGGAGCCCTCACCGTGCGACACACCGACCCGTTGGGGCCGAACTGGCTACCGACGGGGTGTCGCGGCGGGTTATGCGTTCCCGTACGCACGACGGAAGGGGCGCTGGGGACGTTATGGTGCTACGAGCGTCGCGATCTCAGTTGGGATGAACGCGATCTACGACGGCTGAAGATCGTCGCGGCCCATCTGGCGAGCGGGCTCGAACGGACGGTACTCCTGAAGGAAAGTGACGCGCGGCGGCAAATGTCGCGCGAGCTGACGCATGCCTCGGTCCGCCACACGCCGCACGCGGTCGGCAGCCTCACTCCCGAATCGGGTTTGGATGTGGCGATCCGCGTCGCAAGTCCGGCGGCCTTGGGGGGCGATCTCTGCGAAGTCTGGCCGGTGGGCAAGGGGCAGACGTTCTTCGCGTTGGGAGACGCCACCGGACACAGCGTCCCGGCGGCGATGATCATGGCGGTCGCGCGGGGGTCCTTGCGAACGCTGCTTGATTCCCCCGCCGCGCTCGCCCAAGGGCCCGATGCGATCACCGCCCAGCTCAACCGCGCGCTCCATTCGGTGACGCGCGGCGAACAGTTCATGACGTTCGTCTGCGGTTTGTTCGACCGCCGCCGCCGCCGGCTGCAATACGCCAACGCGGGACATCCGCCCCCGTGGCATATCCGTCAGGGCCGCGTCCTGGCGCTCCCGACGCACGGGATGCTGTTGGGAGTCCTGCCCGACACCACCTACGAACGCGGAATGGTCTCGTTGCAGGCGGGGGATTGGCTGATCGGCTTCACCGACGGCGTCAGCGAGGCGCTCTCGGTCGAGCGGGAACTCTTCCGCGGAACGGGAGTGCTCAATGCGTTTCGCGCCCAAACATGGGCCACCGCCGATCAAGCCGCCGACGGAATCTGGGCCGCGCTGCATCAGCACACGCAAGGGGCCCCCGCGAAAGACGACCAAACCCTGCTCGTCCTCCGCGTCACCGAATAATCCCGCGCTTCACAACCTGGTTTAGCCGCGAGCCAACGGCGAGCGCGCCGAGACGCGAATCACCCCACGTTCAATTCTTGCTGAACTTCAGCCGCCGCATCGCTTCGCGGCCGAGGGGATCGCGCAGAAACTTGCGATAGCACGTCGGACAGAGGTCAAAGCGAAATTGCTGGGTCGAGCCGTCGTCCAGTTCGTCGCAGGTCGTGACGTCTTCGAGCGACGCGGCGATCTGTTGCAGATGATCGACGTCGAGATCGGCGGGTTCCAGCTCATCGACGTCGAACGCCGGATAGGCCTCCAAGTTGACGACATACCGCCGATGATCGAGCGAGCAACCGCACAGATCGCACGAGAAATGCAACATGCTGTAGACCGCTGTTACGCGAACGGGACCGACCGCACCACACGGCTCGAATTGTAAGCACGCCGCGCGCGGCGATGAAAGACCTTGTTCCGGAAAAGTCGCGCGGCCGAGGAACACCGCGCGCGCGACCCTTTCGCCGTCGTTGGGAATGTGCTACCGCGCGAGAGACGATGCGCCGGACGCCGCGATGTGATCGCATCACGATGGGGGGGGCGGTCGCGCTCGGGGCGAGAGGCCGCTCGAACACTTGGCCATGAACTGCCGCTGACGACATGTATTGTCCTGCTCCCGGCCTCTGCCCTCTGGCCGCGGTCCACCGGGAGGACACGGCGGGCTGACGCCGCGCCGCTCCTTGTCTCGCGCGGAGACGAGCGATCGTGACATGGTTGCCGGTTGTGCCCGACAGACTCGATCCTTCGTGAAACGCGGGGCTCTCCGACGTCGAAAATGACGTCTGAGCCGAAGAGGGGACAGCGGTTTGTTTTCGTGGCTTCCGACAAAAGATCCCGTCGATAACGATGCGGGTCGATGCGGGTCAGCGCCGGCCGTGAGTTCCCGTCGCCGGCGTGGGATCGCAGTGTCATGACGTTCCTGAGGTCCGTGGGTGGCTGGTTGTGGAATGGCTTCGTGCTGGCGGTCCTCGCTGGCATCGGCTTCTGGGGCCATGAGACCGATTGGACCTTCACCGAATGGGTCCATCATGGTTCTCACGCCGCGCACGACCAGCACGCGAAAGAAGATGACCATAACGAGCAGCCTCAAGAGGCTGCCGTGGTCGAATTCGAGTCGGCGTCCGAGGCGGCCTCGGCGGGGATTCGCGTCTCCGCCGTGACCCGTCGACCGATGGCCGAATTCATCACCGCCCCGGCGATCGTCACGTACATGCCTTCGGCGGTCGCCCATCTCTCCGCGCGGGTTCCGGGGACCGTCTGGCGGGTCGAACGTCGGCAAGGCGATCAGGTCCGGCAGGGCGAGGTGCTGGCGGTGCTTGATGCCCTCGCCGTCGGGGATGCGAAGGCCGAGTTCCTGCAGGCGATGGTGCAGGCGGAACTCAAGCAGCGGAACCTTGACCGATTGAAGATCGCCGGCGACGGCATCGCCGAGAAGTATCTGCGCGAAGCCGATGCGGCGCTGCGTGAAGCCCAACTGGAGCGCTACAACGCCCAGCAGGCGCTCATCAATCTCGGCTTGCAGGTCAGTTACGACGACTTCACGGGACTCGATGACACGGAGCGGGCCCGTCGCATGCAGTTCCTGGGACTGCCCGAATCGCTCGTCCGGACGCTCGATCCCGAAACGACGACGGCGAACCTGATTCCCGTCCTCGCCCCGTTCGACGGCGTCCTGGTCCGCTGCGACATCGTCAAAGGGGAGGTCGTTTCGCCGGAACGCTCGGCCTTGGTCCTCGCGAACGTCGATCGCATGCTGGTCAAGTTGAACATCAACAAAGAGGACGCCCTCCGCGTCGCTCCCGGGCAGCAGGTGCAATACCTCGCCGACGGCATCCCGGGGCGAATCACCACGCAGATTCGCTGGATCAGCACCGAGGTCGATGATAAGACGCGCGCGGTCCTCGCCATCGCCGAACTCGACAACGCCGCGGTCGATTCCCAAGCCGTCGGCGAGACGGCGCGGTTGCTGAAGGCCAACACGTTCGGCGTCGGGCACATCCGCGTCCGTGAAGTCCCGACCGCCCTGGTGGTCCCCGAACCCGCCGTGCAATGGGACGGCGAACATCACGTCGTGTTCCTCGCGCGGGAAGAAGAACATCCCTCGGAAGGACACCGTGATTGGGTCTTCGAACCCCGCACGGTGTCGATCGGCACGTTGCTGGATGGCTTCGCCGAAATCACCAGCGGCATCAACGAGGGCGAACATGTGGTGGCCGACGGCAGCCACATGCTCAAGTCGGAACTGAACCGCCGCACGACGCAGAAGCCGCGTGAACGCTTGACGCTGGATGGACGGACCGACGTCATCCGTCGCTGAATCGACGCCCCGGGCCCCCGTAGATTGAGCTGATGCATGCTGACGTCGATCATTACTGCGTCGCTGCGCTATCGTTGGGTGGTGATGTTGGGACTGGTGGCCCTCACGGCCGCCGGCGCCCATGCGCTCCGGCGGCTCAACATTGACGCCTTTCCCGACACCACCCCGATCCAGGTGCAGATCAACACCGTCGCCACGTCGCTGGTGCCGGAAGAGGTCGAACGCCTGATCACCTTCCCGGTCGAGTTGTCGTTGGGGGGCCTGCCGGGACTCGAGCAGATCCGTTCGATCTCGCAATTCGGCCTGTCGCAGATCGTCGTCACCTTCCGCGACGGCACCGACATTTATCTCGCCCGGCAGCTCATCAACGAACGGCTTCAATCGGTCGAACTTCCGCCGGGGATGCCGCGCCCCGAAATGGGGCCGGTCTCGACCGGACTCGGGGAAGTCTTTCACTACACCCTGCGCTCCGCCGATCCCACCGGCCCGAGCCTGACCGAGTTACGGACTCTGCAGGACTGGCAAACACGGCCGGAACTGCGAACCGTCGCCGGGACCGCCGAAATCAACAGTTGGGGCGGCCTCAAAAAGCAGTATCAGGTCCTGCTCTCCCCCGAAAAGCTGATGAAGCATGATCTCACGTTTCAGGACATCACCGAGGCGCTCCGGACGAACAATCTGAACGTCGGCGGGGGGAACATCACCCGCGGCGGCGACATGCTGTTGGTCCATGGCGTCGGGCGGACGGTCAATCTCACGCAATTGCGGCAAGTGGTCCTTACCGCGCGCAACGGCGTGCCGATCCATCTCGATGACGTCGCCGAGATCACCATCGGTCATGAGCTCCGCCGCGGCGCAGTCACCGCGAACGGGTTCGGGGAGGTGGTCCTCGGACTCGGCTTCATGCGGATGGGCGAAAACAGCTACGCGGTGACTTCGGATCTGTCGGAGAAGTTCGCCGAGGTCCGCGGCCAATTCCCGGAGAGTGTCGTCGCCGAACCGGTCTACAACCGCACGGAGCTCGTCGATCAGGTGATCGCCACGGTCCGCAAGAACCTGGGAGAAGGGGCGCTCTTGGTCGTCGCGGTTCTCTTCATCTTCCTGGGTGATCTCCGCGCGGGGCTGATCGTCGCCTCCGCGATCCCCTTGTCGCTGCTCTTCGCCTTCTGCGGCATGGCCCAAGCGGGCATCGCCGGCAGCCTGCTCAGCCTTGGGGCGCTCGATTTCGGGCTGGTGGTCGATGGTTCGGTGGTCACGATCGAGAACGTCGTCCGCCGGTTGACCCATGGCGCGCGGCCTTACGAATCCCGCGAAGAGATCGTCCGCAAGGCGTGCTGCGAGGTCGCCAAACCCAGCCTGTTCGGCGTCCTGATCATCATGATTGTTTATCTGCCGATCCTCGCGCTGGAAGGGGTCGAAGGGAAAATGTTCCGCCCGATGGCGCTGACGGTGATCTTCGCCCTCGCCGGCTCGCTGGTCTTGTCGCTCACCGTGATTCCCGTCTTCGCCAACTGGTTTTTGCCGAAAAAGATCGTCGACACACAACCCCTCATCGTGCGGCTCGTCGGTCGGCTCTACGCGCCGATTCTGCACGGCGCGATGGCCCGGCCGATGCTCGTCCTGTCGATGACCGGGATCGCCCTCACCATCGCGGTCGCCATCGCCACGCGACTGGGAGGAGAGTTCGTCCCACGACTCAACGAGGGGGCGATCGTCATCGGCATCCTGCGGCCACCCGGGACCAGCCTCGAACAGTCGATCGAAATCAACACGCGGATGGAGCAGGCGCTCCTCGCCGAGTATCCGGACGAGATCGATCATCTGTGGACCCGTCAAGGGGCCCCCGAAGTCGCGACCGATCCCGGAACCATCGAATCGGGCGATCTCTTCATCTCGCTCAAGCCCCGGCATCACTGGACCGAAGCGACCAGCCAGGACGAGTTGATGGCTCGGATGGCCGAAACGATTCAGGCGTTCCCGGGGCAGACCACTTGGTTCACGCAACCGATCGAGATGCGGATCAACGAGATGCTCTCGGGGGTGCGGGCCGACGTGGCGATCAAGTTGTTCGGGCCCGATCTCGACACCTTGATCACCCAAGGGGCGAAGATCGAGGAAGTCCTCAAGGAGGTTCCCGGCTGCTCGGAGCTAACCGTCGAGCAGATCAAGGGGCAGCCCGTCCTGCGGATCAAGATCGACCAAGGCCAGATCGCCCGATACGGCATCCCCGCGCAGTCGGTCCTCGACGTCGTCGAGGCGATCGGCGGTAAGGTCGTTGGTGAAGTCGTCGAGGATCAACTCCGCTTCCCGCTCACCATCCGTTTGCCCGAGCCGTTGCGGCAAAGCCCCGAAACGATCGCCGATCTCACGTTTCCTTCCGCGTCGGGCGAACGAGTGCCACTGTCGCGGCTGGCGAGTATCGAAGAGGTCTCCGGCGCTCGGGTGATCTCCCGCGAAGACGGCATGCGGCGGATCACCCTCCAATGCAACGTTCGCGACCGCGATCTCGCCGGCTTCGTGCAGGAAGCCCAGCGGAAAATCGCCGCTGCGGTGGTGCTGCCCCCCGGCGGCTATCGGATCGTCTGGGGCGGGCAGTTCGAGAACTTTCAGCGGGCCAACGCCCGTCTCCAACTCGTCGTCCCCGTCGCGATGCTGCTGATCATCGGGATGCTTTATCTGACGTTCCGCAACATGTTCGACGCGCTCTTGGTCTTCACCAGCGTCCCGTTCGCCTGCATCGGCGGCGTGTTGACGTTGTCGCTGCGCGAGATGCCGTTTTCGATCTCCGCCGCCGTCGGCTTCATCGCCTTGTCGGGGATTTCGGTTCTCAACAGTCTGGTCCTCGTCGAGTTCATCCGGCATCTCCAACATGAAGGGCTGGGACTGCGGGAGTCGATCCAGGAAGCAGGCCTTACCCGGTTGCGCCCGGTGCTGATGACCGCCCTCGTCGCCAGCCTGGGTTTCGTCCCCATGGCGATCAGCACCGGCATGGGGGCCGAAGTCCAGCGGCCGCTCGCGTCGGTCGTGATCGGTGGCGTGATCACCAGCACCTTCATGACGCTGGTCGTCCTGCCAACATTGTACGCCGTCGCCGCCGAATCGCTGATGCGGTGGCAACCCCGGTCGCACGCCGCGGTCCACGTCCTCCACGAACCCGCCCCGGCGGTGTCGTGAATTGTGATGAATGATCAACATGCGCAAGAAGCCCAGGGAAAGCCTTCCCAGGGCTTCTACACACACACACACACGTACGCATCACACGCCGTGTAACCGCGCCTCGAACCCCCGCGCGAACGTCTCCAGCGTCTCCGGCGTGTGACACGGGCTGTTGAACGTCACGCACAACCGCCCCTCTACCAGCGCCGCGTTGACCACGAACGTCGGACTCGATCGTTCACGATTCGAGTACCAACTCATCGCCTCGAACCGCAGTTCCTTCGTCTGTCGCGGTCCTCGCACCAGACCGGCGATGTTGACCGACACCACCATCGGATGTCGGCGTCCTCGCAGCCGCTCCAGCCGCCCCGCATGCAACACCGACAGCACCCACGGTAGCCACTTCCACGAGCGCTCAAGGCCTCCATCCCCCCGCGCAGCCTCCAGCTTCCCGCGGGCTTGTCGCGCGAGCTCCCAGAACTCTTGCCGCTCCGGGGCCGCGATGTCGTACCCCAGGATCCAGACATGACAGCCGAGCTGATCCGATTTCAGCTTTGGCTGACAGAGCTCGCGCAGATCGATCGGCGAACGGATCGGCCATAACCGCCCGCCGCGCTGCGTGCTGCCCGCCAACTCCTGCAGCGCCGCCGCCGCGAGCGCTCCGTACATACTCGTCTCCTCCGTCCGGCAGCGATCCCGCAACTGGTCCGACGCTTCCGCCGTGAACACCAGCCGCGTCGTCGACATTGGCGGCGACTCGACCAAGGGCAACTCGATCAATGGATGCTCGCGCCGTAGTCGTCGCTGTTCGAGCCGCGCTAGTCGCCGCGCGCGCCAAGCGCCGGGCTGACGGGGCAGGGGGGCGATGTGCGGCGCGACCCACGGGAAGGGTTCGACCTTGGGTTCATCGGTCTGCGCCTGCGGCCATAACGCCAACATCTCGCGTAACAGCAGCGTGATCCCTTGACCGTCGCCGATGACGTGATGGACCGTCAGCAGCAGATCGCACCACGATCCTGCGGCCGGTTGCAGCACCGTCACCCGCATCAAGGGCGCGCGATCCGCCGCGAACATCTCCCGCGGCCGCGTCAGCATCTCGTGACGCCACCGCTCGACGTCATCCGTCTCGATCCACTCGACCGGAATCGGCGGGGCGGGCTCAACCAGCCGGAATCGCCAGACGCCGTCGGCCTTCGTCAAACAAGCCCGCAGCAGCGGATGCCGGCGCTGCACCGCGGCGAGGACGCGCCGCAGCGGCTCGGGTTCGAGACGCCCCTGCAACCGCGTGACGCACGTGAAAATCCCCGTCCCGTGACACCGCTCGTGCAGGTCATGAATGAACCGTTCGAGCGGATTGAGCGCGAAGCCATCCGGCGCTTCGAGGGTCGACATCGCGGCGTCCCTGCGAGTGACTCGTCTGGAATCGACCCGCCGACATTTCCCGCAGGTCTCCGGAATTATCGACCAACTCCCCCGGACAGCATCGCTCCCAGTCTTGCCGGCTGACGCCATGTGGTCCCTTGTCGACGCGTCGGTGGAACCCCTTCCCTCGACATCTTCGGAATGACCGTGACTACCGGCACACGAAGTGGCCGGGAATCGCCCCGCAAAACCGGCAGAATCCGCTGATCCGGGATCACCCGCACGCTCCCCGAAGTCGATCCGGATTCCGCATGTTTCCCAAAGTCAACGTGAACTCGTTCCGGCTCCCCTTACGAAGTAAAGCTAAGTCTTCTGCGCGGACTGTGTGGAAGATGGAAACTTTTCCGGAAGGCTCCCCTCATGCGCTACGATCTCCTCGTCATCGGGAGTGGTCCCGCCGGACAACGGGGGTCCATCGCCGCCGCCAAGATGGGCAAGCGGGTGGCGCTGATCGAACGCCGCAAGTCCGACTTGGGTGGCGTTTGCCTGCATACCGGGACCATCCCCTCCAAGACGATGCGCGAGGCGATTCTCCACCTCACCGGCTTCCGCCACCGCAGCGTCTACAAAGACCGCTTCGCCGAAAAGCGGCAGATCACCATGGATGATCTCCGCCGCAAACTCGACCAGGTGATCCATCATGAACACCAGGTGATCCGCGAGTACCTCGACCGCAACGAGATCGACCTCTATTCCGGCGAGGCCCACTTCGTCGATCCTCACACCGTCGCGATCTCCAACGGCGGGCAGTGCTCCCTCATCGAAGCCGACAACATCCTCCTCGCGACTGGGACCAAGCCCGCCCGGCCGGCTCACATCCCGTTCGACGGCGTGACCGTCTTCGATTCCGACGAGCTCCTCAAGCTCGAACAGATTCCGCGGTCGATGATCGTCATCGGCGCGGGGGTCATCGGGATGGAGTACGCCCTGATGTTCGCGACGCTCGGCGTTGAAGTCACCGTCGTCGACGGCCGCGAACGGCTCCTCGATTTCTGCGATCGCGAAATCGTCGATACCTTGATGTTCCACGCCCGCTCGCTGGGCGTGATGTTCCGGCTGGGCGAAGACGTCACCGGGATCGACCGGCTCCGCAATCGCCTCGTTGCGATCCGGCTCGAAAGCGGCAAACGCCTGATCGCCGAGTCGGCCCTCTTCGCCGTCGGCCGCGTCGGCGATACCGAATCGCTGAACCTCGAGGCCGCCGGCCTCAAGTGCGACGAGCGCGGCAAAGTCTGGTGCGACGAACACCATCGCACCTGGGCGCCCCACATCTACGGCGCGGGGGACGTCATCGGCACGCGCGCCCTCGCCACCGCCACGATGGCGCCGCCACCCCCCGCCGCCCCTGCGACCTTCGGGCAGCCCTCCGCCGCCGCGAAGTATCTCCCCTACGGCCTCTACACGATCCCCGAAATCTCGATGATCGGCAAAACCGAGAAGCAACTCACCGACGAGCGGATCCCCTACGAGGTCGGCGTCGCCCGGTTCCGCGAGATCGTCCGCGGTCAGATCGTCGGCGATGAGAACGGCATGCTCAAGCTGCTGTTCCACCGCGAGAACCGGCAAATCCTCGGGGTCCACATCATCGGCGAAACCGCCACCGAGATCATCCACATCGGCCAGGCGGTGATGGCCGTGGGGGGGACGATCGACTACTTCCGCGACAACGTCTTCAACTACCCCACGATGTCGGAAGCCTACAAGGTCGCCGCCTTCAACGGCCTCAACAAACTCAACCTCGAACTGGTCCGCGATGAGCAACACGTCGAACCGGAGGAAACCCTCCTCGAAACGATCGGCGAACTGACCGAAGTCTGCGCCGGCGCGACGATGTGACCACCTGGCGTTGATACACCCCAACCGTTTAGCCGCGAGCCACCGGCGAGCGCGCCGCTCCAACCTCCACGATTTCCCCCCAACCGGCCCCCACCTCCCCCGCGAAGATTGCCCGCGGTTTCCCCGCGTCCCTAGCATGGACCATTCACCACGCGACGGGGACTGCGAAGAGGGCGGCCGGGAAGATGACTGGGGAGAGTGCAGGCTTAGGTTGGACAAGTCCTGGGGTCCGGTACTTCTTCGGTTTCGTCCTCGGGGCGTGGTGCCTGACCACGATCCTGTTCGTCGACGAGACCGAGTTCGTCGTCGTGGAACGACTTGGCCGGATCGTCGCGGTGCATGATCGTCCCGCCGATCGCGGCTGGCGGTGGAAGGCCCCTTGGCCGATCGATCGGGTCCGCCGGTTCGACGCCCGGTTGCAGTTTTTGGAGCCCCCCGGCCGCGAAGTCTTCACCAGCGACCGCAAGAATCTGGTGGTGCAAGGGGCCATCGGTTGGCGGATCGCCCCGTCGGCCGATGACACCACGACACCGCCGTCCGACCGCCCCGTCGTACGATTTCTGCGCGGGCTGCAATCGCGGGATCTCGCCGAAGGGCGACTCGCCAGTCGGCTGCAATCGCTCCTCACGACCGAGTTCGCGCGCTGGTCGCTGACCGAGCTCTTGACCCCCGTCGAGGGATCGGCTCCGTCTTCGCTCGGACGGCTTTCCGAGCAGGTCCGGAATTCCTTCGTCCAAGCGGCGGGTGAGACCGAATCATGGACCACCCGGCTGGGAGTCGAGGTCGTTGATGTCAGACTGCTGCGGTTGCAGTTCCCCGCCGCGAATCAGCCGGCGGTTTACGAACGGATGCGCAGCGAACGCCGCAAGATGGCGGAACGCTACCGCAGCGCCGGTCAGGCCGAAAGCACCTTGATCCGCAGTCAAGCCGATCGCCGGGCGCGCGAACTCGAGGCGCTCGCGAACGCGGAAGCGGGGCGCATCGAAGCGGCCGCCGAACGCGACGCCTTACAGACGCTGAACGAGGCGTATCGCCGCGATCCCGCCTTCGCCGAGCGCTTGCAGGCTCTCGAAGCGTATCGCGCCGTCCTAGGCGAGCGAACGACGCTGGTCCTGTCGGCGGATCATCCTTTGTGGCGCTTCTTGAGTGATGCCGCTCCCGCCCCGGCCGAGTCCAACCAGCCGCCCGCTCCGTCAGATACATCGGAGACCACGCCGGAGGCCCAGCCATGACACGCTGGGTGGGACTGCTCGTCGGGCTCCTTTACCTCGCCAGCGGCGTGTACGTCCTCGACGGCGACGAGCAGGGGGTCATCCGTCGGTTCGGGCGACTGGATCCCGTCGTGCGAAGCAGCGGGGTTCATTGGGATTGGCCCGCTCCGTTCGTCCGCCTCGACCGGGTCAACGTCGCCGCCGTGCAAACGCTGCGGATCGGCCCGGGGCCGACGCCCCCGGGGGGGGGCGGAACCCCCGTCTTGCTGCCGACTCAGGTCGACGAGCCCTTCGTCATCGTCACGCACGATCAGAATTTGCTGCGGTTGCGCGCCGAAGTTCAGTATCGGTGGGATCTCGCGTCCGTGGGGGCCGGACTGTTCGGCCACCGCGATCTCCCGCGGCTGCTGCGGGGACTGGTCGAGAGCGCGTTGGTCGATGCGGCGTCGCAGGTCAACGTCGACGTGTTGCAGACGACCGGCATCGCCGAGCTGAATCAGCGGCTGACGGATCAGGTGCGAGCCGCCGCCATCGAATTCCACCTGGGGCTCGACATCGAACGGGTGACGTTGGAGACGGTCGAGCCCCCGCCGCAGGTGCTAGCCGAATTCCTCGACGTCGCCAACGCCCGTTCGGAACACGCGCAAGTCATCCAGCAAGCCCGCACGGCGGCGGAACAACAACTGGCCGCCGCCGAGGCGCGGCGCCATGAACGGCTTGATCAGGCGCGCGGAACGGCCCGGGAACGTACGCTTACCGCCGAAGCGAACGCCGCGCGGTTCACGCAATTGGTCACCGCGTTGGAAGCCGACGCCGAATCGTCGGGTCGACCCTACGTCGCGCTCCGCCAAGCATGGGAGCGCCGATTGACGCGCGACCTCCATCGCGAACTGCTGCGCGCCGGTTTACGCGCCTGGGTCTTCGACGGTGACGGCGTCGAACTGCGGTTCCCGCTCACGCCATCGAACGCCGCGATGGTTGAACCCACGCCCTGATCGCACGCGCTTCCGGAGCGGGGGGACGTCAGTCCCCCCGGTGATCCGTCCGCCGCGCATCCAGCAGCAAGTCGGCCTGCGCGCGAAACCCCAAATCCTGCGTCCCCTGACCGGCGTCGGCGACGAGCCGCACCTCGCGCTGACCCTCCGCGTCACAGCGCACGCGTACCAGCTTCCACTCGTACTCGGCTCCCGACAGGCGCGCCGACGCCCCGAGTTGCTCAACGAACTCGATCGCGCACCAGTCCGCCGTCGTCCCGGACGGAGCCGCGAGATCGTACGCCGTAAGTCGTAATGGCGCCTGGATTCCCGCCTGATTGTGAACCTCGACGAGGAACCGCTCGGTGCGGTCGGGCGTTAACCGCGCGGGCGGCGTCACCACCGCCAGTTTGACCCGCGACTCCGGATTGACGTGGATCCGCAGCAAGGTCCAGGGTTCGACCGCTTCCGCCAAGCCGCGATAACTGGGGGCGGCCGTGAGCGCCGCATGCCAATGCGGCTCGTGCGCTTCCGGTGTGACAAACCCCGCCAGAAACCGCAATCGCTCGCGGAAGTCATCGAGCGTCTCCGTGATGTTTGTCGCCCAAGCCGCCATGCGCTCGAAACGTTCGGTCGCCTCGTCGACATACGCCACGGCCTCCGCGCGTTGGCGGGCGTTGCCGAACCGTCCCTTGAACAGGATGTCGCGGCGATGAGCCGCCAGCCGTTCGAGCCAGTCGCGCATCGCCGCCTCGCGAAACACGGGGCGATGCTCGGTGTGGACATACACCGCACTCGTATGCGCGATATCGGGCCGTTGAATGGCGTTCCAGGTCTCTCCGGCGGAACAGCGCGCGACGATCCAACGACTCTCGGTCGCCGGCAACTCCAACGTCAGTGTCGCCTCGCGATCTTGTGTCGTCAGCTCGCGCAGGACCGTCCCGTTCGACACGAGCTGCACCCGCCCCAGCGGCTTTCGCGAAGAGGCCCGAACGACGACTTCCAGTCGCTCCGTCGGCAAGGGCGTCAATACCTCACCAGGCGGCCGCCCGTTGACGGTCAGCAGCAAGAGCGGCCCCGACGTCGTAAACGTCCGCCCCCGGCGAATCCCGTCGATCCATCGTTCATACGAAAACGGACCGTCGACGTGGACATAGGCCCGCGCGCAACCGACCACCCGGGCGGGATGGTCGCTGCCGTTCGACAAGGGCAACTGGAAGCCGCAATCGAGCAGCCGGTAGTAGTCGTCGGGATCGAGTTGATCGATCGAATCGGTCAGCCCATGGACCGCGTTGACCGGCAATTCGTGATTCGCGCCCGTCCCATGCGCTTCGATGCTGACGCCCCCTTGCTCGCGCGCCTGCAGAATCGCCGGCTTGTTGAGGGGGTAATCGAGGCTGTCATCCCCCGCGATCTGCGGCCCCGTTCCGATGGGGAGCACCAGCCGCCGGAGATTCAGAAAACACAGGTGCCCATACAGATTCTGATTGCGGTACTCCTCCCCCATTTCGAGGTGGTACTCGCCGTCACTGAATTTCGCGACAGGCCCCATCGGCGCCTGCGACGGCTTCACGAAGGCGTCGGTCGCCGTGCGATGCAGCAGCGTCAAGTTGTTCGCGACCCGCAGATCCTCCGCCCGCTGGACTATCGGCAACATTTCGAGCGGCAGATCGACGTTCCAGGCGTTGGTCACCCAATGGATGTGCGTGTCGCCGCTGATCCAGCCTTGCGACTTCATGTCGATGAATCGCCGGGAACTCAGGGTGATGTCGCGCGTCTCGCCGGGAGTCAGCACCACCTCTTCCGTTACAAGCGGATGCTCGAAGCCTCGTTCGAGCGTGACCGTCGTTCGCCCCGGCGGCAACCGCAACTCGAACGTCCCCTCGGCATAGAAGAAGGGCAGGGCGACGGTCTTCCCGCCGGCGGCTTCGAGCAGCGGCTTCTCCCGGAACGTCACCTGATCGGCCCAGGGCCCACCGCGCCGATATTCGCCGTCACCGGCCAACACCCATACCCGCGCGGGCGTCGGCTCGTTCCGATCACCATCGAGCAACCGCCCCCGCAGCACCGCCGGTTCCACCAACGTCACCGGTAGCGTCACGTCGCGGGTTGCTTGGGCCGTCGTCACATGGAGCCGCGGCGCGGGATCGTCCGTCGTGAGCTCGATCACGGACCATTGCGATCGGCCCGGCGAGACGGTGCCGGGCTCAGGCTGCAACGAGCCCGCGACGGCCTCATCGGAGGAGGTCATCGTTCCCATCCCGAGCCGCAGCTCCAGCGGCTGCGTGGTCTCGTTGACCAGGATCGCCGCCAGATGCCGTGACACGCCGCGGGCTTTCGTGATGCCTTCCTTCGGCGCGACGATCGACAACCCGGCGGCGTCCCAGCGAACCGTCACGGGACGTAACCGCGCTTGCAGGCCGTTGAAGCACGCCGCACGTCGCGCCCTCAGTTCGGCCGTCGCGATGGCCGTCGGCTCCCCCGCCGCGAACCGCTGTTCTGCCAACAACTGTTCGACCAATCGAGGCTGGTCGTCCATCGGCACCTGCCGCAGCAAGAGCGCCAGACTCTCCGCGACACTCCATGCTTCACTGCGCGCGGCGTGTTCCCCCGCATCCGTCGTCACGGCGACCGGACGGACATCACGTTCGTTCCGGGAGCGCAGAGTCGCGGCGCGCGGCCGATGAAGCTCCGGGGGATGCGCCTCGACGTTCGGGGACCAGCCGCAGAACCAGCTCAGAGTGAGCACGGCGATGAGGGGATTCCGGGACAAGTTCTTCTCCGCGGCGCGCGCAAGTTTCCGGCACAATGGGTGTCCTTGAAATCATGCTTAAGGAGCGGGCGGATTCCGAACCGGTACGACGCGGGGTTGTTGAAGTTCCTGCGCCGTGCGGTCCCACATGACGGCCAAGGAGTCCTTGCCGAGTTGACGACAGACTTTCGCCAATTCTCGGCGGGCTTCGATCCGTTCCGGATGATCGATAATCTCCTGATTCAGCGCCACGAGCCGATCGACCAAGGCCTGGCTCTGGTCTTTCAGCTGCATCGATGTCGTGAATCCCGACAGGTCTCCCGCCTGTCGCTGGGCGAGGGCCAACTGATTCCGCGCCGCGACATGATGGGGCTGCCGCTCCAGCAGACCGGACAATAGTTGGATCGCGTGGGCCGGGTCCCCCGCGTCCACCGCGATCCGCGCGCTCAAGAGCAACGCCGGATCGAACCGCGGATCCCCCCGCAGCACCTGGTCGAGAATCCGCCGTGAGCGTTCGGGATCCCCGGTCCCCCAGAACGCCTCGGCTCGATTGGTCTGGATCAGCGGATCGGCTTCATCGACGGGAAACAGTGCCAAATGCTTGGGGTAGTTTTTGCCGCCGATGCAGGCGCGCGATAATCCCTGACGGATCGGCAAACGGGCCGCGGCGGAATCGGGACAGAGTTCCAAGGCGCGGGAGAAATGGTCTTGCGCCGCCGCGAACTGCTCGAAATCAAGCTTGATCTGCCCCAACATGTGATGTGGCCGAAAATCGGCGGGGGCCAGGCGAATCACCTGCGCGAGCGCGGTCTCCGCATGGGTCATCGCGCTC
>CAYRVS010000114.1:0-17184 GCA_964427725.1 uncultured Planctomycetaceae bacterium | reverse complement strand
GCGTCGCGGTCGCTGCGTCCGCCGCGTTGGCAGCGATGTCGCGACGTTCCTCGAACCTGAGCTGAGGCGGCTGGGCATCGAGTTCGTCGCGGATCCATCGCGGCTCCCCCCCGGCTCCGTGGACGTCGCGTTGTGTCATCACGCCCTCGAGCACATCCTGCATCCGGTCGCGGCGTTGGACGGGCTCCGCCGCCTGCTTCGGTCCGAAGGGCGACTCGTGGTCCACGTGCCCTGGGAGATCGAGGGTCGGCATGCCCGGTACGATCCGGGCGAGCCCAATCATCATCTCTACGGCTGGAGCGCCCAGAGTCTTGGGAATCTCGCGGTCGTGGCTGGCTGGCGGATCGAATCCATCGTCACGCGCCGGTACGGCTACGAACGGTTCTCAGCCGTGCTCGCGCATCGTCTTCGGACCGGAGCGGCCGGGTTCCGGACATTGCGCCGGCTGCTCATCACACTCCGCCCCTTGTACGAGATCGAACTGGTCTGCCGCCCCGGAGCGGAGGCGCCCACCGCATGAAGATCCGCGACGCCGAAATCCTTGATCTGCGATTCCCAACCTCCCGCGGCCTGCACGGGTCGGATGCGATGAATCCCGATCCCGATTACTCCGCCGCGTACGTCATCCTGCAGACGAATCACGACGGCCTCGCCGGCCATGGGATGACCTTTACCATCGGCCGCGGGAATCAGCTCTGCGCCGCGGCGATCGAAGCCCTCGCCCCGCTGGTGGTCGGTCGCGATCTCGATGAGTTCACGACGAATCCCGGCGCGTTCTGGCGGCACCTCACCGGGGATAGCCAACTCCGCTGGCTGGGGCCCGAGAAGGGGGTGATCCACCTCGCGACGGCGGCCGTCGTCAACGCCTTGTGGGATCTGTGGGGTAAAGCGGCGGATCGGCCCGTCTGGCGGTTGGTCAGCGAGTTCACGCCGGAGGAACTCCTCCGCTGCGTCGATTTCCGTTACCTCACCGACGCCCTCACCCCCGACGAGGCGTTGGGACTCCTCACGCGGCTGCAACCCTCGAAAGCCGAGCGGATCGCCCATCTCGAACGGCACGGCTACCCCGCCTACACCACGTCCGCCGGTTGGCTGGGGTATTCCGATGAGCGGTTGCGGGCGCTTTGCCGGCAGGGACTCGCCGAGGGGTGGTCGGCCTTCAAGATCAAAGTGGGCCGCGATCTGGAGGACGATGTTCGCCGGTGTCGCATCATCCGGGAAGAGATCGGATGGGACCGCCGGTTGATGATGGACGCCAATCAGGTCTGGGACGTCCCCGAGGCGCTGCGCTGGATGAAGCGACTCGCGGAATTCCGGCCGTGGTTTATCGAGGAGCCGACGAGTCCGGATGATGTGCTGGCGCATGCGGCGATCGCCCGGGGGGTCGCGCCGATTCAGGTCGCGACCGGGGAACACTGCGCGAACCGGGTCCTCTTCAAACAGTTTCTCCAAGCCAAGGCGATCGGGGTTTGCCAGATCGATAGTTGTCGGCTGGGAGGGGTCAACGAGGTCCTCGCGGTGTTGCTCTTGGCGGCGAAGTTCGGGGTCCCGGTCTGCCCGCACGCCGGCGGAGTGGGCCTGTGTGAATATGTTCAGCATCTGGCGATGATCGATTACGTCGCCATCAGCGGGTCGCTGGAAAACCGCTTATGCGAATTCGCCGGCCATCTCCACGAGCACTTCCTGGACCCGGTGATGATGCGAAACGGGGCCTACCAGGTTCCGACCGCGCCGGGATACAGCATCACCATGCGCCCCAGTTCGATCGCGGAGTTCACCTACCCCAGCGGCGCGGCCTGGAGATGAGGGGAAAATCGACAGGGACCGGTGGACAGCGCACAGACCCGCCGTTTAGCCGCGAGCCAACGGCGATCGCGTCCGCCGGGATCGCCAATAAGCCATTTCAAGATAGAATGTTACGACGAGCACACATCGCCAAAACTTCACGAAATTCCGCCCAAGTCACACCAAAACCTCGTCACGGCTGCCCGCAGTCGGTTGACGATTGGCCCGGCAGTTGCCATGATGCCCGACTCTCTTGGCCAAGGTTTTGTCTAGGCGGTCGCAGATTGACCGCGCGGGAGTTCTGGGAATGGGACGTTACACAGGTCCTAAGGGACGTGTGAATCGCCGGTTGGGGACGATGGTCTTCGAAAACGCCGGGGCGGTCAAAGCGCTCGAGCGGCGGAACAGTCCTCCGGGGATGGCTGAGCGCCGCCGTAAGCTGTCGACCTACGGGGAAGCTCTCGCCGACAAGCAGCGGATCAAGTACTACTACGGGATCCGCGAAGCCCAGCTGCGCAAATACTTCGAAAAGGCCAAGGCCAAGAAGGGGAACACCGGCGACATCCTGATGGTGATGTGCGAGTCGCGGCTCGACAATGTCGTCCGTCGCGCCGGCTTCACCGTCACCCGTCTGCAGGCTCGGCAAGGGATCGTCCACCGCCACTTCCAATTGAACGGCAAGACGGTCGACAAGCCTTCGATGTTCGTCAAGGCGGGGGACGTCATCACCCTCCGTAAGCGGCCGAACCTGAAGCGGCTGTACGCCGAGATCGTCGAAAGCGGCGGCCGTCAGCCTTGCGAGTGGATCCAGTTCGACGCGAAGGATCTCGAGGCCAAAGTCATGGCCCCGCCGACTCCCAGCGATGTCACGCTACCGGTCGAAATCGGCCGCGTGGTGGCGTTCATGTCGCGCTAGTCGCCGCATACATTGTGATATCAAGAAGCCCAGGGAACGTTTTCCCTGGGCTTCTTTATTTGTAACCCTCTGCGAATAAGGGGGTTACTGAATCACGGACGCATCCGCAGTCCATCTGACGGTTTTGTCAGCCTCCCGTCGTGTTTCCTATTCGCCACCGTTCGGCAGCCTCGGAATTTCTGAGCTAGGTTTCCGGTACTCGTGAAAGTCGGGACGGCGTGCGCTCCTCGCCCGCGGCCCGACCGATCCCGTTCCCGAGCCCCAGGAAGCCGAGTTCCCCATGCCCGCTCCGAACACCGCCCCGCTCCGTGCGCCGCGCGGCGCTTCCTCCGAGATGGACTTCGACGGCCTCAAGCGGTTGATCCACGGCAAACTCGTGGAAAAGCTCGATCTCTCGCGATTGGGGGATCTCGAAGGGGACACCCTGCGGCGCGAAATCCGCCTGGTCGTCGAACATCTCTGCGATACGGAAAACCCGCTCCTCAACCGCTCCGAACGGGAACGGCTGATCGAGGAAGTCCTCGACGAAACATTCGGCTACGGCCCCCTCGAAATCCTCCTCAAGGAGGAAGGGGTCGCCGACATCATGATCAACGGGCCGAAGAACGTCTTCATCGAAAAGAACGGCCGGATTCAGCGGTCGGAAGTCACCTTCCGCGACAACCAGCATCTCTTGCAGATTCTGGATCGGATCGTGTCGCGGATCGGCCGGCGGGTCGACGAAACGTCGCCGATGGTCGACGCCCGCCTCGCTGATGGGTCGCGCGTCAACGCGGTCATTCCGCCGCTGGCGCTCGATGGCCCCTCGCTGACGATTCGGCGATTCGGCTCGAAGCCGCTGGGCCTGGAGGATCTGCTGAAGTTCGGGGCCTTTACGCCGGAGATCGCGCTGCTCCTCGAAGGGGCGATCAAGGCGCGGCTGAACATCATCGTCAGCGGCGGGACGGGCTCGGGGAAAACGACGCTGCTCAACACGCTGTCGAGCTTCATTCAAAGCGATCACCGGATCATCACCATCGAGGACGCGGCGGAACTGCAGCTCCAGCAGGAGCACGTGCTGCGGCTCGAAACGCGGCCGGCGAATATCGAAGGGAAGGGCCGCGTCACCGCGACCGACCTCGTGAAGAACGCCCTGCGGATGCGGCCCGACCGGGTGATCATCGGCGAATGCCGCGGGGCGGAAGCCCTGGACATGCTGCAGGCGATGAACACCGGCCATGAAGGGTCGATGACGACGATCCACGCCAACACCCCCCGCGACGCCATCTCGCGGTTGGAAACGATGATCTCGATGGGCGGGGTCGAACTCCCGCTCCGCGCGTTGCGGCAACAGTTCGCCTCCGCCGTCGACCTCATCATCCAGACGCAGCGGCTGCAAGGGGGCCCGCGGCGGATGACCTACGTCACCGAAGTGGTCGGGATGGAACAGGACACCGTCGTCATGCAGGACCTGTTCCGCTTCAGCCAGGACGGCATCGACGAGAAAGGCCGGGCCTTCGGCCACTTCGAGTCGATGGGCGTTCGCCCGAGCTTCATGCCGCGGCTGGAGGCCGCCGGCGTGAAACTTCCCGCGAATCTGTTCAGCCAACGGAGCCTCGGGGGCAAGTGAGCCCCACAGTTGGTGATCGCGTCTTGCAACACGAACGACAACGGGAGCGACTGGTCATGGATCCCATCTTCGGTCTGATTTGCGCGTGCGTGGCGATCGCGGCGTTCGCCGGCGCCTATTCGCTGTAACCCTGAAGCGGCCCATGTTTCGCAGAATGTGAGTTGGTCATGCCTGCGCTGGATCCGATCCTGCTGATCTCGGTCGCCGCGTTCCTCGGCGTCGCCGCGCTGGTGGCGGCCGTCATGGCGGCGTTCAACACCTTCGGGGGGACGAAGGTCGAGGACCGCCTCGACGTCCTCGCCGGCGGCAAGCCCATCGAGGCCGAAGCCAAAGGCCTGATGAAGGACGAGATGATCAAGCTCGGCCAGGGAGCCATGCGAGGCTTCGTGGGCAAGCTGTCGGAACGGCTGGGTCAATGGAATCTCTTCTTCGAGCAGGCCGACTCGCCGGTCTCGTTCGAGACGTTCCTGCTGCTGTGCGCGGGCTGCGGATTTTTGGGGGTGGGGGCCGCCGTCGTCGGGAACGCGCCGATTCCGATGTATCCCGTCTGCGCCTTGGTGACGGGGCTGATGCCGCTGATGTGGATGAACATGCGGCGGAAATGGCGGTTCAAGAAATTCGGCCAGCAACTCCCCGACGCGATGGAGCTCGTCGCGCGGGCGTTGCGGTCGGGTCACAGTCTCGCTTCGGGCTTGCACGTCGTGGTCGACGAAATGCCCGATCCGATCTCGCATGAATTCAACATGGCGTACGAACAGCAGAACCTCGGCGTGCCGATCGAACAGGCCCTGAAAAGCATGCTGAAACGCATGCCGAACCTCGATTTGAAGTTCTTCGTGACATCGGTCGCGATTCAGCGGCAAACCGGGGGGGACCTCGCGGAGATCCTCGACAAGATCGGCCACGTGATCCGCGAGCGGTTCAAGATTCTCGGCACCGTGCAGGCTCTGACCGGGGAAGGCCGGTTGAGCGGCACCGTGCTGATGGCCATGCCGATCGCGATCTTCTTCGCGGTCTATTACCTGAACCCCGACTACGTGATGCTGCTGTTCACGACCGATCTCGGCAAGAAGATGATCGCCGGGGGGATCGTGATGCAGGTCTTCGGGGCGATCGCGATCAAGAAGATCATCGACATCAAGGTGTGATTCCCCGGCCTTCGTGACGATTCGCCACGCATTCCTCCACTGTCCGATAAAAGCGACATCATGGACCTGACCACCATTCTTCCCTGGGCCTTGTTCGCCGCGATTTCGATCGGGGTCTGGGCGATCCTGTCCCTGTTCGGCGACAAGGGAACCCGCGCGACCGAACGGCTCGACGAGCTGCGCAATCCCGGCGGCCGCGACAAGAAAAGCCACAAGACCGGCATGTCCGCCGTGCTGGAGGCGGCGGCCCCGGCGCTGTCGAAGGCGTTGCAGCCGAAGACCGAGCTCGAGCAGAACCAGCTCAAGATTCGGCTCTCGAACGCGGGCTTCAACAGCATCGCCGCGCCGCAGCTCTATCTCGCAATCAAGTTTTCGATGCTGATCGCGGGGGCACTCCTCGGCGGGGGAATCGGGTTGTGGAAGTACGGCGCGACCCAGAACGGTTACACGTCGATCGTCCTGGCCGCCGGCGCGGGGTTCTATCTCCCCGAGCTGATCCTGAAGCTGATGATCTCGTCGCGGAAACAGGCGATCTTCCTGTCGCTGCCCGACGCGCTCGACCTGTTGGTCGTCTGCGTGGAGGCGGGCTTGGGGCTCGACGCCGCGATCCGCCGCGTCGCCGATGAACTGGGCGACAACGCGAAAGAGATCGCCGAAGAATTCAACATGTGCCTGATCCAGCTCAACATGGGCCGGGCCCGCCGCGACGTGCTGCACGATCTGGGGGTGCGAACGGGGGTCGACGACGTGAAGTCGCTGGTCGCGATCTTGATTCAGGCCGACAAGTTCGGTTCGTCGATCGCCCAGGCGCTCCGCGTGCAGTCGGATGCGATGCGCGTGAAGCGGCGGCAACTCGCGGAAGAGAAGGCGCAAAAGACCGCCGTGCAGATGCTCTTCCCGATGGTGCTGTTCATTTTCCCCGGGATCTTCGTGGTGCTGGTGGGCCCGGCGGCGATCAAGATGATCGACCAGCTGCTCGACAAGTGACCGTCGATCGAGTCGGAGGGACGATAGTCCCCCGGGTTGGATGCATCGGTCACGCGGCCGGGGCGGGAGCCCCGGCCTATGTTGAGTGGGTTGCATCCCCGCCGGTCACACATCGTCACGATAGGCCGCCGCACCCGCCCCGGCCGCGTGATGCCAAGGACCGCGGGCTCCGACCTCACTCCGGCATCGGCAATGGCAGCACCCGGCCGCTGAAGAAACGCTTCGCGTTGCGTAGCGTTTCCGGGTCGGTCCGTTCCAAGTCCGCCAGGAATCGTCGGGCGATGTCCGCCTCGGGGACCGGCTTCTCGGGCGTTTTGTCGGCGGCCTTCACGCAGGCCAAGGCGAAGTGAATCAACTTCTGGCGTGATGATGGGTCATCAAACGGGGGCTTGCGATCCATCGCCGCCACCCGTTCCATCACGCGCCAATGTTCCCAGCGGGCGAGATCACCCAGCACCACCTCGGCGAAGGCGGAACGGTCGAGCAACAATTCCATGGCCATGAGCACCCGCTCCCGCGAAACGTCCGCCTGGGGATACTGCTCCAGAAACCGCAGCGTATTGATGAGGGCATACACGTCGCCATCGGGTTGATCGGGACGTTCGAGCTTGGCGGCGATCAATTCCGCCAGGCCCATATCCCCTTTCAGGATCACATACCCCCCCATCTGCCCATCGAGACCGAGTCGGGTCTCATCGGGCCGCGTGGGACGGAAGATTTCCCGGGCCAGATAGTCGGCATCGTCAGGGCCGCCGCAGAGCCCCAACAAGAAGCCGTAAAAGCCCAGTCGCAGTTGCTCCTGGGGTTCGAGTTCGGCGATCCAGCGGCGGACTTGTCGGGCCGAGAGCTGATCACGAATCGCCACGACGTCGGCATACCGGGCGCGACTAAACTCCGCGAAGGCGTCGTTCGCGATCGTGACCTCGGGATGCTCCAGATACTTCAAAAAGTAAGCGAGCCGTTCCGTCGCGGGACGTTCGGGGGCGGGGGCTTGTTTGAGATAGCCGTAACTCACCTCGTTGACGGCGATCGGCAGACTCCAGTCGACACCGACCTCCCCTTGCTTCCCCAGCATCACGAACTGGTCGCCCGGTTCGCCCGACAGAAGATACGGCACCCGGATCGATTCTTTCCGACGCGGCCGGTCGTCCTTGGTCCGCAGCGCGTCGAGGACGATGAACTCGGTATCCGGTTCCTTGAACTCGGCGGCGGCGGGATACGTCCTTGACCATTGCACGAGCGCGGCGACATCGGCCTCCGCCAATTGTTCGGCGAGCGGCGGCGACGAGGGGGGGCAGAACGGACACGCCCCCATCCACCACGCCGACACTGCGATGATCAAATCGGCTGCTGACATGCCCAAACTCCCACCCTCATGCTCGATTTTCCGAAGGGGTCGTCGGAAGCTTAACAACCCGGCGCGCCCCGAGGAATCGGAATCTCCGCGGGATGCGCGGCCCGCCGTTCGCCCGGGCCCGACAACCAGATGCAGGCTCCGCGGCGGATTCTACGGGTGCAGGCGTCGTGCTTGGCGTGTCGGGGAAATAGGCGAAGAAAGAACTCATGCCATCCCCGAAATTCATGGCGCGTTTCCGGGGTGGGCACCACGCAAGTGGGCGTCAGACAATAATGACGACATCAACGGGCGTTTAGACGTCGAGATCCTTCACGTCGAGGGCGTGCTTCTCGATGAACTCGCGGCGCGGTTCGACGTGGTCCCCCATCAGGACGCGGAACATCTCGTCGGCGGCGACGGCGTCCTCCATCGTCACCCGCAGCAACGTCCGATGTTCCGGCTTCATGCTGGTCTCCCACAATTCCTCGGCGTCCATTTCGCCGAGGCCCTTGAAGCGGGTCACGTTCATGCCCCGTTCGCCCAGCGATCGCAGTTGCTGCAACAGGTCGCGGAAGCTCATCAGCCGGACGACGTGGTCGTCTTGCAGGATCTTCACCGGGTAGACCGTTTCGCCGTCGCGGGCCCCCGGGGGATAGAGATCCTTCAGCAGAATGCCGTATCCCCGCAGATCCTTGAGCAACCCGTTGATCGTCCGGATTTCATAGAGATCGGTGATCTGCACGGTTTTGTCGAGCGCCGCCTTGTCGGCCGCGCCGTTCGTCGCCGCGCCGTTGGTCGGCTGTGACTCGGCGGTCGCGAGGTTGTCGCTCGTCACGCCGAGTTCGTAACCGCGGCGGGCCTCCTCTTGATGGACGAACTCCTCGTACTGCTCCTTGCGATGGAACCAATGTTCGGCGCGGCCGAGGACCACCCGATACTGCGGCAATTCCAGTTCGCCTTCGGCGAGTTTGCCGGCGAGGTACCGCAGCGTGATCCCCCGACGCTCCAGGACCTCCAGGGGTTCCTCCAGCCGTTGGAGCAGTTGCACGACCCGCCGCAGATGGTCGTCGGCGAGTTCGGTCCCGTCGGCGCAAACGACTTTGCTGCCGTTGAGCCCCAGTTCGATCAACTCGGCGACCATCCGCTCATGCGTCTGGACGTACCGCGTCTTCTTGCGCTGGACCACGCGATACAGCGGCGGCTGCGCGATGTAGATGCAGCCATGCTCGACCAGCCCGCGCATGTGCCGAAAGATGAAAGTCAGCAGCAGCGTGCGGATGTGCGAACCGTCGATGTCGGCGTCGGTCATCAGGATGATCTTGCCGTACCGCCGCTTCGAGATGTCCTCCGTCTCGGCGAGCGGCGGGATGCCGATCGCCTTGAAGATGTTGGCGATCTCGGCGTTGTCGAGCACCTTGACGAGCTGCGCCTTTTCGACGTTCAGGATTTTCCCCCGCAAGGGGAGAATCGCCTGGGTGTTCGAGTCTCGGCCGGTGTCGGCGGAGCCCCCCGCCGAGTCCCCTTCCACCAGGTAAAGTTCGGTGATGTCGAGCTCGCGGCTGCGGCAGTCGCGGAGCTTTTCCGGGAGGCCCCCGGAGGTGAGCGCCCCTTTGCGGCGGACCATTTCGCGCGACTTGCGGGCCGCCTCGCGGGCTTCCGCCGCCATCGCCCCCTTCTGACAAATCTTCTTGGCGATCGCCGGGTTCTCTTCGAAGAACTTGTTCAAGCCCTCCCCGGCGATCGAGTTGACGATCCCCTCGACTTCGCCGTTGCCGAGTTTGAACTTCGTCTGGCCTTCGAACTGCGGATGCGGGACGCGGACCGTGATCACCGCGACCAGCCCTTCGCGGAAGTCGTCCCCCGTCGGGATGATCTCGTCGGTGAAGATCTTCTCGCGTTTGCCGTAGGCGTTGACCGTCCGCGTCAACGCCGCGCGGAACCCGGAGAGATGTGTCCCCCCCCCTTGATTGTTGACGTTGTTGGCGAACGCGCGGACGTTCTCGTTGAAGCCGTCGTTGTGTTGCACGGCGATGTCGACGTAGACGCCGTCGAGCTCCCCGGTCAGGCGAATGATCGGGTCGTACAGCGGCGTTTCGGTCCGATTCAGGAACTTCACGAACTCGACGATCCCGTCGGGATAGTGAAACTCGTCCTTCTCGCCGGTCCGTTCGTCCAGCATCGCGATGCGGACCCCCGCCGAAAGGAACGCCAGTTCCTGCGCGCGTTTGGCGAGGGTTTCGTACGAATACTTGGTGTCGGTGAAGATTTCGGCGTCGGGCTTGAAGGTGATCTTCGTGCCGGTGGTTTCCGCCTTGCCGAGCTTCTTCAGATCGTTGGTCACCACGCCGCGGACGAAGTCCATCGACCAGACATGTCCTTCGCGGCGGACTTCGGCCTCCAGCCATTCCGACAGGGCGTTGACCGCCTTGATGCCGACGCCGTGCAAGCCCCCGGTCCCGAGCTTGTAGCCCCCGTCGCGGTCGAACTTCCCCCCCGCGTGAATGTTGGTGAAGACGACTTCGAGCGCCGACTTGTTCTCGTGCTCGGGCATCCGGCCGACGGGAATCCCCCGGCCGTCGTCCATCGAGGTGACACTGCCGTCGGCGTGAATGGTGACCGCGATTTTGGTGGCGTGACCGGCGACGCATTCATCGATCGAGTTGTCGATCAACTCGTAGACGAGATGATGCAACCCATGCGTGCCGGTATCGCCGATGTACATCGCCGGACGATGGCGAATCCCTTCGATCCCCTTGAGGACTTTCAGGTCCTTTTCGGAGTAATCAGCGCCGTCGGTGGTGGTCGGTTGGTCGGCCATGTGTGCGGTCACGTCCGTCTTGCGGTGATTCATTCATCAACGGAAGCCCAGAGATCGTTATCCCTGGGCTTCATTCCGGGAGTGGGGTCGCGACCCGGTGCCCAAACGAAACTTGATCGATTTCACCCGCAGTTGCGGGGCGAGTTCCTGAAACCGCGTTGTCAAAGCCTGGGCGTGGAAGGCGGTCAATTCCCCGAGCAGCGCGGCGGAGCGGACCTCCACCGTCAGGACGCCCCGGGTGATTTGCAGGGGTTTGGTGGCGGGGGCCCAGTCGTCGCCGATCACCCGCCGCCAGGTCCCCTCCAGATCCTGCTCGGCCCGCGACCGCGCGAACCCCCGCAGAGCGATCAGCTCGGACAGCGCCAGCGAAAGGAGTTGCGGATCACGCGGAGCCATGCGGCGGGAAGATCCTTCTTCAAGGCGGCTATCGGGAGGGCGGGAACCACGAAAAGCACGAAACATCACGAAAATCTACTTGACTATCCGCTCACCGAGTAAGGGGATGAATGGTGTTGTCGGTCGTTCTCAACCGAGCCCAGTCCCAAATCCCACCTATGAGCTAAGTGGGTTTCGGATCAGGGCAGACTTCATTCCTTTCGTGCCCTTTCGTGTGTTTCGTGGTTCCAGATCGTCGTAGTTCCCCGACTTCGTGGTTCCTGGTCAGTTACCGATCGCGCGACAGCGGCATGATCACGTAGGTGTAATGGTCTTCGGTCGCCAGCACCGCCGCCGATTCGTGGTCGATCAACCGGAACTGCACCTGCGAGCTGGGGTCGAGGACTTTGAGGAAATCGGCGATGTAGCGGGGGTCGAACGTGATCGTCAGCGGTTCGCCGTCGTAAGGGATCGGCAGCTCGATCTTCGACTGCCCGACGTCGGCCGCCTGGCTGCTCAGCCGCAACGTGCCGTTCGCGAAGGTAAAGTCGACTCCCCGGCTCTCTTCGCTGGTCACGATCTGCGCCTGGCGGATCGCGGCGTAGAACGGGCTGACGACCATGTCGATCGTCTTTTGGAACGATCCGGGGATCACCTTGCGGTAATCGGGGAAGCGGCCCTGTACCAGTTGCGTACAGATCGTGACGCCGCCGCATTGCACCGCCATGTCGTTCGGATGAATCGCGAGCTTGACCTCGTCGGACCCATCGCCCAAGACGCGTTCGATCAGCGACATCGCCTTCGAGGGGACCACGGGAGGCGTCGTCGCGGGGGTGGGCGAGCCTTCGGCCCGACAGGGGCCCGACGCCACGGCGAGTCGGCGGCTATCGGTGGCGGCCAGCGTGACCCGTTCGGGCGTCAGTTCCATCAGCACGCCCCCGAGGGCATACCGCGTACTTTCGACATCGGTCGCGAAGACCGTCCGCTTGATGAGCTGCCGCAATTGCCCCGCCGGCAGGACGAAATAATGGTCGTCCTGGAATTGGGGCACGGGCGGGAATTCGGTCGGGTCTTCCGCCGAGAGGCGAAACTCGCTGTGGGCCCCGCGAATCCAGACCGCGTCCCCCGTGATTTCGAGCTGCACCGTGTCGTCGGTCAGTTCACGCAGGATCGACAGCATGCGGTTGGTGGGGAGCAGCGTTTCGCCCCCGGATTGCGTGGTGACGTCGGGGACAACGCAGCGCAGACTGATTTCGCTGTCGGTCCCCAGCAGCGTCGCCGTGCCGGATCCGACCTGCAACTTGACGTTCTTAAGGATCTCTTTGGTGGTTCGCGCGGGAACCACCCCGGCGACCGCCCCGAACGCCGCCGTCAGGGCATTACGCGAACAAGTCAGAAGCATACCGACCGCCGTGTCTTCCAAGTCAAAACCCGCAGTATTTCGCCCCGTGCGGACAGGCCGGACGCGCCAGCGCTGGGCTGAGTCCCGAGCTGCCAAGCATAGCGAGTTCCGTGCAAAAAGGGGAGATCGCGGGGTCTCGATTCGTCGGCGATCCGCGGTCCCAAAGCCCTTACGGCGATCTGGAATTCCCGTCGATGGGTCCTTATGATTCCGTTCTCTTCCGAACCGTTCTCAGAGACCGCGAGGGCAGCCGCCCATCATCGTCCAACCTCAACCGTCATCCAGCCTCAACCGTCATAAGGTGCCGCGTCTCATGCCGACCGTGACGTTTGTCAACGAGAAAAAGTCCATCGAGGTGCCCCAAGGGGCGAACTTGCGACAGGAAGCCCTGAAGGCGGGGGTCCAGCTTTACCCGGGGATCCACCAGACCTTCAATTGTCAGGGTTTGGGGCTCTGCTGCAGTTGCCGCGTCGTCGTGAAGGACGGACTCGACAACTGCAGTCGACAGGGAGCTTTCGAGAAGCTCTCGATGCTGACCAACCCCCTCGCCTTCTTCGCCCGTATCGGACACGAGAAGGATCTGCGGCTTGCCTGCCAGATGCGCGTCAACGGCGACATCCAGGTCGAAACGCAGCCCCCGATGAACTGGCACGGCGAAAAATTCTGGGGCTGAACGTGGTTTCGTCGCCGCTGCGAGGTGCTGTCGGATGACATGGATTCGCACGATCCCGAAATCGCAGGCCGATCCGGCTTATCGTGAAGCGCTCGACGCCCAGCATGCGTGGTATCCCGTCGAATACGCGACCGAGATTCCCGGGTTGCCGACGAGCGATGGCGACGGAATTGTCGCGACCCATAGCCTCATCCCGCAGGCGCTCCATCATGCGTTCGCCACGTTCGGCGCGTTGATGGACCCCGCGCTCCCCTTAAGCCGCAAGCAGCACGAACTGATCGCGACGGTGGTGTCGCAGTGCAACTGCACGCGGTATTGCAGCGTGTCGCATCGGGAATTCCTACGCCGCGCGACGGGGGATGACCGACTGGCGAAGGCGATCGAAGGGGGGCATCAGGAGGCCGACCTGTCCCCCGCCGATCATGCGATATGCGCCCACGCCGAGAAGCTGACCCGCGATGCGACGTCGGTTACGCGGGCCGACATCGAATTGCTGCGCGCGGCGGGGTTCGATGATCGCGGGATCCTGCAAATCACGCTCATCGCCGCATGGTTCAATTACATCAACCGCGTCGCCGACGGCTTGGGGGTCGGACGGGATTGAGTCACCCCAGAAGCCGGGGGAAGACCTTGCCTGGGCGTCTGTTCAAACCATCCGCACTTGCGGGATCGCGTCGATCAGCCGTTTGGTGTAGGCCTCGCGAGGGTTGGCGTAGATGCGATCCGACGGGCCGAATTCGACGATCTTGCCCGCGTTCATCACCGCCATCATGTCGGCCATGAATTTCACGACGCTGAGGTCGTGGCTGATGAAAATGTAGGTGAGCCCCCGCCGTTCCTGCAGGTCCTTCAGCAGATTCAAGACCTGCGCCTGGACCGAGACGTCGAGCGCCGAGACCGATTCGTCGCAGATCACGAATTCCGGTTCGACGGCGAGGGCCCGCGCGATCCCGATCCGCTGCCGTTGGCCGCCGGAGAATTCGTGCGGATACCGCCGCAGATGTTCGGAGAGGAGGCCGACCTCCTCGAGCAGCGCGGCGGCCCGTTGTCGGCGATCATCGGCCGAGGTCCCCAGCCGATGGACCGCCATCGCCTCGGTCAGCATCGCCTCGACGGTCAGCCGCGGATTCAGCGAACTGTAGGGGTCTTGAAAGATGATCTGCATCGAACGACGGGCACGACGTAAGGTCGGTTCGGGCAGGGTCCGCCAATCCCGGCCCTCGAATTCGACTCGACCGCCCGTGATCGGCAACAGGCGGATGATCGCGCGGCCGGTCGTCGTCTTGCCGCAGCCCGATTCGCCGACGAGGCCCAGCGTTTGCCCGCGATAGACGTTGAAACTGATGCCGTCGACCGCTTGGACATGCCCCGTCACCCGCCGCAGCCAGCCGGTTTTGATCGGATAGTAGACTCGCAGGTTCTCGACCCGCAACAGGGGGGCGGTGTCGGGAGGGACAAAGGTCGACCCGGCGGGATACTCGGCGGTCGAGGTCGGATGTCCCAGGCGCTCGAGTTCCACAACGGGATGGAGCAGCCGCCCGCGCCCTCGGCCTTCGATCTCGGCGAGCCGCTGCGGCGACAACGCCTTCTCGGTGATGACCAACTCCCCGGACGGAGTGGTCGTCGTTTGCATGTAATCGGCGACGGTGGTGAGCCGCCGCCGCGTGAGATCGAGTCGCGGTCGGCAGGCGATGAGGCCTTTGGTGTAGGGATGTTTGGGCGCGCGGAAGATTTCGCGGGCCGGCCCATGTTCGACCAGTTTGCCGCGGTACATCACCGCGACATCATCGGCGATTTCCGCGATCACCCCCAGATCGTGCGTGATGAACAAAACCGCCATCTGACGCTCGTCGCGGAGTTTGCGAAGGAGGTCAAGAATCTGCTTTTGGATCGTCACGTCGAGGGCGGTGGTCGGCTCGTCGGCGATCAGCAGCTTCGGATTGCAGCTGAGCGCCATCGCGATCATCACGCGCTGCTTCTGCCCCCCCGACATCTCGTGCGGATACGAATCGATCCGCCGTTCGGGTTCGGGGATCCCCACCTCGCGGAAGAGCTGAATCGTGCGCTCCCGCGCCTGGGCGCGGGTCAGCTTCTGATGAAGCAGCATCGCCTCCATCACCTGCGCTCCGACCTTGTAGACCGGATTCAGCGAGGTGCCGGGCTCCTGAAAGATCATGCTGATCTCTTGCCCGCGAATCCGCCGTAATTCGCGCGGCGGCAGCTTCGTCAAATCCCGACCAAGAAACGAGACGGCCCCCCCCGCGATCTTCGCCCCCACGTCGGGAAGCAGCCGCAGGATCGTCAACGACGTGACCGACTTACCCGACCCCGATTCCCCCACCAACCCCAGCGTCTTGCCCGGTTCGAGCGACAGCGTGAGATCATCGACCGCCTTGACGGTCCCGCCGTCGGTCTCGAAGTAGGTCCGCAAATGCTGGATGTCGAGGAGGGCGGTCATGAACTCGCGATGTTGCGGAGGTTGGGGTCACCATCAGGCCGCCGGGGCGGCGTTTTCATCCAGCCGGCTGTCGTAGCCGTACAGGTCGAAGGCGAACTTCAGGCGGTCGTAAATCCGCCGCATCAGCGCCTCGTCCATCGAGAAGCGATTCTTACGGTAATTGGCGTGCGCGGACAGCTGCCCCTGGAGGACCGGCTCGACCGCGGCCCATCCGGCGAGTCCCAGCGTCGCATAAACCTCGCGCAATTGGCCGACCGGATCGGCCTCCAAATCATCGAACCGCAATTCGTGCAGCTGACCGGCGGGAATCAGGTGCTTGGTCGCCTCGTACCGCTGGATGCACCGTTCGTACGTGAGCAGCGTGTCTTCCTCGAGGTTCTTGAAGCTCGGTTCGCCGAGCGCGTTGTCGGTGAAGATCGTCCGCCGCAGATGCATCGACGAATTGATGACCGCGTAGGGATCGCGGTGGATATACACGAACCTCGCATCCGGGAAGAGCTCGAGCAGCAGCGGAATCCGGTAGGTGTGGCTGGGGCTTTTCAGGACGATCGCTTTCGGCGACCGCAGCGTGACCTTCTTCATCAGCCGCAGAAACTCCCGTTTCCACAACGCGAGCTCGTCCGGGGTCAGCTCGGTGAGGTCGAAAAAGCGATCGTACGCCGCGCGTTCGCCCTGAAAGGCCAGCATGCAGTAGGGGGACAACAGCGTCCGCAACTGCAACGCGACCTCGTCCTCTTGGGGCATCTTCCAGCCGACGGGGATATTGTCCATCGGCCGGGTTTTGGGGATCGCCCAACTGGTCAACGGAGCCACAAATCGCTCGGTCAGGAGGCAATGCCCCGCGAACATCACCTGATAGAGATTCGGATAGGTGAACTGGGGATCGAGCGTGAGGAGTTGATGCAGCAACGTGGTGCCGCTGCGCCAATGACCCAGCACGAATAACGGCGGTTGCTTGATTTCGGTCTGATCGACGCGGCGACCGTACAGGGCCTCTTCCCAGAACTCCCAAAACGAGTTGGACCACGCGGCGGCCGAGATGCTCACGCGGCGGAGTCGGTTCCGTGCCGGGAACCCGCCGACCCAGCGGCGCAGTTTCCGCCAGGTGGCGTGATTGATTCCATGCCAGACGCAGTAGAGCCCTTGCCGACCGCGCGCGGGTTTCGCCCCTGTCGGCTCCGCCGTGGGCGGGGCGGGCGGCGGCAACGTGGCGGGCGACATCCGGTGTCCGTTCATGGGGAAGGAACGTATCCTGCCGGGGATGCCCGTTTCGATCAAGGCCAAGCCCGCCCATCGGCGGCGAAAGAGTCGCCGAAAGAGCGGCGCGGCGTCAGCCCGCCGTGTCGCGTAACCGATCCGTCCCCGAAAACGCGAGGGCCGCGAACCGGAAGCGTTGCGCGCGAGCAGAGTGCAGAGGTGGCATGGTCGATGGTGACCTGACGGGCTCGATCATCGCGTGTCGATCGCACGGCGGGCTGACGCCGCGCCGCTCCTTGATGGGACAAACCGGTGACCACCGTCGTCACGAGGATTTAATCCTTGGCTCATCCAGAGGGTCATTCCCGTTATGGATTCTGAAGAACATCTCGCGGGATAGGTCGAATACTTGTATCTGTTCTTCATGATGATGTGCGACGGCTGCGGGCGGTATGAGACTTTCGACCAGCATCCCAAGCC
>CAYRVS010000113.1:11219-17279 GCA_964427725.1 uncultured Planctomycetaceae bacterium | reverse complement strand
TCCCACCTCACCGCGCCTCCCCCTCCAGCTTGTAGTCCTCGATCTTCTTATGCAGCGTATTGCGGTTGATTCCCAACCGCGTCGCCGCCTTGGTTTGGACCCCCTGACACCCGCGCAGCACCTGCAGGATCAACTCGCGCTCGACCAGCGAGACGACCCGTTCGTGGACGTCGCCGGCTTCGTCTCCCGCCTCCGTCAGTCCCAGCGTCACCAGCTCGCTGCACAGGCTGTCGAGGGTCCCCGCTTTCGCGCGGCCCAGCCGAATGGGGGCGAGCCCGCGGACCGGCGGCGGGAAGAGGCCGATCGACAACTCGTCCCCTTGGCACAACACGATCGCCCGCTCGACGTTGTTCTGCAGTTCCCGCACGTTCCCCGGCCAGGCGTACGATTTCAGCACGTTGAGGACGTCGTCGGGAACCCGCGGCGCGGGCCGATTGTCGCTCGCCGCGTACCGCTTCACGAAGTGCTGCACGAGCGCGGGGATGTCGTCGGTCCGGTCACGCAGCGGCGGAAGATAAATCGGGACGACGTTCAGCCGGTAATAAAGGTCTTCGCGGAACCGGCCGGCTTCGATTTCGTCGGTGAGGTCGCGATTGGTCGCCGCGACGATCCGGCAGTCGACGCGAATCGTCTTGGAATCGCCGACCCGCTCGAACTCCTGTTCCTGCAGGACCCGCAACAGCTTCACCTGCAGGGTGAAACTCATCGAGTTGATTTCATCGAGGAAGATCGTCCCGCCGTGGGCGGCTTCAAACCGTCCCGTGCGGTTTTCGTAAGCGTTGGTGAAGGCCCCTTTGACGTGGCCGAAGAGCTCGCTTTCCAGCAGGCTTTCCGACAACGCACCGCAGTTGACGCGAATAAACGGGCCCGACGCGCGATGACTCAGTTCGTGCAGGGCGCGGGCGATCAGTTCCTTGCCGGTTCCGGTTTCGCCGAGCAACAGGACGGTGGCGGAGGTCTCGGCGACCTGGCGGGTCAGACGGTAGACCTCGCGCATGGCCTCGCACGCGCCGATCATCCCATCCATGACGGGCGCGTCGGGCCGAGCCGGGGGGGTGGCGAGCGCGGGGGTGTTCATCGACCAGCGACTCCCACCCGTCGAGAGGGTCCGAACCGCCACGTAGGCCTTTCTGTGCGGGAGTTTTCCGCGTCATTCGCTGGGGGAGCTGGCAACACCACCGATTCCTCGGACAGTTTATCCCGCGTCACAGGAGTTTTCCACGCCGGATCGAACCGGTCGGCACTGGGTCGCTCGATTGCTAGGCGACAGTGCCTGAATGCGCGGCAGAATCTCCGGGGAGACCGTCCCCTACCACATATGCTGCATCTGTGATGCCACCCCGCCGTTTTCGTGGGCTCGGCCCATCGTCGGAGCCACCAGGGTTCAGCACATTCATCCCAATCGTCACTGTCGGGCGTCGTCCGAAGGCCGGATGGACTCCCCGATTGGTAGGACATGGCACCGTTGAAGGGTCCCGGGAGCGCCCCATCCACTTCATCGATGGCGATCGACATCGTCTCCGGCGGCTAGCGTCATGGCCGCGGTTCGTCCCTGTCGATGACTCCCCCTGAGGCGTACGATAAAGCTCACCATCACATCGGGGACCGCGCCGGCCCTCCGGGATCCTTCATCGAGCCGACTCGTGGCGATCGCGATCGAGCAACTCAACGGACGGATTGTCGTACGCTTTCTCGGGCGGCTCGGGGGGCCGGTCTCCGACGACCTGCGCCGTCAGATTCGGGAACTGCTGGTCCCCGAGGGGGAGGTGATCCTCGATTTCAGCGGCGTCACCGAACTGACGAGCATGGCGCTGCGGCGGCTGCTGCTCCTCTCCCGCTACGGCCGCGCGCTCGGGTGCCGCCTGTTCGCCGAGGGAGTCCCCGCCGACCTGATGGGGATGGTGTCGGCGGCCGGCTTTCTGCCGATGTTTCAACAGGTTTCGACGATCGGCGACATCCCGCTCGTTCATACCGGACTCGACGCCCGCATCGACAGCATTCCGACGCGCCAAATCCGGGGGTACGGCGTCCGTCGCGGCGCGCCGATCCCGCTGGGGGCGACGCTGGTCTCGGGAGGCGTGAACTTTTCGGTTTTCGCCCGGCATGCCGAACGCGTGACGTTGATCCTGCATCGTCCCGGGATCCCCGGCCCGCTGGTCGAGTTGCCGATCCCCGAAGAGTTCCGCATCGGCGACATCTGGGCGATGACGGTCTTCGATCTCGACGTCGACGACATCGAGTACACGCTCCGCGTCGATGGCCCCTGGGCTCCGGAATTGGGGCATCGTTATCAAAGCGAGGTGACCCTCGTCGATCCGCTCGCCCAAAGCCTCGCGGGGCTGGAAACCTGGGCCAAACGGCCGACGACGGGGGAACGCCGCCCGTTGCGCGGCCGCATCGTGCCGCACGATTTCGACTGGAACGGCGACCTCCCGCTGCAGATCGCCGTCGAAGATCTCGTGATCTACGAGCTGCACGTCCGCGGGTTCACGCGGAGCCCCACCTCGGGGACGGCGTTTCCCGGCACATTCGCCGGGCTGCGGGAGAAGATCCCCTACCTGAAGGAACTTGGGATCAACTGCGTCGAACTGATGCCGATCTTCGAGTTCGACGAATGCGAGAATGAACACGTCGACCCGACGTCGGGTCAGCGACTCCTCAATTACTGGGGCTACAGCACGGTCGGGTTTTGCGCCCCCAAGGCGGGGTATGCCGCGACGAGTTCGCTGGGCCTGCAGGCCGACGAACTCAAGGCCTTGGTGATGGACCTCCATCGGCATGGGATCGAAGTGATCCTCGATGTGGTGTTCAATCACACCGCCGAGTTGGGCGAAGGGGGCCCGACGCTGTCGTTCCGCGGGCTCGACAATTCCGTCTATTACATGCTGACTCCCGACGGGGAGTATCTGAATTTCAGCGGCTGCGGCAATACGGTCAACTGCAATCACCCCGTGGTCCGCGAGTTCGTCCGGACCTGCCTGCGGCATTGGGTGACCGAGTACCACATCGATGGTTTCCGCTTCGATCTCGCGAGCATCATGGGACGGGATTCGACGGGAAAACCGCTGTCGAATCCGCCGCTGCTCGAGTCGTTGGCCCGCGATCCGGTCCTCAGCCGGACCAAGCTGATCGCCGAGGCCTGGGACGCCGGCGGGCTGTATCAGGTCGGCAGTTTTCCGTCGTTCGGCCGGTGGATGGAATGGAACGGTCAGTTCCGCGACACCACGCGACGGTTTCTGCGGGGCGATCCCGGACAGACCGGCGAGATGGTCCAACGGCTGATCGGTTCACCCGATCTCTACCCCGAACGCGGGCCGACGGCGTCGGTCAATTTTGTCACCTGTCACGACGGGTTCACGCTCGCCGATCTGGTGAGCTACGAGCAGAAGCACAACGAAGCGAACGGCGAGGCCAACCGCGACGGCACCGACGCCAACTTCGCCTGGAATTGCGGCGTGGAAGGCCCGACCACCGACCCCGCCATCAGCGCGCTGCGATTGCGGCAGCAGAAAAACGCCCTCGCCTTGCTCTTCCTGAGCCAGGGGGTGCCGATGCTGCTGATGGGGGACGAGATCGGCCGGACGCAGCAGGGGAACAACAACGCCTATTGTCACGACTCGCCCCTGACGTGGTTCGATTGGTCGCTGCGCGAGCCCCAGGCCGAACTCTTCAGGTTCTGCCAAGGCTTGATCGCGTTCCGCAAACGGCATCCCGCGCTGCGGCATCACATGCACGCCGGCAGGAGGCAAACGCAAAGCTCGGACCTGCTCGACGTCACGTGGCACGGCGTGGAGCCATTCCAGCCCGACTGGTCGAACGAGAGCCGCACCTTGGCGTGCATGTTGCGGCACTACACGATCGAGGGGCTCAACGACGTGGTCTACGTCGTCTTCAACATGTTCTGGGAACCGCTGACGTTTCGGTTGCCTGCGGCCCCCGATTCCTGGCGGTGGCGGAAATACCTCGACACCGCTCTCCCCCCGCCCGCCGATGTGGTGATGGTGGGCGATCAGCCCGAAGTCTGCGGTCCGAAAATCGAGGTCGCGGGCCGTTCGACCGTGGTCCTCGTCGCCGGTGCGTAAGGCGGGTAGAGTGTCTCTGGTCTGACGCCCGGGGAAGGCCTTCCCTGGGCATCCCTCAGGTTCTCTATCCCCCCGCGATCAACCCATGGACCCTGTCCGCTCCGCGTTGTTGTGTCTTGTTGAACAGCAGCCGCTTGACGCGGCGGCGATGGAGCGGGCCGTCGGCGGGATCATGGAGGGGGCCGCCGAGCCCCTCGAAATCGCGGCGTTCCTGACCGCGCTTCGATGTCGCGGCGAGACGGTGCCGCAACTGGTCGGCGCGGCCCGCGCGATGCGCGAACGCTCCATCAAGATCCCCGTCCCGCACACCCGCGTGCTTGATACCTGCGGCACCGGCGGCGACGCGCTGCACACGTTCAACATCAGCACCGCGACGGCGTTCGTCGCCGCCGCTGCGGGGATCCCCGTCGCCAAGCACGGCAATCGCGGCGCGTCGAGCAAAAGCGGCTCCGCCGACGTCCTCGAAGCGCTCGGCGTGACGCTCGAGTTGACGCCCGCAGCAGTCGCGCAATGCGTTGCCGACGTCGGGATCGGGTTCTGCTTCGCGCCGCGGCTGCATGCCGCGATGAAACACGCCGCGCCGATCCGGCAGAAGCTCGGCTTCCGGACGTTGTTCAACCTGTTGGGGCCGCTCACCAACCCGGCCGGCGCGGACTACCAGTTGTTGGGGGTCGGTCGGATTCCGCTCGCGGAATTGATGGCGGCGGCGATCGCGGAGCTCGGCGTCAAGCACGCGCTGGTCGTCTGCGGCAACGGCGAGCTCGATGAAGTCAGCCTGTGGGGCGCGACCACCGTCTTCGAGGTGCGCGCCGGCCAGGTGACCCGCACGGAGTGGACGCCCGACCTGCTTGGCCTCGCGACCTGCCGCGTCGACGACTTACGCGTCGACAGCCCCGCCGAAAGCGCGGCGGTGATCCGTCGCGTGTTGGCCGGAGAACCCGGTCCATCGCGGGACATCGTTTTGGCGAACACCGCCGCCGCCTTGCTCGCGGCCGATGCCGTGACATCCCCGCGTGACGGGGTCACCCGCGCCGCGGCGGCGATCGACGAGGGCCATGCGAAGCGGTTACTCGAAACGTTCGCCGCCCGTACGCGGTCGCTCGCCGCCGGCTGATCGGAGTCAAGTCGATCTTGAAGATACCGGGCGCGCTTCCGTCTCTCGCGCGGTGTGATCCGGTCCCGTAGGGCATGAGCTACGCTCGGGTGAATCACGAGATTCGTTGTCTGGCGGGTCCGCATTCCGGTGAGTGATGCGGTTTGAGTCTCGAGGACGATTGCGGAGTGAGCCTGCTCGCCGCGGGAAGCAGCGACGGCGCCGGCGGCCTGGTCGATGGAGGTCATGGGTCAGGGGTCACTGTCGTGTCCCGGAAGTCCCGTCGCCGCGCGATCCTGCGCTTGTGTCTCGTTCTCCGGCGGTAATTCGCCTTGCTCTCAAGCCCGTTCCCGCACTACAACCCCGTCGCGCCGGCGTCTCCCGGGGGGGGGTACCTGAGGCGCGACGGGCGGGGGACCGCATGGATTTTCAGTTCAAACCGCTGGGCAAAACCTGCGCGGCGACCGGGCAACCCCTGGTCCCCGGAAGCTGGTGTCATAGCGTGTTGGTCGAACGGCAGGGGCAGCAGGTGCGGCTCGATTACGCCGCCGAGGCGTGGCAAGGTCCACCCGCCGACGCCATCGGTCATTGGCGGTCGCGCGTGCCGCTCGCCCGGATGCAGCCCGGCCAAAGGGTCGATCCCGACGCATTGTGGCGCTACTTCGAGCAATTGACCGAAGAGGCCAGCCCCAGTCAGGAACCGCAGCGTTACGTTGCCGCTTTGTTGCTGCTGAAGCTCAAACGCTTACGGCTGGTCGACGTCTTGACCGACGACGACGGGTCGACCTTGCTGCTGGAAGGCTTGCACGGCGAGGGAGTGTTCGAGGTTCGGAACCTGCAACTCCCCGACGCCGACACTTCCGCGTTGCAACAACAACTCAAAAC
>CAYRVS010000113.1:0-11209 GCA_964427725.1 uncultured Planctomycetaceae bacterium | reverse complement strand
GTGGAGCTGATGCGTTCCCGCCCCGTCGCCAAATCGCCGTACCGTTGGTCCGCCTGGCTGGTCCGCGCGTCGTTGCTGGGAGTCATGGTGAGCGGCTTGGGCTGCGCGGGCGTGCGGGGCTTCGCCATGCGACGACCCGAAGGGCCGTACGGTCGCGGAACGCCGTGCGCGCTCACCGCCGCGTCTTCGGCCGAGGAAGTCGTCGCGCAGGTCAACCGGAACGTCGAGAAGCTCGAGGGCTGGCGGGCCAGCAGCGTGCGCATCCGCGCCCAAGGGATTCCCGTATCGCTGGATGGGAATCTGGTGGTCCAGCGCGATCATCGACTGCGGCTGGAAGTCACCTCGCCGATGGGGAAAGAGGTCGACTTCGGCTCGAACGACGAGGAGTTCTGGCTGTGGTCGAAGCCGCAAGGAAAGCATCCCAACCAGGTCTACTACGCCGCCCATCAAGATATGGACGTGGCGCGGCAGCATCTCCCCTTTCCGTTTGAACCCGAGTGGTTGATGGAGGCCCTCGGCGTCGCTCCGTATTCCGCCGACGGAGCCACGGTGGAACCGGTCAAGGGGGGCGGGTCGCTGCGGCTGGTCTCGCAGCACCAGCTTCCCACCGGCGAGACGGTGAAGAAAGTGGTGGTGGTCCATGGCTGTCACGGCTACGTGATGGAGCACAGCACCTACGACGAGCGGAACCAGCCGCTCGTCCGCGTGCTGCTGCAAGACTATCGCCTCGACGCCGGTTCGGGGGCGATCTTACCCCGACATGTGAAGCTTGATTGGCCGCAAAACACGGTCTCGCTCGCCATGGACCTGGGGCATGTCGAAGTCAATCCGACGGCGATTCCGGTCGCCGTGTGGCGGCGGCCCCCCATCGCCAACGCGCAGATGGTCAATCTGGGGGACCCTCGGCTCGAGTCGAGTCCCCTCTATGCGTCGCGGCGGCCGGTCAGTCGACCGGGGCGATCGTCACGTGAGGGCGGCCAACCTCCGGCTTTTGCGACCACCGGGGAAGACCTCGATCGCTTCATGGCCCCGTCGTTCGAGCCCGCCGATCAGGTCGGGGTGACCGCGGCGACGGAACCGGCGTTCGAGCAACCGATCGTCGAGTTCCGCGAACCGGAGTTCGAGCCCCCCGCGCTGGACGATCCCGCGGGTCGGGCCGTCCTCGAAGCGCCGCAGGCCATCGAGCCGTTCTGAGAGTGAGCGGGTGATGCGGGGGGTGCCACGGGCGATGTCCGTGCCACATGAGGTGGGTCGCCGTAAAGCAATCGCACTGGCGTAGCCAGTGGCACACGGCCCTGGATCAATCTGTGACGAAGCATGAGTGGCACATGTTTCTGTGGCACATCATGGACCCGGGCTTTCTTCTCCCGGCGGGCGGGGACACAATCGGCATGATTCCGACGCCGAGCGCATTCACCCCGGGAGTGATCCTTTGCTGACGTTGCACGGACGACGTTACGACACCGGCGAACCGATCGCGGTCCACATCACGGGCGACCGGATTCATTCCGTCACCCCGGCGACGCCGCGCGGCCCCGTCGAGGACTGGCCGTGGATCGCCCCCGGACTGTTCGACCTGCAAATCAACGGGCACGGCGGCGTCTGGTTCAGCGACGAACATCTCACCATCGAGCAGGCGCGAACGACGGTTCTCGCGTATCGACGCTTCGGCGTCACGCGGCTGTGTCCCACGTTGATCACCAACTCGCACGCGGCGCTCTTGCACGGCTTTCAGACGCTGCGACAAGCCTGCGACGCCGATCCGCTGGTCCATCACATGGCCCCCGGCTTCCATCTCGAGGGGCCTTATCTCTCGCCCGAAGACGGACCGCGCGGCGCCCATCCGCGACAACACGTGCGGGCCGCGAATTGGGACGAATTTCAGCAATTCCAAGCCGCGGCGGGAGGCCGGATCCGATTGGTGACGCTGGCTCCCGAAGTCGAGGGCGCGCTCCCGTTCATTCGCCAAGCGCGGGCGCATGGCGTGGTGATCGCGATCGGTCATACCGCCGCGACCCCGGCGCAGATTCGCGCGGCGATCGACGCCGGGGCGACGCTGGGGACGCATCTCGGCAACGGCTCGGCGGCCATGATCCATCGCCATCACAACCACATCCACGAGCAACTCGCCGACCCGCGACTGACGGTCAGCGTGATCGCCGATGGGCACCACGTCCCGGCGTCGCTGCTGAAGATCATCCTGCAGGTGAAGACCCCGCGTTTGACCGTCTTGACGTGCGACGCCGCCGGCTGGGCCGGCTGTCCAGCGGGGATCTACGAAAGCGCCTTAGGAAAGAGCGAGATTCTGCCGTCCGGCAAACTGGTGGTCGCGGGCCAGACCGAACTTCTCGCCGGGTCGGCCGACGAGACCGACGTCTGCCTCGTGAAGATTCAGGAACTGACCGGCGTCTCGCAAGCCGCGGCGATCGACATGACGAGTCGCCGACCGGCCCAGTTGTTGGGTTATGAGCCGGTGCGGTTACGCCGCGGCAGCCTCGCCGACCTCTGTCTGTTTCACCGGCCGCCCGATCACGGTCGATTGCAAGTCCTCGCAACGGTGGCGCGCGGCGAGTTGATTTTCGGCGATGTTCCGCGAGTCGATCGGGTGTGACGCGCCCGCCCCCTTCCGCGTCACGACGGGCCCCAACCATGGGCCCGAATCAGCCTGCGAGGCCTTCCAACCCGGATCATCTTCGCCAGGGTACGCTTCGTCAGCAGCCCCCCATCGGCTGAGGGGCGCGATGCCAGGCCTCGAAAGGCCCTCGTCCGACAGCCGGCGATCCCCGGCCTCACCGCTCCCAGAACCACCAAGATTCGGAAGCCTCGCGACGTCGAACCATCGTGTTTCAAGTCCGGGCATCCACGTGAGCTGCCGTGATCCCTCCTCGCATGCGTTACGCATCGTCCGGGCTTCATCTTGACGCCCGACCGGGTTGCCCGTTACAGACCATCCGCCAAGGGGCTGTTCATGAGTTCGGCATGGGGAAAGTGGCGCGTTCGTCGTGGGTTTGACGCGGGGCTGGTCGTCGTGGTCTCTGTTGTGGGCGTGGCTCGGACTGGGTCAGGTCTCCGCCACGCTATGCGCCGCGGACTGGGTCGACGAACGCCAAGTCGGCCATTATGTCTTTCGCTCCGAGTTCCCGCTGCGGGACGTCGAAGAGACCGTCGCGGGACTGGTCGAGTTGCGGAAGGATCTTGAAGCGACGCTGGGGCTCAAGTGCCGCGACAAGCTGATCATCGTCAATCTGTTCCGGAATCGCTGGAGCTATTCGGCGTATGTCCGAGAGCATGTTCCCGACGGCGTCGGACGACAGGCGTTGTTCGTCGCGGGACCGGAAGCCGGCCGAGTCTTCGCGTACCGGCATCGCGATCTCGACACCGATCTCCGGCATGAGACGACGCATGCGTTGCTCCACGCCGCGTTGCCGTATGTCCCGTTATGGCTCGATGAAGGGCTCGCCGAGTACTTCGAACAGCCGACGAATCGGCGCTTCGAGGGGAGCCTCCATCGCCGCGCCATCGCCTGGGCGAATCGCTTCGGTTGGACCCCCGACTTGGTCAGACTCGAAGGACTCACGTCGGCGGCGGCGATGACCGGAGACGACTACCGCGACGCCTGGGGCTGGGTCCACTTCATGCTGCATGGCCCTCCCGCGGCGCGTCAGGCGCTCGATGACTACCTCGCGACGATCCCCACCGGCCGCGAGCCGATACCGCTCAGCACCACGCTCCGCCAAGAGATTCCCAATCTGTCGGGGGCGGTGCGTGAGCATTTGCGTTGATGGTTGAGGGTCGATGGTCGATGGTCGATGGTTGAGGGTCAGAAGATGCAAGACTTTTCGAACCCTCAACCCTCAACCCTCAACCAGAACCTCCTCCAGCACATGCCCATGCACGTCGGTCAGGCGGCGTTCGATGCCGTTGTGGTAGACACTTAAGCGGGTGTGGTCGAGCCCGATCAGCCGCAGCAGCGTCGCGTGGAAGTCATGGATCGAGATCACCTTGTCGGCGGCCTTGTAGCCGAGGTCGTCCGTCGCGCCGTAACTGTACGGGGCCTTCACCCCCGCCCCCATCAGGAACGTCGTGAAGCCGAGCGGGTTGTGATCGCGGCCGCTGGCCCCTTTCTGGAACATCGGCATCCGCCCGAACTCGGTACAGAAGACGACCAGCGTATCGGCGAGCAGGCCGCGGCGCTTCAAATCGCGCAGGAGCGCCGCCGTTGGTTGATCGAGAATCGCGCCGTGAATGTCGTACTGCGTTTTGAGCTGGCGATGGCCGTCCCAGTTGCCGACCCCTTCCCCCATCGCATACGCCCCGTTGAAGAGTTGGACGAAGCGGACGCCCCGTTCCAACAAGCGGCGGGCCAACAGGCAGTTGCGGCCATACGCCCCCTTCAGAGCGTTTTGCGGATCGTCGAGGCCATACTCGGCGATCGTCGTCGCCGATTCCCCGGCGAGGTCGGTCACCTCGGGAACGCTGAGCTGCATCCTCGCCGCGAGGTCGTAACTGGCGATCCGCGCGGTCAACTCCGTGTCGCCGGGGAACCGTTCAAGATGTTTCGCGTTGAGGTCCTGCAGGAACCGACGGGCGGCGGCGGTCGCGGCATCGCTCAAGTTCCCGGCGGGTTTCAGATTGGCGATCGGTCGCTGGGCGTTGAACGCCGTCCCTTGATAGACCGCCGGCAGGAACCCGGGCCCCCAGTTGTTGACCCCGGCCTGCGGCACGCCGCGCGGATCGGGGAGCGCGACATACGCAGGAAGCTCCTGGTTCTCGGTCCCAAGCGCGTAGGTCGTCCAGCTCCCGACCGAGGGAAACCCGTCGAGCGTGAACCCGGTCGACATGCAGTTCTCGCCGGGGCCGTGCGTGTTGCTCTTGGTGGTCATCGAGTGGAGGAAGCAAAAATCATCGACCAGCTCGCCCAACCGAGGCAGCAGGTCGCTGGTCCACTTGCCGCATTCGCCGCGCGGGCGGAATTCGTACAGGGGTTTGGCGATCGCGCCGTTTTCCCCTTGAAAAGTGACGGCCGCCGCCGCGTCGGGCATCATCTGCCCGTCACGCTGCACCAATTCGGGCTTCCAATCGAAGGTCTCGAGGTGCGAGATCGCCCCCGAGCAAAAGACCATCAGAATCCGTTGGGCTTTCGCCGGCAGCGGCGATGGTCGCGCGGCATGCGGCGCGGCGGGGTCGATCGCGGGGCGATAAGGGGTGGTCCCTGCGGCGCAAAGCTGGTCCGCAAGCAGCGAGGCCAGCGCGATCCCGCCCAGACCATGCAGCGTGTCGGCGAGAAAGGCGCGTCGATCCAAGAGTGATCGCAGACTCAACATCGGCACGACTCCGCGCGTGAGTGGTGACAAACCGGGATGGGCTGAACCGGTTCACGATCGCGCGAGGTCATCATAAGAACCTGTCGCGGCCGTTGTGTAGCGTCGGACCAGTTCGTAGTTCGTAGTTCGTAGGCTGGGTTAGCCGCAGCTCGTAGGCAGGGTTAGCCGCAGGCGTAACCCAGCAATGGAGCACCAGGGCGCTGGGTGACGCCGCGCTCACCCAGCCTACGTGATCAGACGCCGGCGGCCCCCTCCCACAGCGCCGTTCCGACGCGAATCAGCGTCGCCCCTTCCTCCAACCCCACGACATAGTCGCCGCTCATCCCCATCGAGAGGTCACTGAGCGGGGGATGCAGCGCGTGTAATTCGTCACGTAGTTCACGCAGCCGGCGAAAGACGGGTCGCGATGTTTCGGCGACGACCGACAACGGAGCCATCGTCATCAAGCCCGTGATCTCCAGTCGAGGCAGGCCGATCAGCTCCGGAAACGCGGTCCGCAATTCATTAAGCCCAAACCCGTCCTTCGCCGCCTCGCCCGAGATGTTGACCTCGAGCAGCACTTTGATCGACCGACCGAGCGACTCGGCGTCGCGGCTCAGTTGCCGAGCCAGCCGCACCGAATCGACCGAATGGATCGTGTGCACATCTGGCAAGACGAGGGCCGCCTTGTTCCGTTGCAGATGACCGATCAGATGCCAGCGGACATCGGCCGGGAACAACCGGGCCCGTTCGACGAGTTGCTGCGGCCGGCTCTCGCCGAAATCACGCAGTCCCAATTCGTAGAGCCCACGAATCCAATCAAGTTCGGCGTACTTCGTGACCGCGACGAGCGTCACTTCCCCGGGACCGCGGCCGCGTGACGCGCAGGCGGTCGCCAGATGCTCGCGAACCCGCGTCACATTCCGTTCGAGGACGGCCAGCAAGGCGGACATCGGCGTTACAGGATTTCGAGGGTCGGCATCGTCGGCGTTTCCAGCAGCGACTTCGCGATTTGGATCGCCGCTTGTTCGCAGACGTTGAGCAGATGCGGCTTCGACGGATTGTCGTCGCTGAACAGGCTGGCGAGGCGGCCTTCATCGCCCCGAATCCGAATCTGGGCATCGATCGGAATCTCACCCAGGAACGGGATCCCCAGTTCGGCGGCCTTCTGCTTGCAACCGCCGCGACCGAAGATTTCCCCGGTCATGTTCTCGACCATCCCCAACAGCGGAATCTTGACTTGGCGATACATCGCGACCGCCTTCACCGCATCCAGCAGCGCGACCTGCTGCGGCGTGCAAACGACGATCGCCCCGGCGAGTCCGAGCAGTTGCGACAACGTCAGCGAAACGTCCCCCGTCCCCGGCGGGAGGTCGATGATCAGGTAATCGAGTTCGCCCCATTCGGTGTCTTTGAGGAACTGCGTGATCGCGCGGTGGAGCATCGGCCCCCGCCAGACGACCGCCTGATCGGTCTTGATGAAGTACCCGATCGACATCACCTTCAGGCCGCCGACTTCGACCGGAAACATCCGCTCGATTTCGGTCCCGTCGGCCATCGTCTGCTTCATGGCCATCGGCACGCCTCCGCCCCCGACCAGATGGGGGACGCTGGGGCCATACACGTCGGCATCCAGGAGGCCGACCTTGCACCCGAGCGTCTGCAAGCCGAACGCCAGCCCGGTGGCGACCGTGCTTTTGCCGACGCCTCCCTTGCCGCTGCCGACCGCGATGACGTTCTTGACCTTCAGGCCGATCGAGCCGCCGGTGTTCTTGCCGCGGACGACGGCGGTGTACTCGACCGAGACGAGGCCGATTTCGGGGACGCCGGCGAGGGCCTGCTGAATCGCTGTGGTGATCCGCTCGCGACGCGGGTACGCGGGGGTGGGGAGTTCGATCTTCACCGTGACGGCGTTTTGCGGGCCCAGTGTCGCCCCGCGCAGCATGTCGAGCTCACCCAGGCCGCGGCCGATCTCGGGATCGCGCAGGTTGCGAAGACGTTCCAGCAGTTGAAATTCGGTCGGCATGCCACGGAGTCCAGGGTGTCGGGCCGGGTCGATCCGGCGGTCTTCATTCGGGGATTTCTATCACCCGGGGCGACCTGAAACAAATCGCCCCGTGCCGATCCCTTCCTCCGCCGACCGGAAATCATCACGATGCGTCCCGCCCATCGCCGGTTTTCCTGCGAGCCTCCTCCGTCACCGACACAGCCGCTCCAGACCGACACGCGGTCGGGGCGGGTGCCCCGACCGATGCCGAAAAGCGATGGGGCAAACGCACGGGCCGTGCGCGCCTCTGTTGAACCGTATCCATCCTCACCAATCCCGGTTTCGTGCGAGGTCTTCGCATGCCGACGGAAGTCACGTGCCCCCAGTGCGGCCAAAGTTATAAGGTCAAACCGGAACTCGCGGGCAAGAAGCTGCGTTGCCGCGAGTGCGCCGCGATCCTCACGATTCCGGCGGACGACCTCGACGACTTCGAGGGGGCGATCGACGTCGCGGAGGAGGCCCCGCCCACGCCGAAAAAACGCCGCGCCGCCGCCTTGCCGGAAGCCCCGCAGGTCGCGGCGAAGAAGTCGCCCAAGTCGTCCCGGAAACGGGGCTCGTCCGGCGGAATGAGCTCCGGCATGAAGTGGCTGCTGGGGCTCACGGGGGGCGCCCTCGTCGTGGGCCTCCTGTGTTGCGGCGGGGTCAGCCTCGCGCTGTGGCGCGTCGGGCATCAATTCACCGGCGCGGAAGCGGTCCCCGCCGGGCAAACGTTCGATCAATGGCGGGCCGGCTTGAAGACGGAACTGCTCCGCACGGGCCCCGCGCCGCAGGAGTACGACGACGAGGAGCTTCCCGAGAACGTTACGCAGGTCATGTATCCCTCGGGCGACCTCCAACTCAAGGCGCTCCTCTATCAGCCTCCCGAAGTGACCGAGCGGCGGCCCGCGCTCGTCTTCTTCCATGGCGGGTTCGCCTTGGGAGTCGGCGATCTGACCGAAGCCTGCCGGCCCTTCATGGAGGCCGGGTACGTCGTGCTGGCTCCGGCATTCCGGGGAGAGAACGGCAACCCCGGAAACTACGAGCTCTTTCTGGGAGAGGTCGACGACGCCCGCGCCGCCGTGCAATGGCTCCATTTGTTGACGGTTGTGGCGACGAACGGGATCTACACGTTCGGGCACAGCATCGGCGGCGGGGTCTCGGCGGTCCTGGGCCTGCTCGACAACGTTCCGATTCGTCACGGGGGGAGCTCCGGCGGCTTGTACGATCACACCACGTTCCTCGTCTGGCAGATCGATGAAACGGTGCCGTTCAAAAATTCGCCCAAGGAGCGATCGGTGCGGTTGCTACATGGCAACGTGAAGCACTTGCAGCACCCGCACTACGCCTATGTCGGCATCGAGGACGTCCCGTTCGACGAAAGCGTGACCGCCATGTCGCAGGAACCGAAAGGGGCCCACCCACTGGTCATCGAACGGGTCCCCGGCGACCACTTCTCCAGTTTCGACGAATCGATCCGCCGGTATCTGAAGCTCACGCAGCAGGAGCGGTGAGTCGTCGAAGGTTGAAGGTCTAAGGTTGAAGGTTAAGGGGCAGAGCAGACCAACTCCGTAGGCATACGTGGTCTTCGGCCTTGAACCTTCAACCCTCAACCTTCGACCCTCCACCCTTCCCAAACCACCGCTGATACCACTTGCCCGACGTCGCCAGCATGCCCGCCGTCACCGGGTATTGTTGCAGGTGATGTTGGGCGCGTTTCAGAATCCACCGCGCCCACGCGAACTCGGTCGCGAGGATCGCCAAGCCGCCGAAGATCGTCACCCAGCCGGGTCCCGGCAAGACCAGGAGCGCGACGCCGATCAGGATGACCGTCGTCCCGATCACGAAGACGATCACCCGGCGGACATGCAGCCAGAACCACGACGGTGGTGCGGCGGCCGGTGATGTGGCAGCGGTTCCCGCTTGCACCGGGGGCGTCGCGGGGTGATCCTGAGAAGTCGTCGGCATGCGGCGATCCTCGCATGCCGGCCACGACGTGACAACGCGCGGCAGCCTCCGCTTGGTGGTCGGTAACTGTGGGCCCGGCGCCCGCCGGACTCCATAGCGTGGCCGCGACGGTCGAACGGAGCGCACCGAATCTGAACGGGAGGTCGTCATGGCGGATGGAACCTGGAAGCGCGTGGTCTGGGCCTGCTGTGTGTGGCTGAACCTCTGTGCGGTGGGAACGTCGGCGGACCAGCCATGGATCACCGTCGCCCCCGACCAACGCGGATTTGTCACCTCCGCCGGTCAACCGTTCATTCCGTGGGGAGCGAATTACGATCACGACCCGACGGGCCGGCTGCTCGAGGATTACTGGGTCGCCGAGTGGGACCGCGTCGAAGAGGACTTCCGCGAGCTGCGCGAGCTCGGCTTCAACGTCGTGCGGATTCACCTGCAAACGGGCAAGTTTCTGCGCTCCCCCACCGAGCATGACCCCGCGGCGATCGAACGGCTCAAACAACTCGTCGACCTCGCCGAGTCGAACGGACTCTACCTCGACATCACCGGGTTGGGGTGTTACCACAAGGTCGACGTTCCGGCGTGGTACGACGCGTTGGGCGAGGCCGAACGCTGGGCGGCCCAGGCGAAGTTCTGGGAGGTGGTCGCGGCGGCGGTCGCCGACAGCCCGGCGATCTTCTGTCTCGATCTGATGAACGAGCCGGTCGTCTCGGGCGGCCCGCGACCGGCGGGCGATTGGCTGGGACCGGCGTTCGGCGACAAGCACTTCGTCCAGTTCATCAGCCTCGATCCCGGATCACGGACTCGGCCCGAGGTCGCGAAAGCCTGGATCGAGACGCTGGTCGCCGCGATCCGCAAGGTCAACACCCGGCATCTGATCACGGTCGGGCTGGTTGATTGGAGCCTTGAGCGGCCCGGGCTGACGTCGGGGTTCGTCCCCACGAAAGTCTGCGAGCCCCTCGATTTCGTGGCGGTCCATCTCTACCCGGAGAAGGACCACGTCCCGCATGCGCTCGAGACCCTCGCCGGCTTCCAGATCGGCAAGCCGGTGGTGATCGAAGAGACCTTCCCGCTGAAATGCTCGTTCGACGAGATGCGGACGTTCCTGCGTGAAGCGCGGGGCCCAGCGGCGGGAGTGATCAGCTTCTATTGGGGCCAGACCCCCGAGGAACTCGAGCGGGCCGGCACGTTGCCCGCGGCGATCCAACGCGAATGGCTCCGCGTCTTCCGGGAAGCGCGCTGGCAAACGCCGTGAATGCGCCCCATAGCCACTCCCAACATAGGCCGGGGCACCCGCCCCGGCCGCAGGTGGATCCAGCAATCCATCACACACTCGCAGATTCGCGAACACGGTCGGGGCACCTGCCCCGACCTGTGGTGCGGTGCGCGGACGGATCCGATGGGGACGCGGCCGGGGCGAGTGCCCCGGCCCATGTAGGAGATCGGGGATCGGTTCAAGCGGGGTGCGCTTTGATCGACCTGCCTCGCGGGATCATGCCACTACGCGAAGCCGCGGACGGTCGTTCAGTTTCACATCCCGCGGCGTCAACCACCGGGCCAACAACCGCAAGGCCCCTTGCCCGGCGATCAAACCGACCACCGCGCCGACAATGACGTCGCTGGGATAGTGAGCCGAACTTTCGACGCGGTGACAGCCGACGAGCGCCGCCAACGTGAAGAACCACCAGCGACCGCGCGGATAGAGGACCGACAACCCCAGCGCCAAGCCGACCGCCGTCGCCGTGTGCGCCGACGGAAAGCTCTGCAGCGCCGAACCGCCGGTCCCGAGCGGAAACCATCCGCGAAAGGTCTCGGCGACGGTGCCGGTCGCCATGTTGAAATCGCGCGGTCGAGCCCGCGCGACCAGCAACTTAATGACGTCGGCGGAAAGGCCCCCCGCGAACGCAGCGGTCAGGCAGAC
>CAYRVS010000112.1:0-17285 GCA_964427725.1 uncultured Planctomycetaceae bacterium | reverse complement strand
ATGCACTCCTGACCATCCTCGGCCCCCTCGCGCTCTGCGTCGTACATGCCCGCGCCGACGAACTCTGGCCGAACACTCAACCCTGGCGGACCCTCCACCTCGTCACCGGCGAAACCTTTCTCGCCGAATGGCGCGGCGTCACCCCCCAAGCGGCCCTCGTCCGCGTAAGCCGAGACCACGAAACCGTGCTCCCCATCGCATGGATCGACACCCTCGCCAACCCCCGCCGCAACGCGCTCGTTTGGGCCTCATCACCTGATCCGACCGCAACGCGTTCATGGACCAGTCAAGACTCCAAGGACCTCCCTGCCGGCCGGTTGATCGGGCTCCCGGCCGATCCCTTCCACCCATCCTCCACACCCGCCACCCACCAACTGATCTTCCCCTCGACCACCGACCCCACCACCACGTTCACCCTGCGGCAACTCCCTGCGGGAACCTGGGAACTCACTCCGCCCTCTGCGTGGCGCATCACCTTTCGCCAGCCTCTTCGTGCCGCGCCGCAAACACCCATCCTCCTGGCGTGGAACCAAGACACGTGGCAACTCACCCAAGGGACCGCCCTCCTCGCCCACGGCTCCAAACCGGACGACGCGCTGACGCAACTGCGCCTCGACGACCATCACGACCACCACTGGACGCTCCTCGCCACCGCCGAATCGGAGTCTTCCCCGCCGTCCCCACCCTGGCACCGCCTCGAAGACGCGCTCCTCCTGGACCACGGCGAACGCTGGTGGGGCGCATGGGCCGAACAGCCTTCCGAGTCGTTCACCCTCACCCCCCGCTGGCGCATCGACGACACCGACCTCCCCCTCCGCTGGAACCGGATCGCCGCGTGGTCACCGCGCGTGAACCCGACCGACGCCGCCCTCCCTCCGGTCACGCTCCGCGGCCCCATCATCCATCTGACGCGCCCCGCCACCGGCGGTCTGCTCGGACTCCCCGAAGAACGGGGCCTCCTCCGCCTCATCGAAGCCACCCCCGTGGAATTGCGCCTCAAGCACCCACAGCTCGGAGAGTTCACCCGCCCCCGCGACGGTTCCCGCTGGCAGGTCTGGGCCACCGACTCTTGGACTTGGCTCGAACCCCGCCTCAGGCACCTCGGCGATGACCTCCGCGACGACCTCACCCCTCCCTCGCCGGAAGGGACCACGCTCCAAGGCTCGTGGACCTGGCCCGCCGTCCCCACTCAAGTGGTCGCGCTCTCGCTGGAAGTCGCCGAGCTTGAACCAAACGGCACCGGCACCCCCGCGACGCAACCCCATCGCGCGCGCCTCGACGCCGGAGAACTCGTCACGCGGCTCTTCGTCAACGACATCGCGCTCGGCGACCTGAATCGCCGGCTCCACTGGAAACCGCCCGGCGACCGACCCACCCGACTCTGGGTCACCATCCCCCAGGCGCACCTGCGGCCCGGCCAAAACACCTGGGCGATCCGGCAGCAACCCAGCCCCGCCGGCTACGACGACCTCCTGATCGGTCGCCTGGGCCTCGTCGTCGGCCCGCAGAATGTCTCGACTCAGGAATGATCGTGCGGCGACTCGGGTCGCCCTGATCATAACCGGGGGAGCTGTCGTAACAGAGGGAACGGCTCAACCCGCATCGACCGGCGGGTCGTCCTCCGCGTCGATCAGCGGACCGTCATCCAGATCCTCGGCGGTCGCGATCAACAGCCGCGCCTGAGTCAGTTCCCGCGCCGGCACCAAGACGCGCGGCACATCCAGTGATCCGGTCGGAATCCCACCGACTCCGATCCCCCACTGATCCCCATCCACGAACGCCGGGATCCCCGCCCCCTGCAGAAAATGGGCGACCACATGCGCCTGAAACGCATTCACCGCCCGATACGCCTCCACCAACGGTTCCATCCCAAAACTCTACCACACCCGGAAGCCGACGGGCGACGTCCCGTCGGTCTTCCCACACACCGCCCCATCCCCACCCTACGGCCCTTCGACGATATCCCCCTTCGTCGTCGCCACGATCTTGATCAACTCATCCTTCTCCGCCTGCGGCACCTTGAACTTATCCAGCGCCGCGATCAGATCGGCGGCGAGGGCATGGAATTCCCCCTCCGTGATCTTCATCCCCGCATGGGCCTCCTTCATGCTCCGCCCCGTGTACTTCTGCGGGCCCCCCGTCACGCTACCGATCATGTCGACCAGGTGCTTCTTCAGCTTGACGACCTCTTGCTCGCCCGGCTTCCACTCCTTGCCGGTCCCCTTGCGGAAGAAGTTCACCTTCTCGTCCGCCGCCGCGATCGCCACGAACTCATCGACCACCGCCTTGATCGCCGCTTCGCCCCCAAGCCGTTCGTACAGCGACTTCGTTTCGGTCGGGACCGCCGAAGGAGGCGGAGGCGCTTCATAGGTCGACGCGGTCGGACTCATCGCCGCCGGCGCACACGGAGCCGCCATCGGCCGGGCATAGACCGGCTGACAACACCGCCGCCGCCGGGCCGCCCACACATCGTCCGCCGTCACCAGCAAAACGCTCGCCATCACCCCGCCACTCACCAGACACCACCAGCCTCGCGCGCCCAACATCACTTGCTCCTGAATCATCAAGGGAATATCCATCGGCCCGACAGGCCATCGCTCCATCTACGCCGCATCTTCCCCCGCGCGATTTCATGATTCCACAGGCAATCCCGGAATTCGCCATTTTCTCATCTCGGCAGGCCCCCGTTCGCCACCGTATCAAACAGGTCCAACAGCCGCCGCGCGAACCGCTCCAGCGACCACGCTTCCGCGATCCGCAAACCCTCCTGCCGCACACGCACCCGTTCATCCGGATCGATCAATCTCTCCACCGCCGCCGCGAAATCGGCCTCCGTCTCACACAACCAACCTCCCCCGTCGTGTAACTGCTCGATGAAGCCGCCCCGTCGATCCACGATCGGCACACTGCCCACCCGCAATCCCTCCGCCACCGTCCGCCCAAACGACTCCGTCACCCCCGGTTGATGCTGGAGTAACCCATCCCACCGCGTCAGCAAGCGCCGCCGCCCCCACCCCGCCGACCAAAAGCGGACCCGCCCGCCACACGCCCGTTCCAACTCGCGCTGCAACGCGACCGGACACCCCACGAACTCCCACCGCACACGAGGCTGACGCCGGGCCAACTCGCGATAGAACGGCACTAACTCCGGCGACCACTTCGCCGCCGTCGGCGTGCACAACCGCCCGACGACCACCTCCCGGTCGTCGACCTCACGCGGCTGCCGGATCGCGCGCGGCACTCCCTGCCACAACACATGAGCAAAACGTCGCCCCGTCGTTGCCGCCAACCACCGCGAACAGCAGACCACCGGCCATTCCTCCGAAACCGTGATCGCCGAATGGAGATACTGCACCGTCGGCACCGGCCATCGTCCACGCACCCGGTTCCGTGTCGTGTTATGAAGCAGCACGATATCGGGCCGCGGCCGCAGCACATCCGCCGCGGTCACTTCGGCCCAGCGTTCCAACCGGGTCATACCGAAGACTCTTCGCGTTTCCTCCGTGATCGGACTCAGAAACGCGACGACATGCTCGAACCCCGGCAACGCCCGCGTCACGCTCCACGCGCACGCCGCCGTCCCCCCGCAGATGTTCCCGACGTTCGCCACCTGCAACAGCCGCGGCTTCACGACCACTTCTCCAGAAACCGCCGGCGATCACCCTCCCAAATCGCGCGCCGCGCCGGCAGCCGCCGCGTCGTCGCATGCCCGACATGCCGTACCGGAACCTCGACCACCGCCAAGGAATTCACAGCTTCGCGGTCGAGTACGCGCAACTGAAAGTCGGTGTCCGAGAAATAGAGCCGCAGGCGTTCATCGAAGCCCCCCGCGCGCTCCCACACCGTTCGTCGAAACCCCCAGCACCAACCCGTAAGCAGCGGTCGCGGCGGACACCGTTCCGTCAGGGCTTGCGGCCAATGGGGCTCCGCCCGCCAGGCAACTCCCACCAACTCCGTCACACCCGCCTCCAACGGAGCGACGAGCCGCTCCACCGCCGGCCCCTCCCACGTCACGTCATTGTTGACCAAGAGGACGAAGTCGCTCTCCGCGAGTCGCACCCCCACGTTCCACGCCGCCGTCACCCCGCGCCATCGACCATGCACCACCCGCGTTGGCTCATCATCGCCACCTCGTTCGATCCGTCCCCCTGGCGTTCCGTCATCCACAATCAAGACTCGCGGTCCAGCCCCCTCATGCCGCCGCAACGACGCCACGCACCGCGCCGTCAACTCGGTCGCCCCATGCTGTGGAATGACCACCGTCACATCCATGAACGAGCTCCATGTCGCGCACTTCGTCAACGCGACGATCCCGGACGTAAGCGGCGGCGATGAGCGATCCCCAGGCGTGTGCCACCGGCTCCGCCAGTGGTCTGATTCGTGTGCCACCGGCTCCGCCAGTGGTCTGATTCGTGTGCCACCGGCTCCGCCAGTGGTCTTAGCCGAGGAACTCACGGCTTGGATCACACGCTGACCAGCCTCGGGATCAACTCATGACAGTCAGCCTGCGAATACCATCTTGAGCCCCGACAGGGGCGACAGAATTGAGCCCCACGCGTCAGCGTGGGGTTGTCGATCCAACTCGGCGAAGCCCCGACAGGGGCGACACTACCGAGAATGATGATCCGTCGCACCACGAGGCTGGTCATCCCACGGCTTCGATCTTCCCTCGCGCCGCGCGGTCGCTGAGCCATCCCGCATCGCGATCACCAAGGCACTCCCACGCCCGCCGTGATCTTGTGCCCAAGCTGACCAGCACTCGTTCACGCCGTAACAATCAACCTTGCCATCGGGCTCCATGACCTCTTCGTGGCCCACCCTGAGTCATCCCGTCAGCCCCCTCACCCCGCCTCCTCCGGCGGCACATACGCCTCCGCAAACGCTCGCCCCGCCGCCAACCAACCCTCATGTTCGACCACCAATTCCCCCTCCCCCATCGGCTTCCCTGGCAAGTCCGCCCCCCCAACCGGCGTCGCTTCACCTGGCCGTGAACTCTTCCGAGGACGAACCGGCTCGCCTCCCGCCGGCCAGTTCGGCGGCTTCACGTCATGCATCGGTTCCAGTTCCGCCACCCACGTCGCCGTCTGCCGACCATAACAACCCCGCGTCGACTCCTTCGCGGGATCTCCCACCCGCGCATGAATCTCCGCGACCGCCGCCTCGACAGCGCGATAGGGAAAATGATCATTCAACCGACTCCCCGGCGTCACCGAGATCAGCTCCAAGCCCCACCGCGCGAAGCACGATCGCGACAGCCGCAAGCCCTGCGCGATCCGGTCGTAATGCCCATCCGTCTGCAACGCGGCGGCCAGACTCTTCCCCTCATCGAAGTGATACAGCCCCACCTCTCCCAGTCGCTCCAGCTCCGCCCGATTGATCCCCTTCATCGCGCAGACCCGCACGAAGTCGGTCAGCGACCACCAATCGTCGGTCGTCACGCCGCGCGATTCCGCCAAGGCTTGCATCTCCTTCGTCGGGAGCACCCGCAGTTCGCACCCCGCGAGATAGATCGTCCGAAAGCCGAGCCGATACAGAATGTCGAGCCCCTGCACCAACGAGTCGGCCCAATCGACGATCCCCTTCGCCCGCGGATCGATCAGGTTCGCGAATCCGCGTCCCCCTTCGCGCTCGATGCAGATCGTCCCCGGACACTCACAAACCTTGAACGTCGTCTCGGGGACCAGGTCCATCGCCCGCCGCCGATGCACGAACTTGAGGATCCCCGGATCGAGATAGATCGACCGATGGAACCGCGCCGTCGGATCGTACGACGTCCAGAAGTCGGGCCGCAGCCGCCCCGCCCCCGCGAGATTCACCGTCATCTTTGGAATCGGACTCCGCGCGATCGCCGCACACATCGCTTCATCCAGCGATGGCCCGCCCCCGATCAGCCAGCACGCCGAACCCCCCGGCCCGCCATACAGCCCCTCCAAAGGGATCGGCGTCGCCTGCTGATCACAGTCCACGCGAGAAAACACATCCGCCCCCATCATCGATGCCTCGGTCGAATCGATTCGCCACCTGACAACTCGCGCTGCGCGAGCCGCTCCGCGTCACCCGCTTGGACTCGGTTGTTCCGACCCGACGATCTCCGAAGTGCTCGAAGGCTCCAGCGAGATGTCCGAGGTGCTCCCGCCCGGCCCACCACCACCACCGCCGCTGCTCGTGAAGGTCGTCCCCGTCGACGGCCCGCTGGTCCCACCACTGGTCATCCCACCCGACGAGCTTGTCCCAAAGTCCGAGGTCCCCTGGCTCCCGCCACTTAAGCTTCCCCCCGCGCCGCTCGAACTCGCGGGCACCACTCCACTCGACGACGATCCCGCGGCACCGCTCGACGATCCACCCTCCGAGGATCCCGCATCACTCGAGGAGCTCCCGATCCCGGAGCTTACAAGACTCGAAGTCAAGCCACTCGGATGACCGCCACCACTCGAACCGCTGGTCGCGACCAACAGGTCCGACGTCTGGCTCTCGGTCCCGCCGCTCGAACTCGAGGTCATGTCCGACGAACGGACCGCGCTCGAGGTCAACCCGCTCGACGTTAAGGCGTCCGACGTCAGACTCTGCGACGTGAGTGGACCACTCCCACTCGAGCCCCCCCCGCCGCCACCCCCCGAGCCGTTCGACAAATTCGTCAGCGAGATCGGCCCTCCGCCGCTCAGCCCGCTCCCCGCCGGACCCTTCAGAATCGGGTACCGCTCGTCGTGCGGCGGCTCCGGCCAATGCGTCCGCGGATCCTCGGGCCCCACGTCGATCGTGAATCGCGGCACGTTGTCGAACCGCACCCGCACCGTCTCCGGCTGCCCTTCAATCAGCACGTTCCCGCCCCGATCCAGCACTCGCACCCGCCCCAGCCACGGCCGGGGACACAACCCCTCGGTGAGCCCCTCCAACCGATACCGCAACGTCGGTTGCGCATAGACCCGAAAGAACTCCCGCACGAACTGCCGCGAATCCTCCGCCGTCCGCAACCACGGCACCCATAGCCGCAATCGCCGTTCGCCATGCGCTTGCACGCTCGCCGGTTGGTGATACGTCCCGCGCCACCGCACCGCCGCCGTCACCGCCCCGTCAATCGCCGGCGTCCCATAAACATAGCCCCCCGTCAGCAGCACCCGGTTGTAGAGCGCCTCGCGCGTCGCCTCCTCGCGCAGCTCGATCAGGTCGACCCCCTCCTGAAACGTCACCAGGTCGGTCGTCCGCGGCTGCAACAGAAAGAACCGCCCCAGCTCATCCACCCCCCACGACGCGTTCCGCAACCGCAACGCCAGATCCTTCAGGATCGAGCGGACCGACTCCTCTCCGTTGAACTTCGCGCTCACCAGCGGCGTCGCGACCGGGGTCTCTTCGATCAGCCCCTCCTCGACATGAATGTCCGTCGCCGGAATCACGTACTGACTCAACAGCAGCCGCACCAACTCCTCCGGCCGCGCGACCTCATCCGCCGTCTCCTCCGCATGATCCGGATCGGCGGCGAACCGATCGGTTCGGGCATAACGATGCGGCGGCGTTCCGTCGGCGTCCGATCCGAAGCCTCCGGGAAAGACTTCGTTCAACTGGATGCTCATCCCCTCCAGCCGCAACTGCACCCCCGCGGGACTCTCCGCCCGCCGTTCCTCGATCCGTCCCAAGTACCACCGTTCGCCGTCGTCGTACTCACAGGCGATCCACTCCCCGACCGACAACATCCCGCGCGCGGCGAACCCGTCCGCCAACGTCAGTTGCCCCCGCCCGCACCCTCCCCACCGATGCAGTTCGAACACGCATCCGGCGATCACCCGGTCCTCGAGCGCCCCTTGCCACTGCTCGGGCGAAGGGCCATAACGCAACACGCGACGACGGTACGGCATCGACTCACCTCGACCTTCCAGACCCGCGCTCGACACCCCGCCGACACCGCGTCACTCGAGCGCCGCGTCGTAGAGCGCGGCGTCCTCCGCATGAATCACCGCCGAGTACGTGAAGAGGTGCTCGTCCGACAGGTCGTACTCGAACCGCGTCGTCACGCAGCGCCGATAATGCCGGAACGTCTCCGTCCCTTCGTCCTCATACAGGATGAACTGGAACTTCGGCCCGTCCGCGCCGACATGCAGCGCCGTTCGCAAGCCCTCCAGCGCCGCGAACATCGACGCCTCATCCAGTTTCAGCGCGCCCCCCTGGCTCGCCACCTGCCCCTGCAGCGTGATGTCGACCCCGTTCCGCGACGGCCCCATCACGAAGTCCCCATCCCGCAGCGGCACCTTGAACCGCTCGCTCTGCCACGACTCCTGCACCCGCAGCGTCGGCACCGGCCGCGGCAAATCCAAGATCACCCCACCCCGCGCCACCGCCGGTCGAAACACAAACGCCATCGGTCCCCACTCCCCAACAACTCAAAACGTGTGCCACTGGCTTCGCCAGTGGGATTTTCGACGCGGCTCCTGCGTAAGCTGCACTGGCAAAGCCAGTGGCACACATGCGACTCAACGCCCAAACCACCCATAGCCCGGGGCACCCGCCCCGGCCGCGTTCCGTCAATCACCTCGTCAACGGGTGGCTGGGGTCGACTCCGGACCGTCACCTCATGCTTCGTCCCAGGTTGATTCGGGAACGTGTGCCACTGGCTTCGCCAGTGGGATTTTCGACGCGGCTCCTACGTAAGCTGCACTGGCAAAGCCAGTGGCATACATGTGACTCAACGCCCCAACCACTCATAGGCCGGGGCACCCGCCCCGGCCGCGCTCCGATAATCACTGCGTGAAAGGGTGGCTGGGGTCGACCGCAGGTCGCCCCCAGGGATCCGATTCCCAAAACCCTACCCCCGCCGATTCCGCAACCCGATCTCCTCGATCATCAACGTCTCCAGCACCGTCCCCAGCTCGCTCGGCTGCTGCACCTGAATCGTCACCCCGCCGAACTGCGTTGTGACCTGCGTCCCCCCGGCCGGCGGACTCTCCTGTCGCCGCGCCCCGTTCGTCGACGGAGCCACCGACGCCGGAGCCGCATTCAACCGCTGCAGGAACGGCAAACCCAACTGCTCGACCGCCCCGGGACTCAGCACGAACTCCCCCGCGGTCAGATAGGCCGGCACCCTGTCGACCCCCGTCGGCCCTTCCACGAACCCGCCGCTCGCGAACTGCCGAATCGGTCCCGCTCCCGGACCCGCCGGCACCGGCCCACCCCCTCCGCCGATCGGCACCGACAATGCCTGCAACTGCGCCTGCACCCGCGCGATCGCCGCCGATAACTGCGCGAGCGCGTTCAGCGCCGGACTCACATTGAGCGTAATCGTCGTCCGACTCAGCCCGTCCGCGCTTCGCTGAACCTGATCGAACTGCCGCCCCAGGTTCACCAGCGGCGTCTGCGCCGAACTGATCGCCGTCCCCAACCGCGACAACGAGGTCGAGGCCCCCGCGAGCCGTTCCACGCGCGACTGCAACTCCTCGAACCGCGACAAGACCTCGTCGAGACTCCCCTGGAGCCCCTGACTGTCCCCCACAATTCGAATCACCACCGCATCGCCCAGCGTCGCCATCCCTGGCTCCTACGATTCACTGCGTAAGCCGAGGCCGATTGGGCCTCGGTGTCGTTCCCCTGGGCTCAGACCCTGACCACCACCGGCGCGACCTCGAAGTCCCGCCCCGTAAACGAGATCACGTTGTAGTCCCCCCCTTCGCTCATCGTCAGCGTCTCGCGATAGACCTTCCCGAAAGTCACTTTCTCGCTCGCCGCCCCCGTCGGGTCGGTCACCGTGAACTCGAACCGTAACGTCTGTTGCTGTCCCTCGCCTGAGGTGCTCGCTGCGCCGGTTCCGCCGGCAAACGTCAACAGCTCATACAACTGCAACGGATCGGCTCCACTGGCCGATTTTCCCAGAAGCTGCGTCCACTTCGCCGAGAACGACAGACTGATCGATTCGTCGTTCCCTTTGCGGGTATGTCCCGCGGCAATCGAGCCCCGATCCTTCACCTCGATCGTTCGCGTCCGCTCCGTCCACGACAGATCCCCCTCGTCGAGCAGGACCGTCAACGACTTCGCCGGCGTCGAGCCATCCCTGATCACCAGCTCTCCATCACGCAGATTCCGCACCAGATTCGTCACCGCCATCGCGTACCTTCCTCCTGTAAGCACTTCGCGGAACCCGCAACCGAATACCCGGAAACCCACCGCCGATCGGTTGCGGTCCCATGTGGCGTCGGCGGCCGCTTACTCGACATCCACGCGTTGCGCGATCCCGCGCCATAACGCCACGTGGTGTTGCCAACCCCGCCGACTCGCCGCCCCCTCCAGCCGCGTCAATTCCTTCACCTGGGCCGGACCCAATTTGAGGTAGCCCACCACTCGCGAATCCTCGGGGCCCGCCGCGATCGGCAACGTCCGCCCCGTCAGAATCCGCTGCGCCTCCGCCATCATCTCCGCGATCCGTCCCTGGTCGGTCGTCGTCCGCACATAGGCATGCACCGCCACCTGCACATCCGAGAGTTCCGGCGCGCGAACCCGTCGCGGTCGTGGCGACCACGCGTCGACCCACAGCTCGTACCACGCCTCCCAAGCCGTCGTATCGGCCGAGACACCCGGATAGATCGTCGGCGTCGCGCCATCAATCTCATGGCTCCAATGCGTGAAGAGCGCCGAGCCGATCGACTGCGGGGGCAAACTCGTCTCCACCGTCCGCTCCTTGTGACATCCCCGGGCCGAGTCAACAGCCGCTCACATCCCGCTCGTCGATGCGCTCAATCGACCGTCGTCAAGCGTCCCGGCAAGCCCTCCAGCGCCACCTCCCGCGCCACCTCACGACCCGTGATCCCCATCCGCCGCGGCGGTTGTCCCCGTGTCCCAAACTCCAAGAGCGCGATGTAGGGCACCTGGTTCTCGACCGCGAGCTCCGTCGTGGTCTCCGTCTCCTGCCGCGTCACCACCACGTCATCCGGCGAGCTGTTCACTACCCCGCTCGCCGCGGGAGCCCCGCCCAACTCGGCCAGTCCCATTTGCCAGGCCGCTCTCGCGCGACCCGTTTCGACCGGCGTCTGATCCGCCGCCGCATCCACCCCCGCGATCAACCCTTCCAACAGCCCTTCCCGCCGCGCCGCGGGAATCGTGACGTCCCGATACCGTTCGAGCGCCGCACGGACGTCGGTCCACTCACAGGTCGCATTCAGCTCGAACGTACTCATGCCGCGCCTCGCTCACGCCCCACGATTCGTCGCACGCCCGGTTGATCCGACGCCGTCACCTCCACGACGTCGTACGTCACGGCATCCACCACCAACCGGTGCGTCGCACCGGGTTCAAGCACCGGCCAACCCGCATCCAAGACCAGAAACTTCCGCAGCCGCACCACGGCTGAACCACGCGTCCCATCCTGGGATTCCTCATCGATGGGCCCAACGATCGCCCGCATCGTCCGCGCCGAGATCACTTCCGTCGTCCGTTGCGTCGCCGGGTCGTAGGCGCTCTCCACCAGCTGATGCAGCACCGGTCGCCCCCAGTCCTCCCACGCCACCGCGACGTCCGCCGCCAACTCCAGCCCCATCCCGCGACTCCTTCCTCACGTTCCCCCGTCGTGGTCGCAACCGCTCACTTCCAACGTCGCAAAAACAAGTCGAACAGCGATCCCAGCACGAACGTCCCCACCGCGATCACCGGCGTCAGGTTGTTCTGCCACGTTTCGATCCGCCGCAGCCGCGCCTCATGATCCTCCACCGCCCCCACCACGCTCCCCACCGTCACCCGCAGGCTCTCCACCTGCACCGTCAGTTGTTGCAACGACTCCATGATCCGATCGAGCTTGTCATCCACTCGTCACCCCTCCGTCCGCGGCGAATCGTCGATTCCCTGACTCGCCTCCCAACTCGGCAACTGCCGCAGCAGCTCTTCGTAATGCCGCCGCGCCGCGAGCAGCGCCTGCAGATTCGCCGCCCGATCCCCCGTCGGGCCGACCTCGCCCCCCACGCGGTACTTGAGCGCGGCGAGCTTGCCGTCCCGCAGCAGGTTCGTCACGTCGAGATCGATCTGCGCGAGGATCCCCCGTAGCTGCGCCTCCGTTGGCGGTTGCCCCGCCAACTCCTCCAGCGACGTCAAATCACCCATCGACGACCCCCCCGGTCTGACCAAATTCCTCGGCTCGACGGACGGCGTCGTACGCCAACCACCGCCATTGATCGCGCTCGGCGGCCGCAAAGAACGCGGCTTCGGACAAGCCCAGTCGCTCGCACGTCCGCAGCACGTAGTAGGCGAGCGTCCGCGGCCGCGACAGTCGCGTCAGCAGGGGGCCGCGACCACCCCCGACGAAAAATCCGCGCTCGCCTCCGCGAGCTGCGCGTCGAGCAGATTGCTCAATTTGGCCAATTGCGTCGTCAACCAGACCAAATCCCCCGCCGACCATCCCGCCGCGTCCAACTCCGCATACAACCGGTCGGCGTACGGCCGCCAATCGTCCGGATGGTCCGCCGCCGCCGTCTCGAAGGTGACGCTCGGATCGTTTCGCAATCCCGTCACCACCGCCAGCACGGCGACGCGCTGCTGATACGTCTCCCGCTCGGCGAGAAACTCCGCATCCTGCTCGTCCGCCAGCACCACCGCCTGGCCGTTCGCCTGGCGCAGCGGTCGCCCTTGCGGATCGCGCGCCACCCGCTGCGGAGCCTGCGGCGCACGCACCTGGTGCTCCCGCAGCGCGCGGGCGAAACCCAACGGCAACGGGGATAACAGCAAGAGCGGCCCCTCCCCGTCCGGTCGCGGCAACCGCACCGTCACCGTCGTCCGCCACGTCGCTTCCTGACCATCGATCCGCACGATCGCCCCTCTCCGTGTGTCCGATTCCGCACGCGACCACCTGAGTGCTTCGTCAGAGTCCGATCCGGGAGTGTGCCACTGGCTTCGCCAGTGCGATCGCTCAACGCGGATCCAACGTAACTTGCACTGGCCAACCCAGTGGCACACGAGAGCCTTAACGCCCCAACCACCCTATCGGCCGGGGCGGGGGCCCCGGCCTCAGGATCCTCCACGGTCGATCGCCGCCGTCACGCTCCGTCGACCTTCGTCACGAAGACCGTGTCGACCGCCGATACCCCGCCGAAGTAACGGACCTTCACCCGCAACACGACGTCCCGCTCGAACGCCGCCTCTCCGTCCGCCCGCTGCAGGAACGTCTGCACCGGCCAAATCTCGGTCCACACGAACTGTCGTCGGAAATCGCCGACGTACCAGTCGTGCACCGCCTGGCCACCCTGCTCGTCGATGAACGGCGAACTCAAGACCTCGACCAGCCCCTGCACCGGATTCGCGAACCGCGTCTCCTGATCCGCCGTCGTCACGCTGATCTCGGTCGAATGGATGATGCTCCGCGCCGTCCCACGCAACCGCTCCGGCACCAACAGCTGCTTCACCGGCGCCATGATCGGCCGCGCCGTCCCATCGATCCGATCGTCCTTCACCTCCGTCGCCCGATAGTTCAGCGCCACGTCGATGTCGGTCCAATCGGCCAGCGGCACCGCCGCGTTGAACCCCGGCGACGTCGTGTTCCCCACCCCGATCCAGTTCCGCTGCGTCCCGTTCGTCGCATACAGCGCCGTTCCCGCGCCGTTCGGCCGATAGACGAACCGCCCGCTCCCCGCGTCGGCGTCGGTCACCGCCCGCACGATCGTCCGTTCCCGCTCCTGCCGCAGATAGAACCCCAAGGCCATCGCCCGCCGATTGATCTCCCCCGTCTGATCGAACGCGATCAGCTCCTCGTTGATCGACAGGATCCGCCCCTGCTTCGCCTCCGCCGTCGCGACGTACTTCTCCTCGAACGTCGACTCCTCGTACGGATGCCCCTCCGCCACCTCCGCCGGACCCGACAGCGCGCGGAACCCCGCGATCTTGCTGTTCCGCACCCGGCTCGGCATCACCGTCACCAGCTTGTCGCCGATGAACCCCGCGTCGTCCTCATACCCTTCGATCACCTTGCGGCCGATCAACTCGCCGGTCACCACCTGAAACAGGCTCGTGTTCACCCCGGGATTCGACTCCCGCAACAGCGCCGTCACCGGCGCGCCGTCGCTCGACCATTCCCGCAGCCGTCGTAACTGCGGCAACACGCCGCACGCCTCGGCCAATTCGTGATAACTGAAGTCGTCAACGCTGATCGCCTTCTCGTTCAGCAGCCCGCACAACTTGTGATAGAAGCCCTCCGCCCCGAGCGACTCCATCAACCCCTTCAAACTCGTCCCCTGCATGCCGACATCCTTCCTGGATGAGATGTGCCGTGTGTTTCCGATCCGGTCGCCGGGGTCCGCTCCCGGACCGACCTCAGCCGATCGCCGCGTTCACGTTCGCCGACCCCGCATGAAACGCCGACGCGAATTGCGCCCGCAGCAGCGTCGCGCTCGTCGCCTTGTATTCCGCCGCCCTGGCGATCGCCTGGGCCGCGTTCGTCACCTTCGCCACGCGCTGACTTTCGAGGCTGTCGCCGTCCCCGTCGCACGCCAACCGTTCCCCCACCTCGTACGTCGCCGCGACCGCGTCGAATTCGTAGACCGCCAGCGGACTCAGGTCGATCGAGACGTCGCTCGTCTCCCCCGCCGCCGAGGCTTGATGACAGATCCCCAGAAAGACGGCGGCGAAGTTGCCGCGCGTCGTCGCCAGGTCGGTCGTGAACGGAAACGCCGCGGCAGGCTTCACGTCGTCGGTGTCGAGAAAGACCATGTCCCCCGCCGCCAGCACCGTGTCGCTATTCACCCGCAGCTTGTGCAGCTCGACCTGACCACTCCTAAACCGCAATCGATTCGACATCGCTTCCTGTCTTTCACTTCTGGCTCACAGGGGAGGGCGAAGCTCCCGCGAACATCCCTGAGGAAACCCGGCCATCCCTGGCCATCGGGGAGCCTCGCCCTCCCGCAAACTCTTGCGCTTCGCGACGCCCGTCGGCCACGCTCTTCCGTGTGCCACTGGCTTCGCCAGTGCTCTTCTCGACGGAACACACCAGCTCCATCGCGTGTGCCACTGGCTATGCCAGTGGTCTTCAACGAGCGAATCACCATGCCCATCGGACTGGCGCGGCTGGTGGAGTCCCATTGACGTCGGTCACTCCCGCACGCCGCCGCACAACACCCCCACCACGCCCGGCTTCACCACCGCGAGAAACTCCCGCCGCGCCACATCCTCCACCGAGTCCCGCCGACCCCGGCTGATCACCGCGCGTTCCCGAGATTCCCGTAGCAGTCGTACCCGGTCATCGATCCACCGCCGCCGCGCCGCGTCATCGGGCAATCGCGCCAATTGCTCGTGAAAGACCGGCGTGATCGCACCGTCCGGCAACCCGCTCGCCGCCAGCAATCCCCCGATCGCCTGTTCGTCGTCCCGCCGCCGCATCTCCGCGCGAAGCCGCTCCAATTCCTCCGTCGCCGTCGCGAGTTGTTCCCGCAGGACCAGCACCTCATCCGCATCCGGCTCCGACGCCTCCCGCAGCCCCGACGTCGTCGCCGGAAAGACCACCGCGTCGACGCTCACCACCTCATGCAACTTGTCGATCACCTGCGGCGGCGTCCCCCGCCGCGCGAGCACGACATGACTCATCCCGAACGCGTTCGGCTCCCCCGCCGCCAAGGCGAGAAACGTCCGTCCCGCCTCGGTCTCCAAAACTTGAATGTCCCCCACGATCCGTTCGTCGACGTACCGCGCCGCGAGGATCGTTCCCGCCAGATCGCGCGTGCTCCGCTCCATCGGCTTCGCCGCGTTCGGGGCATGGTCGAGAAAGACCGGCTTGCCGGGATACAGGCTCACCCCGTCACGGAGCGCCTCGAGCCGATAGCGATGTCCGTTTCGCGACACCGCGCCGCACAGCACGATGTTCCGCACGACCCGTGCTTCGGTGTCGACCACCAGCCCCGCGTCGCGCCATTCGGTCACCTGCTCGGTGATCGCCTCCCAACCCGCCCCCGCGTCATCCATCGCATGCACTCCTCGACTCACGCCGGATTGTTGCGCGGCGAATCTCGCAGGGACTCTATCTCCTAGGCCACAAGCTTCAACGTGGACCGCCAGCGCGGCTCGGGCCAGGCATCCTCTCGCTCCTCCCGACCATTCCTCGGGCCGCACGCCGCTCGGATTCTGTCCCAACCGTCATTCCGGTTATTCTGTCGGGATGAGTCCGCCCCTGCCCGAGATCCCGGAACGCTACAGCCGCCAAGTCCGCTTTGCCGGACTTCCTCCCGAGCGGCAGCTCCGCCTGATGCGCGGCCGCGTGGCGCTGTGTGGCTGCGGCGCGCTGGGGACCGTCCTCGCCGAAACGCTGGTCCGCGCCGGCGTCGGTTCGCTGCGGATCATCGACCGCGATTTCGTCGAGCTCTCGAACCTGCAACGGCAGGTCTTGTTCGATGAGTCCGACGTCGCCCAGCCGACCCCCAAGGCGATCGCCGCCGCCGAGAAGCTGCGCCGCATCAACTCCACCGTGACGATCGAGCCGATCGTCGCCGACATCGCCCCCGCCAACGTCCTCGGGTTGCTCGCCGACGTCGACGTGATCTTGGACGGGACCGACAACTTCGAGACGCGGTTTCTGATCAACGACGCCGCGCTCGAACTCGGGATCCCTTGGATCTATGGCGGCTGCATCGGCAGTCATGGGCAAACGGCGACCATCATTCCCCATCAGACCGCCTGCCTGCGGTGCATCATCGAGGCCCCTCCCGAACCCGGCACCGCCGAGACCTGCGACACCGCCGGCGTCCTCGGTCCCGCCATTCAGGTCGTCGCGTCACTCCAGGCGGTCGCCGCGCTCAAGCTGCTCTCGGGTCAGGCGGATACGATCCTCCCACGGTTGACGATCGTCGACGTCTGGGAAGGAACGCAGCGGACGGTGAACCTCGCCGGCGTCCGCGAGCGCGGCGAGTGTCCCGCCTGTCGACACGGCGAACGCCGCTGGCTGCATGGCGGCGGCTCGTCCCTCACAACGGTCCTGTGCGGCCGGCATGCCGTCCAAGTGACCCCGGCGTCACCGGGTCAACTCGACCTGCCGGCGTTCGCGCGACGTTGGGCCGATCTTGGAACGGTGACCGTCAACCCGTTCCTGATCCGCCTGACCACGACCGCCGGGGAGTTGGAACTCACGCTCTTCCGCGACGGCCGCGCGATCCTGAAAGGAACCGACGACCCGGCGGTCGCCCGCGGTTGGTACGCGAAATACGTCGGCTCTTAAGGAGCGGGGGGACGTCAGTCCCCCCGGTGATTGTCGCGGAACACAAGAATTCCCATCAGCGGGGGGACTAACGTCCGTACCCGTTTAGCGGCCGTTTGCGGGGAGCATCAGTTTTGGGGTGAGGGCGTCG
>CAYRVS010000111.1:0-17449 GCA_964427725.1 uncultured Planctomycetaceae bacterium | reverse complement strand
AGTCGGGCTCTTTCACGAGATGATCGAGGCAGACTTCGACGATGTCGCTTTGCCGGGCGGCGTTGAGGATGTCGACCTTCGCCAGTTGTCGCGACGACGGCGTGACCGAAATGCAGATCATGACGGGCCCCTGGAAGGATGCCGGACCACGCGATCGGACGCGGGAGGAATGGAAACGGAAGCGAACGGAAGGATCGGTGACCGACCGCATCATGGTAAGGTGCGGTCGGACACCGTCGCCACTCCGGCCGCGGGTCGGTGGGGGAAGTCCGGGGCCGTTCCCCCGATGTTGAGGGAAACGTCGGTTTTCAGATCGTAAGACATACGCCGTAAGCCGGGGCACCCACCCCGGCCGTTCAATCGCCGTTATGACCATCTTCCGAGGATGGTCCATCCCATCACCGAGGGGAGTGACCTCCCCCCGCTCCTGAGTATGTACGCAACCATGATGTCGCCAACGGACGAACGATTTCCCGGCGTGATTCCCGTGATCGATGTCCGTCAGGGGATCGTCGTCCGGGGGGTTGCGGGGGAGCGAGATTCGTATCGGCCGCTGGTCAGTCGGCTCACCGATTCCGTCGATCCGGTGCGTGTCGCGGAGGCGCTGATCGCGGCCTATCGTCCGGCAACCATGTATCTCGCCGATCTCGATGCGATCATCGACGACCAAGTCGATCTGACGCTGTATCGCGCGCTGGGAACGTTGCCGGTCACGTGGCTCATCGACGCGGGAGTCCGAGACGTCGCTCGGCTGCGGTTGTTGACGGAGCTGTCCGAGGTCCGCGTGGTCTGCGGCTTGGAGAGCCTGACGAGCCCGGCGGTCTTGCGCGAGTTCGTCACCGCCGTCGACCCAACGCGACTGGTCTTCAGTCTCGACTTGAAGCGTGGCGTCCCGTTGGCGACCGCCGCCTGGCCGAGCGAGCCCGTCGAGGTCGCGCGCCTTGCGTGGTCATCGGGACTCCGCGAACAGATCGTGCTCGATCTGTGTGATGTGGGGATGTCGACCGGAGGCAGTCGCGACGCGCTGTGTCGCGAGCTGTTGAGCTGGGAAGGGCTGCGGCTGATCACCGGCGGCGGGGTTCGCGGACCGGCGGACGTGATACGGCTGCGCGATTTCGGTGTGACCGGCGTACTGGTCGCCTCGGCCTTGCATGACGGGCGACTGGGAACTTAATCCCGCCCACCAAAGAGCGGCGCGGCGTCAGCCCGCCGTGGGAAAGGGTCGAGGGTTGAAGGTCGAAGGTCCGAGCGGACAACTGCCCTTCGCATCCGTCCGTCGGATCGCGCCCTGCTGCTCGGACTGCCGGTTCAGACTCTCGCCCCTCAACCTTCGACCTGCGACCTTGTTTTCACCCCGCGGCGGGCCGACGCCGCGCCGCTTCTGAATCGATCGGATCCATCCGCGCTGCGGCAATTTCCGCCGGTTTGCCCTTGGCAGGTTGTCAACGGATCGCTAGGGTACGTCCTCAATCGGAAATCCCGGGGGCATGATGCCCGATGGGAGAGGCCTCGGAATGGATGCCGAGTCGACAGCCCAAGGATGGGTTTGATGTATAAGTTTCTGCTCTGCTCGCGCTATCTGCGCACCCGATTGATCGCCCTCGCCAGCATCATCAGCGTGACCCTCGGCGTCGCGACGATGATCGTCGTCAACAGCGTGATGGCGGGTTTCGGCACCGAGATGCGCGACCGCATCAAGGGGATTCTCGCCGACGTCGTCGTCGAAGCGACCTCCCTCGACGGCGTCGACGACTACGCGGCCACGCGCGCCCTCATCGAAGATCTCGCGGGCGACTACATCGTCAGCATGACGCCGACGGTCGAAATCTACGGAATGCTCCACTTCCAATACGGCGGCGAGTGGATCCCCCGCCCCGTCACCCTCATCGGCATCGATCCCGCCGGCAAAGCCTCGGTCGGACCGCTGGTCGACTACCTGCAAAGCTATCAGCCGGAGGTCGAAGACGGCCGCGTCCTGCGCCCCGCCGAACGCGACCGGAACGAGGCCCCCAACTGGGATTTGACCTCGCTCTCCGCGACCTATCGGCAGGAGATGGCCGAACGGCAGCGGTGGTTCATGGAGCAGCTCCGCAGCGAGCAACAGCTTCATCAGGGACTGGTCGAGCGGCCCTCGTCCATCGAACAGACGGCGAACGAAACCCCCGTCGCAATCGAGGGAGAGACCCCGACTGCGGACGCCGTGACCACCGCCGCCAATCCCGGCGAAGATCCCTTCGGCACGGCGAACATGGCTGCGGAATTGCAGCCCCACGTCGCCGTCGAGCCCGGTGATCCCCTGCCGGGGCGCCTGTATGTCGGCATGGGACTGGTCAGTTACCTCGGCATCGATCAGACGACCGGCAAGCCGCGGACGGTGATGTATGCCCGGCCCGGCGACGACGTGAAGATCAGCACAATCACCGCCGGCCGCCCGCCCGAAGCGATTCACTTCAACGCCACCATCGTCGACGTCTTCAAAAGCGGCATGAGCGAGTACGACTCGAGCCTGGTCTTCTGCAATCTCGAATATCTGCAGCAGATTCGCGGCATGATCAACCCGCAGACCGGCCAGGGAGCCTTCACGTCGATTCAGATCAAACTCAAGGACTATAAGGACTCGGCCAAGGTCGTTGAGCTCCTCAAGAACAACTTCGATCCGGGGCTGTACGACATTAAGACCTGGGAGCAGAAGCAGGGCCCGTTGCTGGCGGCGGTCGACGTCGAAGCGGCCATCCTGAACGTCCTGCTGTTCCTGATCATCACCGTCGCCGGCTTCGGGATCCTCGCGATCTTCTTCATGATCGTCGTCGAGAAGACCCGCGACATCGGCATCCTGAAAGCGCTCGGCGCGTCGAGCCGCGGGGTGATGACGATCTTCCTCAGCTACGGTTTGTCGCTGGGGATGGTGGGGGCGGGGGCGGGGGTCGTCACGGGACTCCTCTTCGTCCGCTACATCAACGAGATCGAAGAGGTGATCACCTTTCTGACGGGCAAGCCGGTCTTCGACGAACGCATCTATTACTTCCCCAGCATTCCCACGCAGGTCAACGCGATGATGGTGATCTGGGTCTCGCTGGGGGCGATCATCATCGCGGTGCTGGCGAGCATTCTGCCCGCCCGCCGCGCCGCCGCCCTCCAGCCGGTCCAGGCCTTGCGCTACGAATGACCGCGGCGCGAACCCCGACCGAGACGACCGCCCGTACACGTTTTTCAGCGGATGACGGACCCATGACCGCGATCCTCGCCTCGGCTCCGCAGGATGTCGAACAGGTCACGTTGTCGATCGCCCCCCCGCAACTCGCGGCGATCGCCATCGAAAAGGCCTACCGCAAGGGACAGCATCAGGTCCCCGTGCTCCGCGGCGTCGACGTCAGCCTCCGCCGCGGCGAGTTCGTCTCGATCATCGGCCAATCGGGCTCGGGCAAAAGCACGCTGCTCCATCTGTTCGGGCTGCTCGACACCCCCGACGTCGGCGAGATCCTGCTGGATGGCCGCCGCATCGACGACCTCCCCGTGCGGGTCCGCGACGAGCTCCGCAATCGCGTCTTCGGCTTCGTCTTTCAGTTCTATCATCTGCTGCCGGAACTGAATCTCATCGAAAACGTCCTGTCGCCGTTGATGATCCGGCATTCCGCCTGGAGCTACTGGCAGCGTCGGCGGGAGTTTCAGGACCGCGCGAAAGAGATCCTCACCCGGGTCGGCCTCAGCCATCGGTTGGCCCATCGCCCGTCGGAACTCTCCGGCGGCGAGATGCAACGCGCGGCCATCGCCCGATCGCTGGTGGCCCGGCCGAACGTCCTGCTCGCCGATGAACCCACGGGCAACCTCGACGCGCAAACCGGCGGCGAGATTCTCGACCTGCTCCATCAACTCAACGAGCAGGAACAACTGACGATTCTGATGGTGACGCACGACCCGCACATCGCCCGGCAAGCCCACCGCACCATCAAGCTCGTCGAAGGCCGGATGCAGTCGGTCAAGGAAGCGGCGTGAAGCCCTCGCGGGGCGGATTCGGCGACTCGTTGGTCGCCGTCAACGTCCGCCGCGCGCCCCATTCCAGCACGCGATAGCCTCCCGCCTGGAAGCCGAGTCGGCCGTACGTGGCGATCGCCGCCGTGTTGTGCTCCTCGACGTACAGCCGCAGGCCCACGGCGGTCGGGTCGGCCAGCACATCCCCCTGCGCCGCGGTCAGTAGGGCCCGGAAGATCCCTCGCCGACGAACCGGCTCGGCCACGTAGACGCTTTGGATCCAGTGGAACCAGCCGTCCCGCCAGTCGCTCCATTCCCGCGTCAGCAGCAACTGACCGACGACGTGGCCGTCCATCTCCGCCACCAGGTACCGCGATTCCGCCCGCCCCGCCAAGACGGCGGACACTCCCCGCCGAATCGTCTCGGGGTCGAGCCGCAAGCCCTCGCTCTCCCAGGCCAAACGAGTGTTGAACGTCGCGAGGATCTCAAGGTCCGTCGATGTGGCGGCGCGAATCGTCGGGTGCGACATCGTAGGCCTTGCTGCGGGCGAGTTCAGAAAATTTCCACGAACTGCGTTGCTGGGGGAAAAGTTCTCGTTTCGAGGCGGAACTCCGACCCGGTCGGAATTGTGAATTGTGATCTGAATTCGCCAATCGGCACAAATCGCCGTCGGCATTTTGGCGATATTGGAGACATGCGGAGCCTGCGTCGACTTTGCGGGCTTCGGTCACCTGGCTGCCTGGGACGGCCCGCCTCGCTCCGTCCTCACACCCTGATTTTCACCATCCTGAGTTTCCCCCAGTGGAGTTCTCCCGTGTACACCTCGGAAGGGATCAAGCTTCGGTCGATCGAGACCCAACTTGCCGAACAGCAGAAATTGACGTGGGGCTTGTTGGTCCTGGGCGTCGCCATCGGGTTCGTGGGGATGCATTTCATCGTCGCCCGCCCCTTGACCCGCGAAATGGCCGACATGCAGCGCGACATGCTGCAGATGGAAAACCGGTTGCAGGAACTGACCGGCGGCACCGAACAAGCCTGGGAGGCCCAAAGCCTCCTGTCGAGTCTCAAGGCCCAACAAGCCCAGATTGAGGAAGCCCGGGCCGCCCTGCAAGCGGTCACCGCGCTGAACCAAGACGTGCTGGCCGCGGCGAAAGCGACGGTTCCCGCGACCGAATCGCTCGAACAAATCGCGGCGCTGCAGAAGCAGCTCATCGAGCATCGGACCGAAACCGACGCCGCCACGCTGGTGTATGAGCAGATGGTCGCGCTCGAAAACCGTATGGTGCAACAGGAATCGACCCACGCCGCCGCGAGCCAGGCGGCCGATCAGCTGATCGACCTGAAGACGCGGACCATCGCCCAGCAGGAAGGTCTGACGGGAGCGCTCGCGATCGTCGACGAGCAGGCCAAGCTGCAAGGCCAGATTCTCGCCCAGCGGGAAACGACCGCCGCGGCCGCCGCCGAACTGACCATGGCGCAAGAAGTCGCTCGGCAAGCCGCGAGCCTGATCGCCGGCTTGCAGACGAGCCTGCCGATGGTCGAAGGGGCGCGACAAGGCCTGGCGGGTCTGACGACGATCCGTGACGCCTTGATCGCCGGGGCGCCGCAAGGGGAGGTCGCGCAAGCCGCCACGCAGAAGCTGCTCGACATCCAAGGGAAGCTCGCGTCGGAAACCCTCAATCTCGCCGGAGCCGAGCAGAACACACAGCAACTGTTGGCCTTGCAGGGAACCCTGCGGGACAACGTCGTCGACGTGGAACTCGCCCAGCGGAACCTGACCTCGCTGCTGGCGATGGAATCGACCCTCACCGCGCAGACCACGAACGTCGCCAACGCGATCCAATCGCTGGAGGTCCTCACCGAGTTCCAGGAAGAATTCGCGTCGCAGATTCAGGTGCTCGGCGAAATGCGTCGCAGCCTGATCGAGCTGGGGATGATGGAATCGTCGGTCACCAAGGCGGTCCGCATGTTGCAACCGCTGCTCGAGCTCGGCAACGTCCGCCGGCTCAGCGATGAAGAGCTGCGGGACGTCGCGAAGTCGATGCTCGAACGCCGCGGGGCCCGGGTCGCCGACACGACCACCGAACTCCCCGTGACGACGCAACCGACCGAAGACGTCAAAGCCCCGGTGCCGGTGCCGCAAGAATAACGCGAACGATCACCGCGTGATGATTGAACACCCCGAAGCCCAGGGAACGCGTTCCCTGGGCTTCTTCATGGCGTGGGGTCTTTCAGTTCCACGGTTCGGGTCCGCACGCTCTGCACCCGCACGGGCCGCGGCCCGTATTGGGTGTTGTACGTCCCCATGACGATCGCCCCAGGGTGATAATTGGGCAGCTCGACATCGCGCGCGAGCCGCGCGTCCCCCACGGTCAGATTCAATTTCCCCTCGATCACGGAGAGCCGCAGCGGCTGCGGTCCTTTCCATTCGAGCCGGTTGAACTCACGGAACGTCTCCGCCACTCCCACCCCGCCGCGGAATTCCCCCAACAACCACGGACTGCCGGACTTCTTCAAGGTGACGTTGTAGATCACGTACCCGTGACCATCGCGCCAGCCCACCAGCCAAAACCAGCCGCCGAGGCCCTCCGCCTGAATGTTCGCCTCCAGCTCGAACTGATCGCGTTCCGGCACCAATTCGACGGCGGTGTTGATCCCCGCGATCGGCGCGAGCGCCCCGTCATTCAGCCCGAAGTCGCCGTTGATCGCGAACGGGCCCAGATGATTGGGGTCGATGATCGCCCCTTGGAGCTCAAGTTCGGTCAGACTCTTGACGAGGCTCTTCTCCGGCAGCGGCCGAATCCCCGCGACCCGTTTGGCCTGAAACGCGGTTTCCCATTTGCCGCGGACCAGTTTCGGTTCGGCGGCTTGAGCGATGCAGAGGACACTCCCACAGACCAGCCCCAGCACGATGACGAAACCGATCTGTCGTCGCATGCCCGGAACTCCCGCAGGAAGGCGGCCGTCGCGTTAGCGGCCCCAACTGTCGAAGACGCGGACTTTGTCCCATGTCGGCTTGTGCTCGTCGATGAACTGCAGATGCCGCGGATGGGTCTGGTAGACGTCGTGCGCCGCCTTGTCCTTGAAGACGACGCAAAGGCAGACGTGGAAATCCTTCTGATTGACCGGTCGGCTCAACTCCTCCACCACCGGACCGGCGGCGAAGAACAGAACTCCGTCGTGACCATCGAGATACTTGTGGCAGGCGTCGGTGAGGGCCTGAATCTTCTCGGGCGAGCCATCCTTCAGCGAGAAGTAGACGTTATGGACCAGAGCACGATCCGCCGGAGCATTCGCCATCGACCAGGTTCCCAGAAGGCAGCCACCCAAGAGCAGTCCACAAGTCAACCGCCCACCGAAGTCGCGTCGCGAGAGTGACCGCCGCATTCCCAAGTCTTCGCGCAGCCTCATCGATCTCCCCTCGGTCGGACGAAATGAGCAGCCCTGTATCGAAGTTATCCTACAGAACCCCCGGCACCATCGTCACGCCCGCGCGATCCGAGAAATCGTCCGCTCCCGGTTCCTCAGCGTCGGGAAGGGAACCACGAAACACACGAAAGGGCACGAAATGGGAGCAGCGGCAAGGCGTGGCTTCCCGTGACGATCAGCCATCTCGCGCTCTTCACATCCCTCTCGCAACACCCGAAACACCCCTTCCATCCCCTGTTTTCGTGCGATTTCGTGCTTTTCGTGGTTCCCTCTTCCCTGCCCCCGCTGACCCCCACCCCGGACCGGTTGTAGCGACGTTAACCCTTCTTCAGAATTTTCAGATTTTTCTAAGGCCAAGCTCCGGCACAAGTTGTGGGGCCGGTTTCCGCCCGCCACCCCACCCGTTGTGGCCCTCGGTCTTGACAATCTGTTTGAAAGGTTTACATTGCTGTGCACCCAGACGCACTATCGCTAGGGGCTCGTGGCGGCCAAATCACCATATCTAGTGCCGCCCCGCCTCTCCTATGCCGAAATTGGCAGACAATTGTTCATCTCGCGAGCGTCACGCGGTCGAAAGTGACTACCGGTGGACGGTAGTTTAGGAATCTCCTCTTCCATTGATGGAGTGTGCATGATGCACGATGCCCACGGACTGTCACCCTCGGACGGCTCCCTCGCCGCCCCCACTCACTACGGTACCTCCACTCTCGGTGGCCCAGGAATCAGCCACCACCAAGGAAACGGACACAGCATGGGGAATGGACACACCCAAGGCGGACACACGAACGGCGGGCACTCCAATGGCAAAGGCGCGGGACTGAAGACTCTCCCCGAACGCCAGCCGCTCCACGTCGGCCTCACCTTCTGCCCCCCCAACGTCGACCCCTTCGACACCGTCGAATGGGACCGCCGCACCGCCGCCATCAAAGATGAAAACGGCAAGGTTCTCTTCGAACAGACCGACTGCGAAATCCCCGCCCCCTGGTCCGCCCTCGCCACCAACGTCGTCGTCAGCAAATACTTCTACGGCGAACACGGCACCGCCGAGCGTGAACATAGCGTCCGGCAGGTCATTCAGCGCGTCGCCCGCACCATCGCCGACTGGGGCCTCCGCGACGGCTACTTCGCCAGCAAGGAAGACGGCGAGAACTTCTACCGCGAACTCGCCTGGCTCTGCCTCCATCAGCACGGGTCGTTCAACTCCCCCGTCTGGTTCAACGTCGGCCTCTATCAGGAGTACGGCGTCAAGGGCTCCCGCGGCAACTACTACTGGGATCAAGAGTCCCAATCGGTCCAACGCCCCGAAACCCCCTACGAATACCCCCAAGGCTCGGCCTGCTTCATTCAGTCGGTCGACGACAACATGGAAGACATCATGCGTCTCGCCACCAGCGAGGCCATGCTCTTCAAGTTCGGCTCCGGCACCGGCACCGACCTCTCCACCATCCGCGGCTCGAAGGAAAAACTCTCCGGCGGCGGCACCCCCTCCGGCCCCCTCTCCTTCATGCGGGTTTATGACCAGATCGCCGCGGTGGTGAAATCGGGCGGGAAAACCCGCCGCGCCGCCAAGATGCAGTCCCTCAAAGACTGGCATCCCGACATCCTCGAATTCATCCAGTGCAAATTGAAGGAGGAGAAGAAGGCCCGCGTCCTCATCGAATCGGGCGAATACGACGCGAACTTCAACGGCGAAGCCTACAGTTCGATCATGTTCCAGAACGCCAATCTCTCGGTCCGCCTCAGCGATGAGTTCATGCGGGCCGTCGAGACCAACGGCAAATGGAAGACCCGCTGGGTCACCGATCCCAACCGCGAAGGCCCCACCTACGACGCCCGTTACGTCATGCGGCAAATGGCCGAAGGGGCCTGGTACTGCGGCGATCCCGGCGTCCAGTACGACACCACCATCAATCGCTGGCATTGTTGCCCGAACAGCGGACGGATCAACGCCTCCAACCCCTGCTCGGAGTACATGTTCCTCGACGACACCGCCTGCAACCTTGCGAGCCTCAACCTCCGCAAGTTCCAGCGGCCCGACGGCTCCTTCGATGTCGATCGCTACCGCACCGCGGCGTCGATCTTCATCACCGCCCAGGAAATCCTCGTCGACCACGCCAGCTACCCCACTCCCGACATCGCCGCGAACAGCCATAAGTTCCGGCCGCTGGGGCTCGGGTTCGCCAATCTCGGCAGCCTGCTGATGTCGATGGGGATCCCGTACGACAGCGACGCCGGCCGCGGCATCGCGGGGTCGCTCACCGCGCTGCTCACCGGGCAGGCGTTCCTCACCAGCAGCCGGATCGCCAGCTTCATCGGGCCCTTCGCGGGCTATGAAGAGAACGCCGCCCCGATGCTCCGCGTCATGCGGATGCACCGCGACGCCTGCGACCGCATCGACTCGGCCTGCCCCGAGTACCTGCGGAAAGCGGCCGAAAAGGTCTGGGACGAATGCGTCGACTCCGGGCGCGCCTACGGCTATCGCAACGCCCAGGCGACCGTCCTCGCCCCCACCGGCACCATTGCCTTCATGATGGACTGCGACACCACCGGCATCGAACCCGATATCGCGTTGGTGAAGTACAAGTCCCTCGCCGGCGGCGGGATGCTGAAGATCGTCAACCGCACCGTCCCGCTGGCCCTCAAGGCCCTCGGGTACGATTCCCCGGCGATCGACCGCATCGTTCAGCACATCGAGCAGAAGGATACGATCGAAGGGGCGGCCGACATCAAGGCCGAACATCTGCCGGTGTTCGATTGCGCCTTCAAGGCCGCTCAGGGGACGCGGTCGATTCCGTGGAAGGCGCACATCACCATGATGGCGGCCGCCCAGCCTTTCCTGTCCGGCGCGATCTCCAAAACCGTGAACATGCCCGCCGAGTCGACGGTCGAGGACATCGAACAGGCCTACATCGAAGGCTGGAAGCTCGGCCTCAAGGCCCTCGCCATCTACCGCGACGGCTCGAAGCAGTCGCAACCCCTCAACACCACCAAGGACAGCGACAAGAAGAAGGGGGCGACCGCCGGCGGACCCCAACGGCGCCGGCTCCCCGCGACCCGCCAGTCCCTCACCCACAAGTTCTCGGTGGGGGGCCACGAAGGGTACATCACCGTCGGCATGTTCGAGGACGGCGCGCCCGGCGAGCTGTTCATCAGCATGGCGAAGGAAGGGAGCACCATCGGCGGACTGATGGACGTCATCGGGACCGAAACCTCGATGTGTCTGCAATACGGTGTCCCCTTGCAGGTCCTGATCGACAAGTTCTCCCACATGCGGTTCGAACCCGCCGGTTGGACCGGGAACCCCGACATCCCGAACGCGAAAAGCGTGGTCGACTACATCTTCCGCTGGATGGGGATGCAGTTCCTCCCCGGCTATCGCGAGGCGAACGCGCCGAAGCGGATGCCGACGACAGTCGACGACGACGCCGAAGCCGACGCGGGGCATTCCCAGGCCGCGGTCGCTCCCCGGGTAGAGCCGGCGACCACGGCCGACGACAGCCGGCTCCCGAAGGTGATCGCCCAACGGCTCAAAGGGACGGCGTTGCCGGTCCTGAGCAGCGGCCACGCGTTGTCCGCAACGGACCATCGGACCACGGACGGTTCCCGTGATTCGCAATTCGCGAAGTTCCAGTCCGACGCCCCGAGCTGCGACAACTGCGGCGCGATCACGGTCCGCAACGGCAACTGCTACCTCTGCCACAACTGCGGCAACAGCCTGGGCTGCAGCTAGGAGAATGGTGGAGGGTTGATGGTCTAAGGTTGAAGGTCGGAAGGGAGGCCGGGGATTCGAGGTCTTGAACCTTCAACCCTCCACCTTCAACCTTCAACCGGCGTACAGCCGACGACGTCGCTGAAGGAGTGGCGCGCCGCCAGGCGTTAGGGCCCCCTGGTCAACGGATCGACCAGGGGGCTTTTTCGTTGTGTTTCAGTATCTGTAGGGCCGATTTTACCGGCCGATGATCGATCCCGATGCCAATCCGGCCGGTGGAACCGGCCCTACGTGACTACGGGGGTTGGATGACCGCGCGTGGCCCCGGTGGCCCGTCCTCGGGCGACCGGGGTCGCGACAGCGACAAGACTCATGGGCCCGATCCCCACATGTCTCGGCAAGTCTACGGCCACCCCGTCCGGCCATTTGACTCATCCCGTGCCATTACCCTAAATTGCCGAAGACCGACGGTGTGCCCGCGTGGGCCCGGGTCTTGCAAGATGAACCGCATGAAAGGGTCGCATGCGATGGGAATTGTCAAGCTGATCGTCGAGCTGGTGTTCTTGGCGATCGAAATCGTCCTGGGAGTGGTGACCGCCCTGATCAACGCCATCGTCAACTGGCTGGGCGGTTGATCCGGGTCTCGAACATCGCAGATGGCGGGCGCCGCAGGCGCACCACCGGAACGTGAGCCCGATGAGCAACGCACCCCGGCAGGGAGGCTGGACGATGGTCCCACTACGCAACCTGCCGCGTCCCGTGGGGCCGGTGGAACCGGCTCTACGGGACGCGATGGCGTGCTCTTGGCAGAGGGCGGGGGAAAGCAAGGGATGATGGCGGGGCGGTGGGTTCGTTGGACGATCGTGTTGATCGGGCTGGTATCGGGCACGGCGCCCGCTCCTTCACCCGCCGCCGAGCCGGGGTTCTCCCTCGTCGCCAAGGCGGTCCCCGATGAGTTTTACCATGGGCTCGGCGGGACGTATTACCCGCTCGGGGAACAGCCGCCGGATCTGGTGGGCCAACCAAAGGTCAATCAGGCGTATGTCTGGAGCATGGTCCATAGCGGGGACGACGTCTGGTTCGGGACGGCGGCGAATCCGGTCGCGGCGGCGCTGGGGGGAATCGCCGGGTTGCCGATCCCGCTGGAGACCGAGTTCAACGTCTTCGAGTTCTGGAAGAGTCAGTTCCCCGGCGTACCGCGGAGTCTGAAGCTCTTTTTGGGAGATTGGCGGCCCCCCAAGATGTTTCGGTTGCGGGCCGACGGATCGACGGTGAATGTCACTCCGGACGATCCGTTGATCGGAAGCACGACGGGGATTCGCTGCGCGGGGACGGCGGACGGCGTGGTCTTGCTGGGCGGGCCTGATCTCTCGCAGATCGGGATCAATCTCTTCGCCTTCGATGCCGACACGGGAGCGTATCTCGGCTCGAAGCATCTGCCGCAGTACGCGAACATCCGCCGCTGGCTTAACGTTGACGGGGCGCTCTACACGGGGACGCTGAAGACCTTCACCACGACGGGCGGGGGAGCGGTCTTGCGATGGCGAGGCTCGAAAGCGAGCCCGTTCGAGTTCGAGGTGGTCGCCGATCTCGACAACGAGGCGGCGACGTTGTGCCTGCACGACGGCCGCTTGTTCGCGCTGACGTGGTCGACCTTGAGTCAGACGGTGGAGACCCTTACCGGGGCCCGCGCCCAACAACCCGCCGGGGTGTGGGTCAGCCCGCCGCTGACCGAGCGCGGCTTGACGACTGCCGACCGCCGCAAGTGGACCAAAGTGTGGAACATCCGCGCGTACGAGCCCGATGAGGTGATCTGGCGTTCGTTGTGGATGGGGGCCGCCGCGTCGTTTGATGGGCACTTGGTCTGGGGAACGGTGCAGGTCCCCGGTTATGGCGCGCAGGTGCTGAAAGAGGTCTACGGTTGGCCGGGGGATCCGCGCGAAGTTCTGCCGGCGATCGAGCAGAGCTTTCGGCCGGCGTGTCTGTTTCGCGGCCGCTTCGATGACCAAGGCCGGTTCGTGGTCGAGCTGTTGTATGGGGACGAGGAACTGCCGGTCTATGTTCCTGCCCGGCGCGGGTCGGGCGGGCGGTGGATCACGCGGCCGAACGGGATGGGGCGACCCTCATTGGGCGGGGCGGGGTTCGATGATCCGTACAACATGTATGTCTGGTCGATGTTGCCCCATCAGGGCCGCTTGTGGCTCGGCACGTTCGATACGTCGTTCGTGCTATTCGGCAATCAGTACGTGCGAGGTGAGGACTATCCCGCCGGACTGGGGGCCGATTTGCTGGTCATGGACCGTTCGGATCAACCGGCGGTCGCGGTGAGCCGGACCGGAATGGGGAACGTCGCGAACAACGGGATTCGGGACATGGTCGCCGATGGAGAGCACATCTTGCTGGGGACCGCGACGAGCGCGAATCTGCTGACCGATCCGACCGACGAATTGGTTGAAGGGGGTTGGGAAGTTCTGCGGTTCGATCCGAGTGCGGCGACGATCGTGCCCGGCACACGCCGTCGGTTGAACGTTGAGGCGGTCGGAGGGCTTGCGGGGCGGAGTCTGATGGTGCCGTGATGGTCGATGAATTGCGGTGAATCACCGCCGCGACACGCGGCGGCTCGGAGAAACTCGGTCAGAGCCGCCGCGTGTCGCGGCGGAATGCCTCAGCGCAGCTTCAAACTGGCGATGGCGAGGAGAGCGCAGAGCGCCGCGATGATCCAAAAACGGACCACGATGGTCACTTCGTGCCGGCCTTGAAACAGGTAGTGGTTGTGCAGGGGGCTGCAGGCGATGATTCGCCGGCCCGTCAGTTTGAACCAACCGACCTGCCCGATGACGCTGAGGGTCTCGATCACGAAGATCCCCCCCGCGACCGCCAGCAGCAGTTCCTGATGGATCGCGAGGGCGACATAGCCCAACAGCGCCCCGGTCGGGAGCGACCCGGCATCTCCCATGAAGACCATGGCGGGATAACAGTTGAACCACAGGAACCCCAAGACCGCCCCCACCATCGCCCCCAACACGACGGCGAGTTCCCCCGCGCCGGGGACGTGCGGGATCGCGAGGTACTCGGCAAGGACCCGATGTCCCGCGAGGTAAGCGAGGACCGTGAAGGCGGACCCGGTCAGGACCAGGCACCCCGCCGCGAGTCCATCGAGGCCGTCGGTCAAATTGACCCCGTTGGACGAACCGACGATCACCAGCAGGCCCCAGACGATCACCAGCATCCCCAGCGGAATCGCGCGGCCTCCCACGGGGAGGATGAGCCACCCGCGCGCGGGATCCTGCAAGGTGGTGAGTTGCATCCAGCCGACGATCAGCAGCCCCGCGGCGAGTTGCCCGAGGAGCTTCTGCGCCGCCGTCAAACCTCGCCGCGTGCTGCGGGTCTTGATCCAATCATCGGCGGCTCCCAACACGCCATGCAGGAGCACCACCACGATGGCTTGATGGACGTAGGGACTGGTGAGATCGGCGAACAAGGCCGCCGCGCCGACGATCCCCGCGACCAGGAAGACGCCCCCCATCGACGGCGTGGCGTGCTTCATCGCATGCAGCTCGTTCAGCTTCGCCGAGGCGCTGTCGATCCGCTCGCGGAAATGCCGCTGCAGCCAGGCGATGGCCCACGGCCCGGTGAGGATCGCGATCAGGAAGGCGGCGAGCGCGGCGAGGGTGATCCGCAGCGTGAGATAGACGTGCGTCTCCTCCGCCGAGACCCAACCCCAGCGTTCCAGAGGCGCGCGATTCGAGTGCAACCACCAGTAGAGCATTCCGCCTCGATCGTCCGGTCCATGGTGCGACGGCGGGGCGGATTGTAGCGGGGGGGCGAAAGGCGACCAAGGACGCGATCGCAGACCGTGAGGTCTCGGTCGGGATCGGTTGGCGGGGTGGCGACCGCCGCGATCCCTCGGATAAATTTGACGAGGCCAATGTGACGCCATGGTGGGTGGCGGACCGTACTCCGCGAGCAACGACCCGTGGCCGGGGCGGGTGCCCCGGCCTATGGCCAGACATCATCGGCATCGCTCACTTCGTTCCCTCCCCGAGCACGGAACCCGCAGGATGACGCTGACGGCGGTCGAGATTTATCCCCTCACCGGAGCCACGGTCGACGGCGGTTGGCCGCAAGGCCATGAACCGCAGGAGAACCTCCACACGCTCATCCTCGTCCGCAGCGACACCGGGCATGTCGGCTACGGGAGTTGCTTCACCTCGGGCAAGCTGGTCATCGGGGCGGTGGAGTTGCTGTGGCCGCTGCTGCGGGGGGCTTCGTCGGTCGAACCCGAACGGACCACCGAGCTGCTGCGGCAGGCGAGTTTCTGGCAGGGGCGCGGCGGAGCGGTCGAGCACGCGATCAGCGGAATCGACATCGCGCTGTGGGATCTGATGGGGAAGCTCTGCGGGCAACCGGTCTCGCGGCTGTTGGGGGGGAACTATCGCGATCGGATCAAACCGTATGGGTCGATCCTGTTCGATGAACCCGACGCCTTGCAGCGGACTTTGAACAGCGTGGTCGATCGCGGCTTCAAGGCGATCAAAATGGGTTGGCGGCCGTTCGGGCGGCGGGATGGTCGCTTCGATGAACTCCTCGTGCGGACCGCGCGAAACACCGTGGGGGACGGTGTCGAGTTGATGGTCGACGCCGGGGGGAGCGAACAGTTCTGGCCGCATGGGCTGAACTGGGCGCGCAAGACCGCGACGATGCTTGCCGACTACGACATCACGTGGTTCGAGGAACCGTTGCCGCCGGATGACCTGGACGGCTACCGCGAGTTGACGCGAACGTCGCCGGTGCCGATCGCCGGGGGGGAGGTTTTGACGCGGCGGCAGGCGTTCATGCCGTGGATCGAACAACGGGCCGTCGACATCCTGCAGCCCGACTGCACCAAGAACGGCGGCTTGAGCGAGTCCCGACGGATCGCGTGGCTGGCGGCCGATCACAACGTGCAGGTCGTCCCGCATGGCTGGAACACGGCGGTGGGACTCGCGGCCGATCTGCAGTTCTCGGCGGCGATTCCGGTCGCGCGGTACGTCGAATATCTCACGCCGTGCGCGTACATCGACGGTTTGGTCGCGGAACCGTTCCGACTCGACGCGGAAGGTTACTTAACCATTCCCGACCGGCCGGGTTTGGGGATCGAGATCCCGGCGGACAAACTGCGGCGGTTCTGCCCCACGCCGATCGTTTTTCAGTAATCACGGCGTGAGAAAAGCAGAAGCCCAGGGAACGCGTTCCCTGGGCTTCGATCATCAACATGTCATTCGGCGAACATCACTTGGCGTCGGCGATCGCCGCTTGGGCGGCGGCGAGGCGGGCGATCGGCACGCGGAACGGGCTGCAGCTCACGTAGTCGAGCCCGATCCGGTGGCAGAACATCACGCTCGACGGCTCCCCGCCGTGTTCGCCGCAGATGCCGATCTTCAGCTTCTCGCGGGCGCCGCGGCCCTTCTGGACCCCCATCTGCATCAGCGCGCCGACGCCGGTCTGATCGATCATCTGGAACGGATCGTTCGGCACGATGTCGTGTTCCTTGTAGTGGTTGATGAACCCGCCGTAGTCGTCACGGCTGATTCCCAGCGTCGTCTGCGTCAGGTCGTTGGTGCCGAAGCTGAAGAACTCGGCGGCCCCGGCGATCTGGTCGGCGGTCGCACAGGCGCGCGGGACTTCGATCATCGTGCCGACGAGGTACTCGCAGCGGAGCCCCTGCTCCTTGAAGACGAGCTCGGCCTGTTCGCGGATCACCTTTTCCTGATCCTTGAACTCGGTGACGTAGCCGACGAGGGGAATCATCACCTCGGGGAAGACGTCGATTCCCAGCTTCTTGACCTGGCAGGCGGCCTCGAAGATCGCCCGGGCCTGCATCGCCGTGATTTCCGGGTAAACGATCCCCAACCGGCAACCACGATGACCGAGCATCGGGTTCGCTTCGTGGAGCTCGCGGACCCGCTTCGAGATGTGGTCGAACGGAATCCCCGTCTTGTTCGCCAAGTCGAGCTGCGCGGAATGTTCGTGCGGCAGGAACTCGTGCAGCGGCGGATCGAGCAGCCGGATCGTCACCGGCCGGCCCCCCATCGCCTGGAAGAGTCCCGCGAAGTCCTCCCGCTGGAACGGCAGGAGCTTCGCGAGGGCCTTCTGCCGCGACCCAAGTTCGGTCGCGAGAATCATCTCGCGGAACTCGTCGATGTGGTCGAAGAACATGTGCTCGGTCCGGCAGAGGCCGATCCCTTCCGCCCCGAACGAGACCGCCTGCGTCGCCTGCTTCGGTTCGTCGGCGTTCGTTCGGACCTTCAGCTTGCGGTACTTGTCGGCCCAGCTCATCAGCTTGGCGAACCGCTGGTAGAC
>CAYRVS010000110.1:0-17604 GCA_964427725.1 uncultured Planctomycetaceae bacterium | reverse complement strand
TGGTTGCGGGACCGCGCGCCGTTTCTGGTCGCGGAGCCGTTGGGCCAAGGCCGCGTCGTCGCCTGTCTGAGCACGGTCGATCCGACTTGGAACGATTGGGCTCGTAACCCGAGTTATGTCGTCTTTCAACTCGAATTGCTCAAGCACGTCGCGCGGCAGGATCGCGGGTTGCCGTTGCGATCGGTGGGGGAACCAATCGAACTGGCCTTGGATCCGGCGGCTTATTTGGAAACGGTCGAAATCACCGCACCCGCCGCCGACGGGGCCCGGACGACGCGGTTGCAGGCGGCTCCCGTGGTTCCGGAGGGAAGCCCCAATGGGGCGGCGGTTCTTGCGGCGAGTTTCCGCGACACCGATGAACCCGGCATCTATCAGGTGCAGCTCCTCGACCAAAGCCAAACGGCGCAGCGACGCTTGATCGCCTACAATGTCTCGGCGGCGGAAAGCGATCTGGCTCTCGCCAGCACGGCCGATCTGCGGAAACGCTTGGGGTCCGCCACCCGCATCGCCATCCAGGAACCGGGCCAGTTCCAATGGCTGCAAGGGGAAGAGGCGGGATCAGAGATCCGCCAAGCGATCCTGTGGGCGCTGTTGGCCTTGTTGCTCGCCGAGCAGGCATGGGCCTACCGGTTGAGCTATCATCCCCGGACACGGATGGCGGGGGTGCCGGCATGAACGGCTGGATGAGTCACGGCTTTGTCACGACCATGCTCGCGGTGACCGAACCCGCCGCCAGCCTCACCGCGCGCGAGTTCGACTGGCCCAACTCCCCCCTTGGCGGGTTGCTCCTCGTCTTGGGCAGTCTCGCGGTCGTCACCTGGGTCGTCTGGCTCTACCGCCGCGATGCCCAGGAACTGGCTTGGGGCTGGCGCGTCCTGCTGGCGGGCCTGCGGCTGACGGCCCTCGGCGGCCTCTTGATCATCGCCCTCAATCCCCAAGACCGGACCCAACGCTCGGCGTTTCGGCCCTCCCGCGTCGTGCTCCTGGTCGATCGCTCGTTATCGATGCGGCATCCCGTCACCGGGGGCGATCTGACGGCGACCGGCCCCACGCGGTCGGAGGCGATCCGACAACTGCTCGACCAAGACCGGCTCATCACCCGGTTGCAGCGCGACCATGAAGTGAGCCTCTTCTCGTTCGACACCGCGCTCCAAGGCCCCTGGCAGGTCTTCCCCCATCGACCCGCCGAGTCCGACACCACACCCTCCGCCGAAGCGGCCGCGGCACCCGTCGATCCCGCGACCTGGTTGGCCCCCCTCGAACCGCAGGGGACCGAAACCCGTCTCGGGGAGGCGCTTGGCGAAGTGCTGCGGCAGTCGGCGGGACGCACCTTGTCCGGGATCGTCGTCTTCACCGATGGCGGTCAGAACGCCGGGGTCGATCCCGTCACCGTCCACGATCGCGCCGTCGCGACCAACACCCGGCTCATCGCCGTCGGGTTGGGGGGCGTCGAACCGCCGATCAATCTCCAAATCGCCGACATCCAATCGCCGACCGACGTCCAACTCGGCGACAGTTTCGATCTGGTCGCCTATCTGCAAGGGCAGGGTCTCGCGGGGCGTGACGCGCAGGTCGAACTCCTCGCCGCGCAGGATGGTCAAACCGAACCGCCGACGGTCCTCGCGTCACAGTCCCTCACGTTACCCGCCGACGGCTTGGCTTCGGAATTGAAGTTCTCGATCAAGCCCATCGCGGAAGGGGGCTGGAAATACTCGCTGCGCGCGAAGCCCACCGTCGCCGTCAACGAGTTCAACCAGCAGGACAACGAGCAGACCTTGTCGGTCCGGGTCTTCGATCGGCCGACCCGCGTATTGCTCCTCGCGGGCGGACCGATGCGCGACTATCAGTTCGTCCGCAACCTGCTCCATCGGCACAAGTCGAGCGAGGTCGACGTCCTGCTGCAAACGGCGTCCGTCGGCAGCAGTCAGGAATCGAAGACGCTCCTCGCCGAGTTTCCCGCGACCCGCGAGGCCCTTTATGAATACGACGTGATCATCGCCTTCGATCCCGACTGGCGGCTGATTCCCGCCGAGGGGTTGCAGCATCTTGCCGATTGGGTCTACCAGGAAGGGGGCGGGCTGATTCTCGTCGCGGGGGACGTCAACACGGTGCAGATGGCGGGGGCCGCCGAGCAACCGACGGTCCTGCAGCAGCAGCTTGCGCCGCTGCGCGAACTTTACCCGGTGCTTCTGTACTCCTTCGTCGCCGAAGTCCGCGCGGAGGAGGGTTCGAGTCAGCCTTGGCCGCTGGAGTTCACGCCGGAAGGCCAACGGGCCGAGTTCCTGCAATTGACCGACGATCCCGTCACGTCGCTGGCGCGCTGGAAGGAATTCTCCGGGTTCTATCGCTGCTATCCGACCGCCGGGGCGAAAGCGGGGGCGACGGTCCTCGCCCGCTTCGGCGATCCGCGCGCCCAGAACGAATATGGCGCGCCGATCCTGATGGCCCAGCAGTTCTACGGGCAGGGACGATCGCTGTACTTGGGCAGCGCCGAAGTCTGGCGGCTGCGGGCCGTCTCCGACGCCGACTACGACCGCTTCTGGATCAAGACCCTGCGCGAAGTCGGCCAAGGCCGTTCCAAACGGGGGACTCGACGCGGCGTCCTGCTCCCTGAAACCCGGAAACTGCTCCTCGGGCAAACCGCGCGGATTCGCGCCCGCTTGCTCGATGCCCAATTCCAACCGCTGGAACTGGAAGAGGTCGCGCTGCGCGTCGTCGATCCCGCCGGCAAGCCGGTCTTGCCCGCGCCGAAACTGCGGAAGGATCCCGCCCGCCCCGGCGAGTTCGCGGGAGACTTCCGCGCCAGCATCGTGGGGGTTTACCGGATCGAACTCCCCATCCCCGAATCGAACGATCAATTGCAAGAGGAACTCGTCGTCGCGCTCCCCAAGCTCGAGGATCAGGACGTCCGCCAGAACGTCACGTTGCTGCGGGATCTGGTCCGCGAGACCGGGGGCGAGTACCTCCCGATCGAACAGGCGGCAACGAAACTCCCCGAGCTCCTCCCCCCGCGCGGGGAACCCTTCATGATCGACGAGCGTCTCCAAACCTTATGGGACCGCGGCTGGGTGATGTACCTGTTGGTCGGCCTCTTGTCCCTGGAATGGCTCCTGCGAAAATTGTTGAAACTGGCGTAGTGCGGTCGAAGGTTGAGGGTTGATGGTCGAAGGCCGGACCAGCACTTCGCTTCTGACCTTCAACCCTCCACCTTCGACCCTCCACGGATCTCCGAATGTCCCTTCCCCTGCCACCCGACGTGCCGGCGACTCTCGCGCGATTGCGGGGGCGGATTCGCCGTTATCTCTTGTGGGAAGGGCTCGCGCTGTGGGTGGTCCTCGCGGGGCTGTTGTTCTGGGGAACCTTCCTCATCGATTGGGCCTATTTTGGTCTCAGCCGGTTGGAACTGCCGCGCTGGTGGCGGGCGGGGGTCTTCTTCGGCGGACTGGTCGCCCTCGCGGCGGGCGGGATTTCTTGGCTGGGCCTGCGGCTGTTGCGCGGCCTGCGTACGCGGTCCCTCGCCTTACTGCTGGAACGCCGGTTCCCCGAACTCGATGACGGCCTGATCACCGCCGTCGAAGCCGCCGAAGGAGTCCGCTCCACCAGCGGGGAACTCGGCGACGCGCTCCTCGCCCGCACGATCAACGACGCCGGCCGCAAACTCCAACGGCTCGATCTCGCCGCGGTCTTCAATCCCCTCCCTCTGCGGCGGTCGATCGTCGCCGCAATTGTCCTCGCCGGGTCGATCGTCGGCTTCGCGGTCGTCAACGGGGCCGCCATGGATCGCTGGCTCGCGGGCTACTGGCGGCTCGAATCGAGCTACTGGCCGCGCGAGACGGTCTTGATCGTTCAGGCGGTCACCCAACCCGGCGATCGGCTCCGCGACTTTACCGACCAGCGCTATCGCCATCCCCGCGGGGGCGATCTCCAATTGCAGTTCGTCGCCGCCGAAGGGAAGCGAACCCCCGAACGGGTTCGGCTCGACTATCGCCTCCGGGGCGCGAGTTGGAAGCGGGCCTATCTGACCCCGACCGACGACGGTCGCTTTCTGCAGGGCTTCCCCGGACTCCTGGATGACCTCGAGTTCTGGGTCACCGGCGGCGACTTCGCCAGTCCGCAAGCCTGGCGGGTCGAGATCGTCGAGCCGCCGCGGCTCGAAGCGCTCGAACTGCAGGCCCTCTATCCCAATTACACCGGACTCAACCTCCCGCCCGAACAGGGGCGCCCCACGCGCACCGCGATCCCCTTGTTGGGCTCGCAGCAGACATTGCCGCTGGGGACCGAAGCGCTCTTCGTCGGACGCGCGAACAAACCGCTCGCGGGGGTCCGCATCGAATTCGACGCCGCCGGCGAACGGATGGAATGGTCGCTCCGCCGCGAAGCCCCCGAGGGACCGGTCGCGGGCCTGCTGACAATTCGCGCGAAGGACGACCAGCCGCAACTGGTCCTGCCTTGGACGCCCCCCGAAGCTCTGGCCGCCGACGGCTTGACGTTCCGCTTCCCGTTCCAGTTGTTGCGCGACGGCGAGGCGTTGCTGCGGGAACGCGCCGCTGCCGGCCTTGACGCCACCCTTCCGCTCCCATGGCCCGCCGATCCCGCCGTGCGGATTCATCTCGAGGACGTCGACGGCATCGCGAGCCCCGAACCGTTGCGGCTGGTCCTGAACGCGCAGGTCGATCAGCCCCCCGTCGTCGAAGTCGGGCTGCAGGGGATCTCGAACGCGATCACCCGGCAGGCGCGGATTCCGTTCGTCGGCCAGTTGCGCGACGAATACGGTCTCGCGTCGGCCCGGTTCGAGTACGTCGTCGATCAGGCGACCGAATGGCAAGCCCGCGACCTCGTCAATCCGCCGCCCCCCGCGAGCCGGGAATTCACCTTGTCGCGCAGTCCCGGCGAGGCGTTTGAACCGTTCGACGTCCTGCCGCTCGATCTGTCGCTGAAACAGCGGCTGACGATCACGGTCCACGCCACCGACGGCGACACGTTGTACGGCCCCAACGAGCAACGCAGTCAGAAGTTCGTCTTCAACATCGTGTCGGTCGAGGAACTGCTGTCACTGCTCTACGCCAAGGAATTGAATCTCCGGAAGCGGTTCGAGCAGATCGTCACCGAACTGAAGTCGCTGCAGGGTGATCTGCAGGCCCACCGCGAGCGGGCCGGCACGGTGATGACGCAAACCGGGGAGTCCCGTCAACAAACCGCCGGGGAGCTGCTGGCGTGCGGGGAGCGGTCGCTGCTTGCGGTTCGCAAAAACGCGGCGGAGCTGCTCGCGGTCGAGCAGGCCTTCCGCGAGATTCGGGACGAACTGGTGAACAACGCCGCCGAGACCCCGCAGAACATGGCGCGGTTGGAGGCGAAAATCCTGGGCCCGCTGTCGGGGGTGAACACGACGGGGCTCCCCGGGGTCGACGCGACCTTGGGCCTCTTTTCGCTGGCGAACCAGAAAGGGCAAGACCCGGGGCCGCCGCTCGACCGATCCCAAACAGAACTGGCCGGCGTGATCCAAACGCTGGAACAGGTGTTGCTTGAAATGCGTCGTTTGGAGACAGTTCAAGAGGCCTTGGAGTTGCTCAAGGCCATCATGGCCGGTCATGATGAACTGACGGAGGAGACGAAGACCGAACGGAAAGCCCGAGCCCTGAAGGCCTTGGAATGACGGGGCGGGCCGCCGCGCGGACTCGAACGGAGGGAGAAACGATGTCAGCCGCCATGCCGCCTCGCGGAATGCGGAGGTTCCGACTGCTCAAGATCGCGGCAGTCTGGGGACTGGTGCTGACGATCCCGGCTCCCGGCCTCCTGGTCGGTCAGGAGTCCGCGACCGATCCGGCGGCCGCGTCTCCTGAATCGACAACGGCTGGCGTCACCGACGCCCCCCCCTCGCTCGCGACCCGGCAGGAATTGCTGGCCCTGCGATTCCAACGGTTCGAGGCGACGCTGCTGCAGCTCGCGGACTACCTCCGCAAGACCGACCCCGATCGGGCCGAACTCCTGATCCGCGCGCTCGGCAAGAGCAAGGAAGCCCGAATCCACGACCAGTTTTCCGAGGTCGTCGGACAGCTCGAAACCGGACAACTCGGCGACGCGATCGGCGGCCAAGAGGCGATCGCCGAACAGATGCGAGTCCTCTTGACCCTGCTGCAAAGCGAGGACCGGCAGAACGAACTTCTCGCGGAACAGCAGCGGATCGCCGGGTTGATCCGTGACGTCGACAAGCTGATCTCGAAGCAGACCTACGCGCGGGCGCTGACCGAACGGCAAGGGGCCGGCGAACCAAGCTCCCGCGAACAGTCGAAAGTCGCCGAGCAGACCCGGCAGCTCCTCGACAAGATTCAGAAGCAGGACGCCGAGAAGGCCGCGAAGGAAGGAACCGCCGGCAAGGAGGGTTCGTCCGGGGAGTCCGGCAAGCCGAACGAGACCCCATCTCCCGGGGAACCGGCACCGGGTGATGCATCGAAGCCCGACTCCACCAAGCCGCCATCGGAAGGGGCTGGTCAACCCACGCCGGACAAGCCCGCCGCCGACGGGATGCCCAAGGACGGCATGCCACAGGATGGTATGCCAGAGGACGGCATGCCGAACGACCCCGCCAAGAATCCGGCCGATCAACCGCCGATGGACGAGTCCCCGCCGAGCGAGGGGGGCGGGAAATCGTCCTCGCCGTCGGACTCGCAATCCCCGCCGTCTCAGTCCAAACCATCCCCCGGGAAGCCCAGCGACTCCCAACCGCAGGAAGGGCAACCTCCCATGGGCGGAGATTCGCCCATGGAGGACGGGGCGACGCCGCAGGAGGAACAGGCCGCGAGTCCGTCCGACCGGCCGAAACAGACCGCCGGTCGCGAGGAATTGCAACAGGCCCGCAAGCAGATGGAACGGGCCATTGAAGAGTTGAAGGACAAGCAAGCCGCCGCCGCATCCGATCGGCAGGATCAGGCCCTCGCCGAACTGCAGAAGGCGAAGGAGAAGCTGGAGGAGATCCTGCGGCAACTCCGCGAGGAAGAGCAGGAGCTCCTCCTCGCCGCGCTCGAGGCCCGCTTCCGCGACATGCTGGCTCGGCAGATCAACGTTCACAACGGCACCTTGGGGCTCGCCGCGATCCCCGAAGACCAGCGGACCGACCGCCAGCGCAGCCGCAGCATCGAACTGGCCCGCGCGCAGGACGAGGTCGCGCTCCTCGCCGCGAAGGCCCTCACGCTGTTGAAAGAGGAAGGCTCGTCGATCGCCTTTCCGGAAGCGGTCGTCCAGATTCAGAACGACATGCTCACCAGCGCCCGCCGGCTGGAGCGGGTCGATGTCGGCGAACTGACGCAGTCGATTCAAAAGGATGTCATCGAGAGCCTCGAAGAGATTCTCGATTCGTTGCAGAAGGAAATGGAGAAGGCGAAGAACAAGCCGCCGCCCGGCCAACAGCCCCCCGGGGAATCGGCCGATCCCGCGTTGGTCGACGCGATCGCCGAACTGAAGATGCTGCGGTCGCTGCAATACCGCGTGAACCGCCGCACCAAACAACTCGGCCGGATGGTCGACGGGGAACAAGCCGACGATCCCGACCTGTTGGGCCAACTCCGCGAACTGTCGGCCCGCCAGGCGAAGATTCAGCAAACGACCGACGACCTCGCGACAGGACGGAATCAGTAGGAGGAGCGAGTAGGGAGTAGGGAATAGCGAATAGCCAGAAACGCCAAATAGTCAACCGCCTTTGTCTGGCTACTCGCTCATCCCTACTCCCGATTCGCTGAACCGCATCAGGACATGGACGTTGACGCCTAGGATTCAAGGAACGAGGCCGCTGACGATGACCGGTGACCCGCCAATGTTGTCGATGAACGCCGGCGCGCCGCGGCGCGCGCGTCGTTGGTGGTATGGACTCACGCTCCTCGGCGGGTTCGTCCTGGCGGCCGGCGGCCCGGCGGATGGACAAACTCCGTCAGCGGGTCCACAGCCCGCGGCGGCTAAGACCGGGAAGGGCAAACTCATCACGCCGTGGCCCGCCGCCGAAGTCCGCACGCGGGTGCTGGAGGATGCCCGTAAACGGAAGCTGACCGACGCCGGGCTCGCGCAGGTCACGCAGTTGTGGGATCAGGCCGCCGGGCTCGACAATCCGACCGCGGTCTGGGACGCCGCGCTCGCGTCATGGGAACTCGCCATCCCGGAACTCGCCGGGTTCACCAAAAGTTGCGAAGTGGTCCACCCCGCGGCGCTCGAGCGGCTCGACGCGATCATCGCCCAGACGGCGGATGACCGCTTTATCGAGCAGAACCTCCGGGGCTATCTCGGCCGGATGCTCGCCGAGCAGCGTCAGTACGACGAAGCGTTGACGCGGCTGACGGGGCTTGATGTCGCCGTCCTGATCGACCCCGCCACAGTTCTGTTCTATCGGGCCGTCGCCGCGCACGAGATCCTCGAAATTCCCGAGGCGACGACGGCGCTCGCCGACCTGCTCGACCACACGCAGGACGTTCCCCCGCGGTACGCCACGGTCGCCGAACTGATGCGGACGGAGTTGACCGGGCTGGAAGCCCAATCGCTCGACGAGGTCGCCCGGCTGATGAGTGATTCGGAACGCCGGCTCGATCTCGGTCGCACCGGCGAGCAGGTGCAAGGCGTGCAGGACCGCATCGTCTCGCAGCTCGATGAGTTGATCAAAAAGTTGGAAGCGCAGCAGGGGGGCGGTGGAGGCGGCAACGGGTCGGGCAACGCCAATCAGTCCTCGAGCCCCGCCGAAGACAGCACGATCAAGGGGTCGACGGCCCCCGGCGAGACCGACGACAAAACCTTTCGCAAGGAAGGGAATTGGGGCGACCTCCCGCCCAAGGAACAGGCCGCCGCCAAGAACCTGATCAACCGCGAGTTTCCGTCGCATTACCGACAGGCGATCGAGACCTACTTCAAGAAGCTGGCCAACCGTCCCGCCAGTCCCCCCTGATCCCGGCCGGTGAGATCTCCACGTTGTTCCTCCGACTCTTGTCCGCGAGTTCCCACCCTTGATCATCACGCTGCTGTTATCGCTGGTTCTCGGCCAAGGGCCGACGATCGAGGTGACCACGCTCGCCGGGGAAGCCCTCACCGGCCGGCTGACGAGTCTGTCGGCGACCACGCTGGAACTCGAGCGGGATGGTCGGAACACGACCTTGCCCGCGACCGAACTGCTCGCGTGGCGTGTGGCGACCGCCGCGGACGCCGTCGCCGCCACGACCGCGCCTTCGGAGATCGCCGCGGCGACCGAGACTCCCGTCCTCGTCGACTTCCACGACGGCACGCGCTTGCATGGGGAACTCCCGACCGCATCGGCGGATCGGCTCAATCTCAACCATGCGACGTTGGGAGCGCTTCCGCTGGATCGGGCCCGCATCCGCAGCGTGCGGTTCGCCCCCGAAGACCCCGCCGTCCGCGCCGCCTGGGCCGAGTTGGTCCAACGTGAGAAGAAGCAGGACTACCTCGTGGTCCGGAAGGGAGATGTCCTCGATCATCTCGACGGCGTGATCGGCGCGCTCGACGAAGCGACCTTGAAATTCCGCTTCGACGGCGACGAGATCGACGTCAAACGCCCCCGCATTTTCGGTTGGATTTACGCCGCTCCCGCGCCGACCAAGACCCCGGCGTCTTTGAAGCTCGAGCTCGCCGATGGGGACACCCTCTCCGTCACTTCGGTCGCCTGGACCGCCGACCGTTGGGAAGCGGTGTTGGCGGGGTCGACGACGGCGGTTTCGATTCCCCCGGCGGGGCTGCGCGGAGTCGACTACAGCGCGGGCCGCGTGCTCTATCTTTCGGCGATCGAACCGCGCGATGTCGAACATGTCCCGTACTTCGGCGTCGGCGGAGACTGGCCCTACGGTCGTGATCGCAATCTCTTCGGTCGCCCGATCAAGGTGGGAACCCGCACGTTCGCGAAGGGGCTCGCGCTCCATTCCAAGACGCGGCTGATTTACCGCTTGGGCGGAAACTATCGGCGCCTGACCGCCGTCGCCGGGCTCGATCCCGATCTCGCCCCGAATCCCGAACCGGCGATCAACAACGCGCGGTTGACGATCCGCGGCGACAAGCGCGTCCTGTTCGACGCCGATGTCCGCGCGGGCGAACCCCCCATTCCGCTCGACCTGGCGGTCGCCGGCGTGCTCGAACTCGAAATCCTCGTCGATTACGGGGCAGGGAAGCTCGATATCGGCGATCGCGTCCATCTGGGCGACTTGAAGGTGCTGAAATGAGACAGGACGTCGCAGTCGGCCGACCGGATCCCACAGATCGTACGCGGTGTCACGCCTCTTTGAGCGCGGGACTGTGTCTCGCCGCGCTCTGGCTGGGTCTCCCCCGGATCGCCGTCGCGGTCGAACCGCCGGTCCTTGACGCCGAAGCCGAGCGGGTCGCGATGATCGAACGGGTCGCCCCGTCGGTCGTGGCGATCTTCTCGTCGTCGGGGGACGGGGGCGGGTCGGGCGTCCTCATCAGCCCCGAAGGCTGGGCCCTCTCCAACTTCCACGTCACCAGCGGGGCCGGCGACTTCATGAAGTGCGGCCTCAATGACGGCCGACTGTATGACGCCGTGATCGTCGGGATCGATCCCACCGGCGACGTCGCGCTTATCAAGCTCCTTGGTCGCGACGATTTCCCCGCCGCCGTGCTGGGAGACAGCGACCAGGTCCGGGTCGGCGAGTGGGTCTTCGCGATGGGGAATCCGTTTCTCCTCGCGACCGATTTTCATCCGACGGTGACGGCGGGGATCGTCAGCGGCGTCCATCGGTATCAGTATCCGGCGGGAACGTTTCTGGAATATGCCGACTGCATCCAAACCGACGCGTCGATCAACCCGGGGAACTCGGGCGGCCCGCTCTTCAATGCCCGGGGTGAATTGGTCGGCATCAACGGCCGTGGTTCGTTCGAGAAGCGCGGCCGGGTGAACGTCGGCGCGGGGTACGCCATTTCGATCAATCAGATCAGCCATTTCCTGGACGGGCTGAAAGGGGGCCGGATCGTCGATCACGCGACCCTGGGGGCGACCGTCACCACCAACTTCGATCGGCAGGTGGTGGTCGACGACATTCTGGAAACCTCTTCGGCCTATCGCCGCGGTTTGCGCGCGGGGGACGAGATCGTTTCGTTCGGCGGCCGGTCGATCGGTTCCGCGAACCAGTTCAAAAACGTGCTGGGGATTTACCCGGATGGCTGGAAGCTGCCGCTGACCTATCGGCGTGACGGGCAAAAGACCGACATCATGGTGGAGCTGCGGCCGTTGCACCGCGCGACGGAGATGCTGCCCGGTCAGGCCGGCCCGGAGGAGGGCCCGCCGCGACCCGGTCCCGAAGCGCCGCCGCGTAAACCGGGTGATCCGCTGCCCGACCGGAACCCGCACGATGACGAAGGCCCCGCGGCCCCGGAGGCGTACAAGCATCTTTTCGTGAAGAAGGCCGGGTATGCCAACTATCACTTCAATCAGGTGGCCCAGGACCGTTTGCTCGAGTCCCTTGCGCCGTTCGCCGTGTTGCAGACGCTGGGCGGCCGCTGGAAGTTCGCCGGGACGCTCGCCGACGGGCAACCGTTCGTCTGCACCATCGCCGAGCAAGGCGCGGGCCTGAAGATCGGCGAGAAGCAGGTCTACTTTCTCCCGTGGGACGGGTCCGATCCGGTCGATGAGCCGCCCGGTTCGGGAGGGCTTCTCGCGGCATTGGTTCATTTCAAGTTGCTGCTGACGACGGGCCGCGAGGCGTTCAGCGTGGTCGACTATCTGGGCAGCGAGCCGCTGGGGGGTGTCGGGCCGCAGGTCGAAATCCTGCGGACGCAACTCGGTTTGGTCGAAACCCGCTGGTTGTTCCACAAAGAGGATCGTTCCCTGGTCGGGTTCGACGCCACTTTGGCCCGCGACGTCGATGCCTGCGAGTTCCGGATTCACGCCGTCGACAACTTCGGCGGGCGACCGTTCCCGTCGTCGTTCTCGGTCCGCAGCGGGGTGCGGGAATTCGGCACCTTCCGTGTCTCCGCCGTCGAGTTTCTGCCGACCCCCACGCCGGAGAGCCGCTGATGAATCGCCTGTCCGGCCTGCGGAGGTTGATGCTGGGTTGGGCGAGCCTGTGGCTGGCCGCCGCGCCGATGCCATTCGCATGGGGGCAAACGTCGCTCGACACCATCGACGCCGTCGCCCCCAAACTGGTGAAGATTTTTGGGGCCGGGGGCCGCAAGAACCTGTACGCCTACGGCAGCGGGTTTCTCGTTTCGCCGCAGGGGCACATCGCGACCGTCTGGAGTCATATCCTCGACGGAGACGCGGTGACGGTCGTCCTGCATGACGGCCGACGCTTCATGGGGACGATCGTCGGCGCGGAGCCCTCCATGGATCTCGCGATCCTGAAGATCGACGCCGAGGATTTGCCCCATTTCGACCTGACCCAAGAGACGGGCGAAGCCGGCCCCGGCGCGAGCGTTCTCGCCTTCAGCAATGTCTTCAAGGTCGCCACCGGGGATGAACCGGTCTCGGTGATGCACGGGGTGATCGCCGCGAAGACCAAGCTCGCCGCCCGTCGCGGCGTCTTCGACGCCCCCTACAGCGGGCCGATCTATGTCGTCGATTCCGTCACCAACAACTCGGGCGCGGCGGGGGGCGTCCTCACCACCCGCGACGGTCGCCTGCTGGGGATGCTCGGCAAGGAACTGAAAAACAACGTCACGCATACCTGGCTCAATTACGTGGTCCCCGTCTCGGAACTGCGGACGCCGATCGAGGAGATCGTCACCGGGCGATTCAAGCCCCGACCCCGGCCCGAGGACGAACCCGCCGTGACGGTCCGCCGATTCGCCCCGCGCGATTTCGGACTGGTGATGGTCCCCGATGTCGTCGCCCGCACCCCCGCCTACATCGACCGGGTCATCCCCGGTTCGGCGGCGGCCGATGCAGGACTGCGGACCAACGATCTCGTGGTGTTCGTCGGCGATCGCGTGATCCCGTCGTGCCGCGTCCTGCTCGAGGAACTCGGCCGGCTGGAACCAGGCGACCCATTGACGATGGTCGTCCGCCGCGACGATCAACTCGTCACGGTGACGTTGACGACGCCGCGGGAAGAACGTTGAGACACGGTGGTCAGTTGGGAGAAGAGCAACCACGAAACACACGAAATGGCACGAAAAGGAACCTGTCATCCATGGCGATGATTTCGTGAACTTTCGTGCGTTTCGTGGTTCCCGTCGGAGGCGTCCTTCAACCACGTTGTCATGTTTCGTGCTTGAGATTTAGGATTTCCTTCGGATTTCGAGTTTCGGATTTGAACTCTTCCCTGGTAGCAAGGATTTCCGCGTGACGGCCGCTTGGTTGATGATCTGTTGCCTCGCGGCCGGGGACGCCGAAGCCCTGACCGAACGGGCCATTCAGCAAGCGGCGGCGTTGGTCGCCCCGTCGGTCGTCCGCATCGACACCGTCGGCGGCCGCGAGCAGTTGCAACCCGGGTTGGTCTCGGCCGGCGCGACGACCGGCCTGGTCATCGGCGAAGACGGATACATGCTCTCCGCCGCGTTCCATTTCGTCTCGCAGCCGACCTCCATCCTGGTGACGCTGCCCGATGGTCGGCGACTCGCGGCCCGGCAGATCGCGACCGATCGCCAGCGGATGATCACGCTGCTGAAGGTCGAAGCCGAGCGGCTGCCGGTCCCGGCCGCCGCGCCGCGGGAGAGTTTCCGCGTCGGTCAATGGGCGATCGCGCTGGGTCGGACGTTCGACGCCGAGACGCCCAGCGTATCGGTGGGGATCGTCAGCGCGCTCAATCGGGTCTGGGGGAAGGCGCTGCAGACCGATGCGAAGATTTCGCCCGTCAACTACGGCGGCCCGTTGGTCGATGTTCAGGGCCGCGTGTTGGGGATTCTCGCGCCGCTGTCGCCGCATGAATCAAGCGACACCGCGGGGGTCGAATGGTACGACTCGGGGATTGGGTTCGCGGTGCCGCTGGTCGATCTGCTGCCGCTCGTCGAGCGTCTGAAAGGGGGCGAAGATCTGCTCCCCGGACTCTTGGGCGTGTCGTTTCGCGGCAAGGATCTGCTACAAGGCGAGCCGATCATTGACCGGGTGCGGTTCGGGTCGCCGGAAGAGGCGGGGCTCAAGGCCGACGATCGGATCGTCAGGGTCGATGGCCGGGCCATCACGCGAATGGCGGAATTCCGGCAGGTCTTCGGGACGAAGTATGCGGGCGATGTCGTCCGGTTCGAGGTCCGTCGCGGCGAGCAAACGGTCCCGGTCGAGGCCAAGCTGGCTGGGGAACTGCTCCCCTACACGCCGGGCTCGTTGGGGATCGCGCCGAACCGCGCGCCGGGGACGGCCGGTGTGGCGATCCGCTTCGTCTGGCCTGATTCACCCGCCGCCGCAGCGGGGTTGCAGCCGCGGGATGTCATCACCCATGTGCAAGGGGCGGCGGTCGCATCCGCGCAAGAACTGCGGGAATCGATCAGCCGCCAGCGATTGGGGACGATGCTGCCGTTGACGATTCAGCGCGGCGGCGCGACCAGTGACGTGACGGTCACGATCGCGGCCCCGCCGGAAACCGTCCCGGCCGAGTTGCCGTCGCATCCGGTCTTCGGGATTCAGGACCAACCGGCGGAGGCAAAGACGGGCCGATTGTCGGAGACGCTGGCGGGGCACGACCGCGACTATCAGTGGTATGTGCCGGCGGGTTATCACCCCGATCAGCCGTTGGGGCTCGTCGTCTATCTGCATCCCCCGTTGAACCCGCAGGAGCAGCCCCTGTTTTCGGCGTGGACGGGCGAGGCTGATCGCCGAGGGTTGATCGTGGTCGCCCCGCGCGCGACGAGCCAGGGGTGGTCCCCCAATGACGAAGAGTTCCTGCTCGACCTCATCAAACATCTGCGCGAGCGTTATCCGATCGATGCGGGGCGGATTGTGTTGGCGGGGCAGGGACTGGGAGCGCGGATGGCCGCGGTCGTGGCGTTCCGGCAGCCCGATCTGGTCAAAGGCCTCGCGCTCATCGACGCTCCGCCGCTGGGAAGCGTCCCCGACAACGCCCCGGAACGCGATCTGCAAATCCATGCCCTGGTCCGAGGCAAATCGGTCGAGGGGGCGCAATGGCCCGCGGCGATCACCGCGCTCCGCAAACGGGGCTACCCCGCGAGTTTGACGCAGGCCTTGGGGGACCCCGCCGTCTATCCCGATGCCGAAACCAACGCCGTACTTGCGCGGTGGGTCGACGGACTCGATCGGATCTGAACCCGCCGCGTGATCGGGTTGTCAACATGAAGCCCGGGGAAAGCGTTCCCCGGGCTTCTTTCAGATTCCATGATGATCACCCATAATCCGCGCATGCCTCCGGCCCTGCGAGACTTCGCCGTCGACATCGTCCAGCGCCTGCGGTTGGCGGGGTTCGAGGCCTATTTCGCCGGCGGCTGCGTCCGCGATCTGCTGTTGCAGCGGTCGGCCAAGGATTACGACGTCGCCACCAGCGCGCGGCCCGAACAGGTTCGTGAAATCTTCGGCCCGCGCAAGACCCTTGCCGTCGGGGAAAGCTTCGGGGTGATTGTCGTCCTGGGGCCGCGGAACATCGGGCAGGTCGAGGTCGCCACGTTCCGCACCGATCTCGAATACCTCGACGGCCGCCGACCGACCGGCGTGCGGTTCTCGTCCGCCGAGGAGGACGCCCTTCGCCGCGACTTCACCATCAACGGGATGTTCTACGATCCGGTCGAAGGCCGGATTCTCGACTTCGTCGGCGGCGAGGCGGATCTCGCGCGCGGCGTGATCCGCGCGATCGGCGAACCCGCCGCGCGGATGCGCGAGGACAAGCTGCGGATGCTGCGCGCGGTTCGGTTCGCGGCGACGCTGGAGTTCGCGCTCGATCCCGCGACCGCCGCCGCCGTCGCCGACATGGCGTCGCAACTGACCGTCGTCAGCGCGGAACGGATCGCGATGGAGCTCCGCCGGATGCTGACCGATCGGCATCGCACGCGGGCGCTGACGCTATGCCATGAACTTGGGCTCCTCGCGGTCTGCCTCCCCGAGCTTCTGCCGCTGTGGGACGACGGCAGCGATCCGCCGGTCGAATGCCGGATGCTGTCGCTACTGGAGACTCCGTCGTTCGAGTTGGCCCTGGCGGCGCTGCTGCATCGGCTGGAGCCCGCGGTCGTGGAGGGAATCGGCAAACGCTGGAAGCTCTCAAACGCGGAAATCGATCAAACAACTTGGCTTGTCATGCGGCAAGGGGCGCTGCTGGAGGCCGATCGACTCACCGCCGCCCAGCTCAAGCGGACGCTGGCCCATCCGTATCGGGACGCGCTGCTGGCGCTGACCCATGCGTGGCTGCTCGCGACCGGACGCGAGCTTCATCCCGTCTTGTTCGCCGAGGAGTATCTCCGCCGCACGCCGCCGGAGGTCCTGGATCCGCCCCCGCTCGTCACCGGTCGGGAACTGATTCAACTGGGGCTCGCGCCGGGGCCGCGGTTCAAGGAATGGCTCGAGCAGGCCCGCGACGCCCAATTGAACGGCGAAGTGACCACATCCGCCGAGGCCGTCGCCTACATCCAACGGTTGCAGGGGCTTCCGTCAACGGGTACACCTTGACCTTTCCCCTTGCGGACACGTGATCGCCGCCGTCGCCGGGGGTCTCGTCCATCCTTGAAACACGACATCCATGAGCGCGCAGGTTCGCATCGGCATCATCGGGGCCGGCTTGGTCTCCGATTTCCATCATGTCCCCGGCATCAATCTCGATCCGCGGGCCAAGCTCGTCGCCGTCTGCGATCCCAATCAGGCGCTGCTCGATCAACGCAAGCGCGAATGGGGGCCGGTCAAGTACACCACCAGCTACGAAGAGGTCGCGAACGATCCCGACGTCGACGCGGTGATCATCGCCACCCCCAATTTCACCCATAAACCGATCACTCTCGCCTGCGTCGCCGGCGGCAAGCATGTGATGGCCGAAAAGCCCCTCGGCCTCAACTTCGTCGAAGCCCGCGAGATGTTCCACGCCGCCCGCGACCGCGGCGTCCGGCATATGACCGCCTTCACCTACCGCTTCGCGCCGTCGATGATCTATCTGCGGCATCTCCTGAAGACCGGGGCGCTCGGTACGCCGCGACACTTCCGCAGTCAGCGGTTCCTCGATCTCCCCGAAACAAGCTGGGGCTGGCGGCAGTACAAACACCTCGCCGGGGCGGGGGACCTGTATGACATGACGATCCATCGGATCGACTTCGCGCAGGACTTGCTCGGGCCGATCGACAGCGTCTGCGGCGCGGTCGCCACGTTCGCGCCGCGGACCGTCACCGCCGACGGCAAGACGTGCGACCCGTCGAACGTCGATGACTGGTCGGCCCTCATCGGCCGATTCAAGTGCGGCGCGGTCGGCGTCTGGGAAGGCTCGACCCTGATGAAGGGGCACCACAATCAGGGGGTCGGATTCGAGTGGGCCGAGGTCAACGGCAGCGAAGGCTCGGCGGTCTATCAACTGGTCGATCCCAACCACATCCTGCTGGGTAAGCACGGCGGGTCGATGGAGAAGGTCGCCGTCCCCGCCGAGTTCCTGAAGCCGAAAGCGAGCCCGCGGAATCCCGCCGAAGGGAAGCCGAGCACCGTCTTCCGGTACGACCTGGTGTGGGAGTTCGTCTCGGCGATCCTGGAAGAGCGCCCCG
>CAYRVS010000109.1:0-17815 GCA_964427725.1 uncultured Planctomycetaceae bacterium | reverse complement strand
CCCGGTGAGCCAGTTGGCGAACTTCTCGCAGTTCATCTGCAAGACGTCGTACCGCGGCGGGCTCACCAGCGCGTGGAATACCCGCTGGTGCACGAGCGGTCTGCGCGCAGGGTCGACCACGCGCACAATCTCCACATCCAGGCCCTCAGCAAAGGTGCCCGAGTCGGTGTGGCGAACGCCAGTGTCTGCGTTGAAGTCGACCACGGACTGATCGGGCATGAGCACGCCGAAGTGCATGCCCAGCCCGTCGCGCTTGCGTCGGCGTACAACGCAAATGCGATCTGGCTCGAAGTGTTCGGCAATCATCTTTTCGCACTCCTATCTGGCCGCGAGCAGCCAGGCTAGCGCGGCGACCACGCCGGCGCCCACCAGCAGCTGCTTGACTTCTTCGGCGGCCTTTGCCTTCTGGGCCGCGGCCGTCGCCTGAAACTGCCGCATCAAGGCCTCCTGGATTCGCCAGGCCGGGCTTCGATCCGACCCCGCGGGATCCGATCGAGCCGAAAGACGGCTTCGGACGCAGCCGAAGCCGTCATACGATCAGCATGTCGGGGTGACGTCGAGTCGTCAGGGCCGACTGGTCATCACCATCGATCGTGGCTGGTTCCCCACCGTCAGGGAGCCGCTTGTTCGCAACCCGCGTCCCATGCGCCACGCCACTCGCCCCACGATGCCGATTGGCTTTGCGATGCCAGCCAGCTCCGCGACGACCGCCGCTAGGCCAAGGGACCGCCGCAACGAAATGCGTCGATGGACCAAGCTGGTCGTCTCGTCTTCCGATAGTCGCAATCGACCTTGGTCTTGATCCCCATCAGCGCCGATTGATGGCCAGCCTTGTGCCGTGTCCAACCCGACAACCGGATTCCAGTCTGCTTGGGACCAATCTTCCAAACCACCTCAGAGCAAACAGATCGAGTCGTCGACGTGACGAGTTCGGCGCCAGGTGGCTTGTGGATCGACTGAAGTCTTCATGCTTTCACGGTATGCGTCGGATAGAGGGCCCAGGGTCCGAGCTTCCTCGGGGCATTTCAGCCACCGGTCATGTGGCGGCGGGACGCCTTGGAATTCCGTCCGCCGGACGGCATGTCCTTAGCCCGAAGCTGACCCAAGAAACGTCACCGCGAGCGGAATGACCACTTGTCCGACACACGTCCGAACCCGCATGCTTGTTCGAACTTACGTTGAAAGGTTGGACACCCCGATGGAACCCTGATTGCTTCGGGCCCTTCGCATCCGCAGTCTTCAGAGAATGCGAAGGCAGGCTCGAGCATCAGAAGCTTCGCCGTCGAAAAGGAATTCCATCACGAGGAACACTGGTTGACAAGGTGGCTCCGAAGTCGGAACGTGACCTAGTCGCCCAGTACGATGTCACCGTGAGTGGGGGAATTCGCCAAGGCTCGAGCAGCGAATGCGGGGAACGTCTTGCGTCTCTCAACCCGTGTGGGAACCAATGTTCCCGTAGAACCTATACCGCATCATATCGAGTCATCCCAAGCTGTCAATTCAAGTCTTTTGCGAAAAACCCCGGTTTTCCCGGCCACCCCACTCCTGGACGAGCGGGTGCCTGTCGAAATGCAGGCGGACAAGACGCCATCTCGGCTTCGGCCATCACCCGATTCGGTTCCATTCCGCTAATGGGTGTTGATCGCATCTTCTATCCGTAAAATGAGATGCGTCGAATCGGATCATTCTTGCCTGAGCCGTCACGCCGGTATCCCGCTTGATCTAGCCCGCTGACTGGTGGGGGACAATAATCTCCGCTGCGGATTCTCCGGTCCACCCCCATCGGGTGGGCGGCTTACTCTTCCCGAAATTCCCACGATGCCCGTCCCGTTCGACATCGAGGAGCTCGCCCAACGGCAACGGGAGCGGTTCGACGCCTGTCGCCGGACCTTGGCCTCCCGCTCTGACCCCGAGGCGGCTCGTTTGCTGACGGAGCTGGATGCGGTCGACGCGGACTTGGTCTATCGTTTGACGGTGCAAGCTTTCGGAGACGCAGCGCTCCCCGATCTCGCGGGAACCGCGCTAGCCTCCCGCGCCCAACCACCTCGGCAGCTCGTCCGGCTGCCGCAAACACCCGACGATGAAGCCCGGTGGCGCGAAGCCCGGGAACGCGGTCTGGATTGGTTGCGCGCGGGAAAAGTCGGAGTGATCGTCGTCGCCGGGGGACAGGGAACCCGCTTGGGCTCGCCCCTGCCCAAGGGGATGTTTCCGATCGGTCCATTGAGCGGCAAAACCTTGTTTCAATGGTTCGTGGAGCAGTTGCAGACCCGCCGACGACAAACCGGCGCGGCGATTCCCTATGCCGTGATGACCAGTGCCGCGACCCAGGCCGAGACCGCCGCGTACTTCGCCGAACACCGCAACTTCGGGCTGCCCGCCGAGGATCTGCGGTTGTTTCAGCAAGGACACCTCCCGGCGGTCGATGCCGTGACCGGGGTGCCGCTCTGTAGCGCGCCGGGGGAACTGGCGCTGAGTCCGGATGGTCACGGGGGGCTGCTCGCGGCCTTATCGCGGGCGCGGATCCTGCAAGACTGGGCCGACCGCGGGATCGAAACGTTGATGTATCATCAGGTCGACAACCCCTGCCCGCCGATGTGTGATCCCGCCTTTCTGGGGTGGCATCTGCACGCCGCCGCCGAGGTGAGCACGAAGGTGGTCGCGAAGCGGTCGGCGGCGGAAAAGATGGGGGTGCTGGTCGAGGTCGAGGGGGTCGCGCGGATCATCGAATACAGCGATCTGCCGGCCGACGTCGCCGCGGCGACCGATGATCGCGGAGGGTTGCGGATCTGGGCTGGCAACACGGCGATGCACATCTTCCAACGCGAGTTCCTGGAGCGGGCGCTGAACGACGATCGCGCGTTGCCGTTCCACATCGCGCGGAAGATCGTCCCGTATGTGGATGAAGCGGGACGCACGGTGACGCCCCCCGCGCCGAACGCCTTCAAGTTCGAACGCTTCATCTTCGACGTGCTCCCCTGGTCGCGGCATTCGCTGATCGTCGAAGGGAATCGTGCCGACGAGTTCAATCCGGTGAAGAACCAGACGGGGGACGACTCCCCGGAGACGGCCCGAGCGGCGCTGATGGCGCTGCATCGCCGGTGGCTGCGTGCGGCGGGAGTCGAGATCGCCGACGACGTGCCGGTCGAAATCAGCCCGCTGGTCGCGAGCGCTCCGGAAGACCTGCGGGGACGGTTTCCGGCGGGAACAAGGATCACCACGCCGCTCCTGCTTGAGTCGTCGCCGTCGGCGTACTCATAGATCCGGGCCATCGGCGGGCCCGCGGCGGCCGGCTTGCGTCTACATGTTGGGTGGTGCTTCGCGCGATGCTTTCCCGTCGTGGCCGGTCGTGTCGATCGTCGGACACCATCGTTGGGGCGTATGATGATTAAACCGCGGCGCGAATGGTTCCGACTCGACCCATGTCGGGATTGATGATTCGAGTAAGGCGCATGGACCGTGGAATGGTTGGCGGCCCGTTATTGGACCGGAGGCGCGCAGCGTCTCTTGCGACGCGCGGCGTGCGCGGCGGCGGGGCGGCGCGCCGCGGCGGTCGAACCCGAGCACCTGCTGTGGGCGCTGGTGATGGACGAAGGCCGTGCCGGGGTCGCGCTGGAAGAGGCCGGGATCTCGCCGGCGACTCTGGAAGACCTCGATGCGGAGCTGGCGGCGCTCACGCTGGAAGCGATCGATCCCGCCGTGCCGCATGCCGTCTGGAATCCGATCGTCGAGGCGCTCGCGCATGAAGCGCGGCTGTTGGCGTTTCAGGCGGGCGCGGTCGACGAAGCCGGAACCGATCACTGGCTGCAGGCGTTTCTGCGAAGCGACACCGCCGCCGCGCGCTGGCTGAATGATCGAACCACCACGTTGACGGCCGCGCCGACGGTCGCGGTTCCCGACACGCTGTCCGATGCGAACTCGCCGTTGCCGCTGCAGGAGCATCTGGAGCTTCGCGAGCGGGTTCCGTCCAATCGCTACGAGCTCTACCGGATTCTGGACGCCGCCGCGAACCGTGCGCGCGAGGGGCTACGGGTTCTGGAAGACTACGCGCGGTTCGGCGCGAACGATCGACATCTCGCGGAACGACTGAAGCAGACACGGCATGAACTCGCCGAGTCGTTGCAGATTCTCCCGCCGGAATGGCTCCTCGCCTGCCGCGATACGCAAGGCGATGTCGGGACGGCGATCGAGACGCGCCGCGAGTATGTCCGTCACGATCTGCAGGATGTCCTGACGGCGGCGTGCAAGCGGGCGCAGGAAGCGCTGCGGACCCTCGAAGAGTACGGCAAGGTCGTCTCGGGAAGCGTCAGTCGGCGGTTCGAGCAACTCCGCTATCGGGTCTACACGCTCGAAAAGGTGTTGCTGCGGACGGGGGCGCTGCCGACCCGGTTGGCGCGCGAGCGACTCTATTTGCTCCTCACCGAAGCGGCGTGCGTCGGCGGGGTCACGATCACGCTGCGCGCGGCGTTGTCCGCCGGCGTGCGACTCTTTCAGGTCCGCGAAAAAGGACTGACCGATCGAGCCCTGTTGCAACACTGTCGCTTGCTGCGGAAATGGACCCGCGACCACGACGCGTTGCTCATCATCAACGATCGGCCCGACATCGCCGCGCTCTGTGACGCCGACGGCGTGCATGTCGGTCAGGACGAATGCACGGTCGCGGACGCGCGGCAGATTCTTGGACCGGATCGATTAGTGGGAGTCTCGACCCATTCGATCGAACAGGCCCGCGCCGCGGTGCTGGAAGGGGCCGATTACTTGGGCGTCGGACCCACGTTCCCCAGCGGCACGAAAACCTTCACCGAGTTTCCGGGGCTGGCGCTCGTGAAAGCGGTCGCGGAGGAGATCACGCTGCCATGGTTCGCGATCGGAGGGATCGATGAGACGAATCTCCCGCGGGTGCTGGAGGCGGGGGCCTGCCGGGTCGCGGTGACGCGGGCGATCAGCGGCAGCAGCACCCCCCGGGAACAGGCGGCGTCGCTGCTGAGTCGGTTGCATCAAGCCGCCGACCAAGTAGGCGGACAGGATTCTCGATAAACTCGACGGGTCCACGCCGCGCCGAAATCAACATCGTCCGCCTGACATCCCGCGCACGAATCACGAGGCCCACCGATGACCGCCGCCCCCAACATTTTGATCTTCGTCGGTGACGAGTACGAAGACCTCGAACTGTGGTACCCCAAGCTGCGATTGCTGGAGGCGGGCTACCGCGTGACGGTGGCGGGTCAACAAGCCGGCACCAAGTACCTGGGGAAGCACGGTTACCCCTGCGTCTCCGAGGCGGCGACGGGTGACCTTGTCTCGACCAGTTTCGCGGGGGTGATTCTGCCCGGCGGCTGGATGCCCGACAAGCTGCGACGCGACCCCCGGATCCTGACGCTGATCCGCGAGATCGCCGACCGCGGACAGCTCATTGCGGCGATCTGTCATGGAGGCTGGCTGGCGATCTCGGCGGGGATTTATCGCGGCGTCCGCGTCACGGGCTCGCCGGGGATCAAGGACGACCTGATCAACGCCGGGGCGCTCTATGAAGACGCGCCGTTGGTGGTCGATCGGCACTTCGTCAGCAGCCGTCGTCCCGACGATCTCCCCGACTTCTGCCGCGGGATGCTCGACGTGCTGGCGCGGACCGCGCCGGTGTCGTGATCGTACCGCCGAAATCGCTCTCGCGTATGCCACCGGCTCCACCAGTGGTCTTGTGCCGCGGATCAACCACGTGAATCGTCCGGGCGAAGCCACGCTCAAGCATGCCGTCACGGATCATCCGGTTACGCCGCGCGGCGTTTGCGGCGGCGGAAGTAGCCGACGCGGGTGACGCCGGTGCCGATCGTCTGGTCGCCGTCCTGCGCCTCGACCACGTACGAGTGGGAGAGGATCCGGAAGAAGAGCAGGATAAGGAACGCGCCGGCGGTCCCCGCGACGAAACCCAGCGGGCTGACGGGGGTCACGCGGTAACGGGGATCGATGAAGACCAATAGCGCGCAGCCGATGACGCTGCCGCCGATCCCCATCATCAGCGTTCCCATGGTCCCGCCGGGATCGCGGCCGGGCATGATCGCCTTGGCGGCGAGGCCCACCAGCGTGCCGAATCCGACCCACAACAGGAGTTCGTGAGCGGCGTGCTCAATCACCGTGAGCAGATTGGCGTCGAGCATCCGGCCCCTCCGTGCGCGAAATCTCCATCCGCGAGATCATCTCGGGCTCCTCTTCGGTCGATCGATACGGCAGACTTGAACTGATCCGCATGTTCGGCAGAATCGCATATCTGCTCACCGTCACAGGTTTCATGAAGCCCCCCGTTTCATGCCCGAAGAGCTTCCGTTGGTCACGATCGATCCGATGCAGCGGGGGATCATCGTCTGGTCGGCGCGGTGGCTGGTCGCCTGCTATTTCGGGGCGGTCTGGCTGCGGCTGCTCAAATACCCGCGGCGGAACCTTCGGCGTTGGGCGGAGCAACTCTGGCTGATGGGCTGTCTCGCACTGTCGCTGCACGCCGTCACCGCTTGGCTGTGGATCGATCACGGCAATTGGATGGCGGCGTGGACCCGCACCCGCGAAGAGACTTGGTTGGTCACCGGATGGGCGACGGGGATTGGCCTGCCGATCAACGGGCTGGCGCTCGCCCTGTGGTGGCTCGACGTGGTCTGGGTGATCGGGGACGATCCCGCGCGAACCCGACGACGCTATCGCAGCGTCGTGACATGGCTGCTGGCCTTCATGATTTGGCAAGCCACGGCGATCTTCGGACCGGCAGGCTGGGGACCGGTCTTTACGGGACTGGTGCTGGTGACGATCGGGGTGTGGTGGTGGGGCGGAGGCGGGGTGAAGTTGAAACAGCCAGCCCCCGGTCAGTGACCGGGGGCTGATCGCGGAATCGTGTCGTCCGCGCATTCGGGTCGCTGACCCCGGCCGGCGCCGGCAGCGGTCATTTCCCGCCGAAGAGCTTCGATGTGACGCCGGACGAGGTCGCCGGGGGGAGGGTACGCGAGGTGCCGTAGCTCCCCGAGACCGCGCCGCTGGAGCTGCGATCGCCGAAGGTGTCGTCAATGGCGGTGCTCGCCGCGCCGGCCTTGAGGGTGTACCCGCGGCCGTCGCCCGGCTTGAAGAGGCGGCGCTTCGACTTGTACCCGATGTAATCGAGAAAGGCGTTCAGCGGGATGATCCGCACGCCGTACAGGCGGGCTTCGTTCCGCATCGCCGATTGATGATCGGTGATCTGCTTCAGCTTGTTGCGGTCTTCGTCGAGGGCCACATCGGCGGGATCCCCGACGCTCCCCATGATCAGGTACTTGATCGACTCGTTGATGCCGGTCCCGCTGCGGTTGCCGTCGTCGTCGACCTCGTCGGCGATGTCGGCCCCGCGGACGGCCATTTCCTGATGGAACAACGCCCGATCGCTGACGCCGTCGCCGTCGAGATCGATCATCCCCACGATGGCGAATTTCTCGGGCCGACCGGGGCTCCACAGCGGCGTGTAAACGAAGTCGTTCGGCGACATCGGGCGATAGAGGTCCTCCTCGATGATCTTCGCTTCGGCGAGATGCGGGCCGATTACGCGGGTGACTTCGATCTTCCCCTTGATGTCAGCGGTGGTCCGGGCGACGCCGGGGCTGTCCTTGCCGTAGACGCTGAACGTCATCCGCGGCTTCAGGAAGTCGATTTCCCCCAGGTCGATCCAGACCATCCGGGCGACGTTGTCGACCCGTTGAATCTTCCCGTCGGGGACCTCGAAGCTTTCCTGCTTGATGTCGTCGAGTTCGGTCCGCAGCTTGTCGTTGATCAGAATCAGCTTGGCGATCTCCCCTTCCGACCGAACACGGTCCTTCTCGCGGGCTTCCTTCTCCTGCTCGAGCAGCACCTGCGACTCGTTGTAGAGCCCGCGCAGTTCGTTGATCTGCTGATCCTTCGCCTGAATCTGCTGATCGCGTTCGTTGACCGTGGTGCGAAGCTGGCCTTCGGCGGCTTTCCGGGCGTTGCCGTGATCGTCGGCGGTCGTTTGGTACCGCGTCTGCAGCGCCAACAGGTTCGCCTCGGTCTCGGCCAGGTTCTGCGTCTTGCTGTCGCGTTCGGCGGTGAGGGTGTCGATCAGTTGCCGCATCTTCGCCATCGTGCCGGTGACGGTCGACTCGGCGACGTTCTGGCCGAAATCACGAATGTCCTGCGCCATCGCGCCGTTGACGGTCAGCGGATCGGCGGGGTTTCCCGAGTTGTAGAGGGCTTCGAGCGGCTTGCCGATCGTCTTCTTCAGCTCTTGCGTTTCACTCTCCAGCTTCCGCAAGGCCGACTGCGTCTGATTCAGCTCTCCTTCCTTCGCGGTCAGGCTGGTCTGCACCTTCCCCGCGTGCGAGGCGGTCGTGTAGCACAAGACCCCGAGAATGATGCTCAGGAGCACGAAGAAAATCAGCGAGTAGTGAACGGCGGTCGGCTTCGACGAAGATGCGGCGGCCATGCGTGTTCCTTGACCCCCGGCGGGGTCTGCAACCATGTGAGGAATGCCATGCTCGCGAACATCCGGCCTGCGGCGCTCGCGCCCCATGCCGAATCCCGTGGGGGTCGATGACAGGGCACCGACGACGGGTCTGGAACGATCGGATCGGACTCTTCCGCCGCGAACCCCGGAGAATTCCGGTGCCCGACGACGGATGGATCAGCCTGACATCAGTCTAAAGGGCGGGAAGGGGGAGTCAAGAACCTTCCGGAAAGCCGGGGGACTTTCCCGTGTTCCACGGATATTCGTCAGGAACAGGATCCGCCGACGACGCGGCTTGCGTCGTTGGCCGACATCCCGACCACCCTCCCCACGATATCGCTCTTCGTTCGGCGCGATGGCGCACGAGACTCCGTCGATTTCGCCGATCCTTCGTCAGCCCCACCCAATCCCCGTCGGCGGCAGCACCCGAAACGATTGCTCCAGATGCCCGTCGTCGCCCCACGGCAACGGTTGTAGGAGTGATGCCGACCCCACGCGGAAAGTGGTCATAAGAACACTCGGTTGGTCCTGCGAAAATCATCGTCGCGCGACCGCCATCCTCCCGAAATCGCGATTGTGTCGGCCTGAACTGTCGTGCATTCTGATGACGATACAAGCAAGACACCGAAGGCTCGGTGGCTGTGACCGAGCGGGCCCCTATCGTGGAGAGATCGACCGACCATGCGGACGAGCAAGCTTCCCGGGCATCCGAACCTTCCCGTCGTGGTGACTCCGGACGGCGATCCCTCCCTCGCCGCGCTCTTGCGGATTCCCCCGACGGAACAGGCCGAGCTTGACCGGCACATGCGCGAGGCCGGCGCGGTTCTCTTCCGCGGGTTCGAAGTGCGGACGCCGGAAGAATTTCAGTCGTTCGCCAGTCTGGTGACCGAAAAGTTCGTCGATTACAGCCGGGGGACCTCCCCCCGCAAGCGGGTCAACGGGCAGGTCTACACGTCGACCGAGGCCCCGCCGCGAATTCCGATCGCGCTCCACTGCGAACTCGCCTACGTCAACCACTATCCCGATCGCGTCCTGTTCTTCTGCGAGACCGAGCCCGAGCATCGGGGCGAAACCCCGATCTGCGATATGGAGGCGGTCTATCGCGCGATCCCCGAACGGATTCGCGATCAGTTCGAGGCGAAGGGGATCCGCATCATTCAAAACGTGCTCGAGAAGCCTCGGCTGGGTCGCCGCCGGACCTGGCATGACATGTTCAATACCGACGACCGTCAGCATGTCGAAAACTACTGCCGCGCCGAAGAGATCGAGTGCCGCTGGAAGCCCGACGGCACCCTGCAACTCATCAACCATCGCCCCGCGATTTTGGTCCACCCCGTCAGCGGCAAGAAAATCTGGTTCAACAGCGCGCATAACTTCCACGATTCCTGGTCGTGGGAGTTCCGGCACTTCAAGCTGCGGGGGTTGTCGCTGCTGCAGCGGTTGGCCGAGCGGTTTCGCCGCCGCCGCGTGAACCCCGACGACTTTCCGATCCATTGCCAGTATGGCGACGGGACGGAAATCGCGACCGAAGACATGGCGCTCATCCGCCAAATCCTGTGGGACCACGCCGTGGTCTATCCCTGGAAGAAGGGGGACGTGATCCTGCTCGATAACCTCTGGGTCGCCCATGCCCGGATGCCGTACCGCGGCAAGCGGCGGATCCTGGTGGCGATGGGCCAATCCCGCGCGACCGCCCCCATGGCGGCGTCGGCGTGAGGTGGATCGCTATCGGACCTTCGCCTGTTTCAAGTTGGTAATTCTTGGGTCAGGCCGAGTGTCGAGTGCCGAGAGTCTAGTGCAAGAAATCCCGCGTGATTCCAGGGGTTCTCTCTGTCACTAGACCCTAGACTCTCGGCACTCGCCCAGCGTGGTTTCTCCAGATCCCAATCAGCGGAGGCCATGGTTCACCCTGCGAGCAGGGCGGACGGCCGGCGGATTGGTGATAGAATTCCGGAAGTGGTGATCACATCCCCGGGGGGAGTGACCTTCCCCCGCTCCCTGGGTTTCCGGGACCGCCAACCATGGCCGTTGATCTCGACAAGTATCAGTCCGGTGAACCGCCGACCCCCGCCGAGGCCCCCCCGGGCGCGATCGTCAGTCCCGATACGCATCGCGCCCAGCGGATACCCCCGGGTCAGTCCCGCACCCGCAAGTGGCCGGTCCTCCAATACGGTCGCATCCCCGAAATCCCCACCGACCGCTGGCGGCTCGAAATCAACGGACTCGTCGAACGCCCGCTGACCTTCACCTGGGCCGAGTTCCAACAACTCCCCCGGGTGCAGGTCTTCTCCGACTTCCATTGCGTGACCCGCTGGTCGCGGCTGGGAAACGTCTGGGAAGGGGTCGCGATCGGTGAACTGATCGAGCGCGTCGGCGTCTTGCCGACGGCGAAGTTCGTCGTCGCGACCGGTTACGACGACGGCTGGACGACCAACATGCCCCTCGCCGATCTGCGGCAAGCCGACGTCCTCATCGCCGACAAGCACGACGGCGAACCCCTCGCCTACGACCATGGCGGCCCGGTGCGGCTCATCGTCCCGCGGCTCTACGCCTGGAAAAGCGCGAAGTGGCTCAAAGGGCTCACCTTCCTCGATCACGACGAACCGGGCCTTTGGGAAGAGGGGGGCTATCACCTGCGCGGCGACCCCTGGACCGAACAGCGTTTCCGCGACGACCTGTGAATGGCGCCCCGCATCGGCCGGATGGACGCCCCCGACGTCGTGGGAGTCACCGGGCTCTGGCGTGTCCGCGAATACCGCGCGGCGTCGGTCAACGCGTCCTACGACGAGTGCCCCGACCGTTGTCGATTCCCCTTCAGCCGACCGGATTAAGCAACCGCGCCAATCGGAGCATTTGGGCACGCGGGTGTTGTTGCGAGAAATGGGTCAGCCGGCCCAAGGCCCGCGGCTGTGGATCCCACGATGCCGCAAGTCGAGCGTAATCCGGACCGAAATAGACTTCCGGGGACCGGTTGAGCACGTCGTCGAACAGCAGGCGACCGACCAGGACCCGTTCGCTCGCTTCTTCGCTCGCCGCCGCATAGAGGACATCGACCCGCTGATTTCCCGCGACCGTCAGCAGGCAGCCGTGCGTCCGACCATGTTGACGCAGGATTTGCATCCGAAGTACGCCCGCCTCGGCGGCGACGAGGGCGGTCTCCCGCAGCCGAGTCCGCACGGTCGTCGGCGGGAGGTTTTCGATCATCGCCCAGGCGGCGTCGAAGATGTTCCGCGTGGTCAGATCGGTCGCCGAGACGACGATGTGTTCCCAAGGGCCGCGCCGCCACAGGTCCCGCTCGGCGGTTTGCAACAGCCGACGTTGCAGGAAGACCTGGCCGGCGTCGAGATCGGCGAGGTTCACCGCCGCCGCCTCCGCCGAGGTGCGGCGGATCACCGTGAGCTTCGCCAGGCGGAAGGCGTTGGCGGTCCGGCCGCGGTCGAGATGTTGATCGATGTCGCGCAGGTCGATGAGGTCCCAATCGCGCGGCGCGTCGGCGAGATGTTTGAGCGCCCCCCACAACGTCGCCGTGCGATCCCGCCCGATCGGCCCCACCGCCCCCATGCCGTCGGCCCAAGGGCACATCAGCGCCCGCAGCGTCCCCAGCCGCGTGGTGATCTTACGGATGACCAGCGGAAGGATCCCGATCGGCTGCGGCCCGATCGAGACGACCAGCGTCCGCAATTGGACGGCGTCCCCTTGCTGCCGCAGGTAATGGTCGAGCCATTCGCGCGACTGGAAGAAGGTGCCGCGCGGTGTCTGGGCCTGCAGCGTCCGCCATAGGAGGCGATGCTCGGCGAACTGTTCCGGGCGGGTCAGTTCTTGGATGGTGATCAAGTCGCGGCTCTCCTCGGGTCATCGGGTTCGATGATCCCGAGAGAAGTTCAACGCAGATGTCATGCCGACGACCACCGCGCGACGGCGGAAATCGTCAAGAGCTTGAAACACTGGGAAACTCGGGTGTTTCACCCATTGAACCCGTGCCGGAACGGCGACAACGCCGCGTTGCGATGTTGTCGAAAGACCACGGACGTGGCGGATCGGCAACGGGCTTCGTGGTGCGTTACCGACCGAACGGTGAGCGAACCATGAACGGTCCTCATCATCGACGGCGACCATTGACTCACCATGATCACAATTGTCGCGATGTCGAGGTCATCGGCCAGATCGCCGTGAAGCGGATCTCCGCTCACTCCGCCGCGAGTTCGTGCAGCCGGCGGCCGATCATCGCGTGGCAGAAGACGATGCCGACGATCGAACCGATCAGAAAGATCGCGCCGGCGACGTCCTCGCCGGAACCGAAACGCATCGCGATGACGCAGAACATGGGGACCCACACGACGGCGAAACTCAGCGGCACCGCGCCCCACCGCAGATACAGCGACAACAGCGCGGCGACGTGCGGAATCAGCATGAAGGCGCCCATCAAACCCCATAACATCACGTCGTCGGTGATCTCGACGAACATCTCCCGCCCGGCGGGAGTGAGAAAGATGATCCCGAGCCACCAGCTCAGCAACGGGACCAGTCCCAGGAGCGCCGCGGCGGCTTTCCGATAGGCCAGCCGCTCCACCTCTCCGGGCAGCCCCGCGAGGGTCGACCAGGTGTTCTGTCGCAACTCCTCCGAATACATCCGGCTCGCCAGCCTTGCCCCCTCGATCGTCAGACCAAAAGACCCGAAGAGTGTGAGGATCGACGCGAGCATCCGGCCTTGGTAGTCCATGTCAATGAATAGAGTGAAGAGTCCCGACGGGGCGTTGTACCAGGCGATCAGGATCGCACCGAGTCCGTAGAGGACGAACTTCAGGATCAACCACGGCCAACCCCCCAGCAGAAAATGGAACTCCTTCCAGAAGAGGTACCGATCCCAGACCCGCCCCGGATGCAACCGCCGCCGGCCGCGCCACCGAAACTCCCACAACCCGCGCTGCTCGGTCTGCGCCTGGCCCAGTTCGGCCCCCCACGCGAACAACGCCCACGACAGCAGGAACGCGACGAGGCCGACCGACAGATTGAGGACTTCAAACGCGCTCACGAACGCCGGCGTGGTGGCCGAAGACGTGCCGTCCTGCAGCCGCGTCGCCAGCAGCGCGTCATCGAGGATGTGCAGCGCCCTGATCACGAACGGTTCGGGAGCCGTGAACCCGACCCAGGCGAGAAAATCGCTCAGCACCCAATCGCCGACGACATACCCGACGATGAGCAAGGTCATCCGCGCGGCGGCCTGCCGCGTGTTCCGCGAGATCACCGACATCAGGAGCGCGAGGGCCGCCGTCGCCCAGATCAGGCTCAAGAGCGCCGCGATCATCGCGAAGACCTGAGCGCGCGTGACCCCGCCCAACGTCACCGTCAAGAGCGCGAAGGGGAGCTGCAACAGCGCCAAACAGAGGACCTGCGCCAGCCGGCTGCCGAACTTTCCCAACAGGATCGCGAGACCCGTGAGGCCCGTCATCCGCATCAGGCCGAGGGTGTCCTCTTCCTTCTCTTCGGTGATCGCCGAGACGAAATAACTGACCGCGCAACCGGCGATCAGAAAGAGGTTCGACATCCACAGGGTCTGGAGGAACATCAACCCCGGCGCGCCGAAGAACCGCGATCGCTCCTCGGCCTGGACCAACGCCAAATACCCGACGAGGATCGCGCCGAGCCGCAGGAGGTTGGTCCACAGGCCGCGCGCGTCGATCCGTAACGAGCGGGAAAGGAGCGCCCACAACCCCATGGCAAATCCCGCGTGATTTCGTCCGGAACCCGGCGACATGTTCAGTGCGGATGGACACCCGGCGACTTGCCGGGGGCGATGACGTCAGGGCGCGGGGAGCGGGTCGCAGTATTTCAGGGCCATCAAGACGTACGCCGTGGCGAGGTTCGGATCCCCCTCCATCCACCGGGCGTTTTCGTTGACCCAGCTTCCATTCGATTGTTGCCGACCAATCAAATGCTCGGCGAGTTCCTTCCGCCAATCATGCGTCCGCCCCTCCGCGTCGGTGAAGGTGTCGGCGTCCATCGTCGACAGCGCCTTGGCGAACATCTGGTGATAGTAGTAGACCCCCTGCTGACCCAACCCGGGGTTCTCGCTGACCGAGTAGAACTTGCGAATCCATTCCGTCGCGGCCTTCACGCGGGGATCGTCCGGGGTCAGTCCCGCGTAGATCATGCTCTTCAGTCCGGCGTAAGTCATGCTGCCGTACGACCGCAGGCCCCCTTCCGGGGTGTTGCCGGCCTGCGAATTCCCCCCCGCGGCGGGGGTGTAATAGAACCCCCCGTCGTTCACCTTCACGGCGAACTCGGTCGTGTTGAATTCCGTCTCGAGATTCTGGCACCGCGACAGAAAGACGAGCGCCTTCTGGACGGCGGGGTCATCCTTCGTCGCCCCGGCCGCTTGGAGCGCTTCGAGGAAGAAGACCGTGTTCGAGAGGTCGGGACGATCACCCGTCCGACCATAGCCCGCGCCGCCGTACTTGACGTCGGAACGGTCAAGCTTCTCGGATTCATCCCATTGGACGCCGCGGACGTATTGGTCGCCTTGCTTGAGGAGCTCCTCGAATTGCCCGGCGTCTTTCGCGGCGTGAAAGACCATCATCGAGATCGCGGTCTCGTAGTTCCCGTGATGGGTCTTCGGGTTGTAGATCCCGCCGTCGGGTTGGCGATAGCCTTGCAGATGCGCGAGCGCCTTGGTGATGACGGGATCGTTCGCGGGGACGCCGGCCGACAACAGGCCGAACGTCACCAGCCCCGTCACGCCGGGCGCTTCCGAGGCGGTCCAGCTGCCGTCCTCCCGCTGCGAAGCCTTCAGAAAGGCGATTCCTTGTTGCCGCGCCCGCGCCAAATCGGCGGCCTGGGGGCCCAAGGGCTCCGCGGCGGACAAGCCGCCCACCAGCGGCAATGACCAAGCCATCACGGCGACAAAGCGCACGAACATCGCCCAACGCATGAAATCATCCTGTGTGATCATGGAGCACTTCAGGCCATCGCGGCCAATTCGCGGTCGAGCGGTTCGTACTGACCCGCCAGATTGCGGACCGCGTCGCCGGGGTTCATGTTGAAGAGCGCCCGCCCGCCGGTCCCCCACACGCCGTCACGATAATGGAAGACGGCGGCGGCGTCCCGGACCGTGCCCACCGCCGCGACCCCTTCCATGTCGCCCCCTTCGATCGCCTCGAATCGAATATTGACCGCGACGAACGCCGTCAACAACCCCGTCTGTTTGTCGCGGGCGAACGAAACCTCGTCGAGCCAATCACATTCGACCCAGCGGAGGTCGCGGGGTTTCCCCTGGGTCCGCGCGAGATCGAAGAACCGCGCTTCGAGCATCTCCCGCCGCAGCCGAAACTCACGCAGCCCCAGCCGCAGTTCGCGGCGACGATAACGTCGCGCCAAGGGGATGGCCCCGAGCAGCACCGCCGCCCCCGCCACGCATCCGCCGATGATCCAAGGCCACATGCTTCGCTCCCCGGGAAGATGGTCGACGTCGACCGGCGCTGCCGCAGATCGACCGGCTCCCTGGAAAATCGTAGCAAGCCCTCACGCGAGGCAACATAGGGTGCGTCGGAAAAATTGCGCGGGGCAGTCTTCACGACGACCGCACTTCCATCGTGCCCAAACTCAGCCAGCCCGTCAGGTGGGCGTCTTGGGTGGCGTTGGCAAAGCGCAACGGCTTGCCGTTCGGTAGCGGGTTCACCACGCGCAGCACCAGTTCATACTTGCCGGCGGGAAGTTCCTTCAGCGGCAACGTCGTCCGCCAGGTGGTGTCCCTTTCGTTCGGCGGGATGTTGCGAAGCGACCAGTCGGTCGCCCACCGATGGGCGACTTCGCCCGCCGCATTGACGATTCCCAGTTCCACCGGCCAATCGCGATAGAACGGGGCGACCCCCTGGTTGATGAGTTGAAGCGTGACGGGCAGCTCGGCCGCGGTCGTCTCGGGGAAGTCGGCGGTCCGCACGACGAAGTCGTAACCCATGCGGCGGACGAAGGCTTCGGCCCGCTCGCGGCGGACTTTCGACGGCGGATCCTGGAAGAGACCCGTATCCATCAGCCAGGTGACGTGGGTCTCTTCGACGCAGCGGCCGAAGTCCTGCGCCTGGGGATGTTTCGGTTGGGGGTCGAAGATGTCGCCCCATAGTTCCGGGCGAATCTCGCCGCCGATCGGATGCCGCTTCCATTTGTCGACGGCCCCCTGCCCAGAGGCGCGTAAACGGGTGACATAGAACCAACTGTCGTCGGGCTTGCCGGTGTCGAGCGTGGCCCAGGCGAACGAGTCGTCGTGATAGCCGAACGGGCGGTCGGCGTTTTCCGCGAGGCGTTCTTCGTCGGGACCGGTCGGATACCGCAACAGGACCGGAGTCTTGCGGAACGCGGCGGTGTAGGCGTCGAGGACTTCCCGCTGGACGGCGGGGCTCGCGAAGAGTTCTTCTCGCGGATAGGTGTGCCATTCCCCCCATGTCCCCAAGAGCCCCGCCGTGATGTAGGCGATGCGCGGATCGTTGTCGTACTTGCGGCCGAATTCACGCACGAAGGTTTGCAGTGCCTCGCGGAGTTGCGGGTCCTCGTAGTCGGGTGTGGCGACCTTCTGCGGCGGGAAGGGTTGTGTGTTGGTGTTGAGGTAGCGATGGACCTTGAGGCCCCCTTGAATGAGGAATTTTGGGAGCCCGTCGTCCTTGCCGGGATACTCCAAATAGATTCGGAAGACCGCCTGATTGCCCCGGCCGGCGATGTCGTCGAGGAGTCGTTCAAGCGGTCGCCAATCGAAGGTCTCGGGACCGGTCATCAGCTTCCCGAACGGGAGATAGCCGAACTCCATGGAGTGGGGGAAGCGGTCGGGGTGGGGGTCGGCGTAGGGGACCAACCCTTTGAGGGGGTTGTCGACGGGGCTCGGCGCGGGCTCGAGCCGCCGCTCTCCCGCGACCAGCGAGCAGGCGACCAGTCCGCCGTACAACCAACCCAGCCACCAACCGGCCTGCCGCGTCATTTTGATTCCTCTGTCTTAATCGCAACCCCCAGCGCGCGGCCGATTGCAGTGTGTGCGTGCCGTGTGGGCCGATGTTTTCCCTTGCGGGACCATGGTATGCTACCACGGCAGACGTGCTATGAATTCCATCGCCCTTGACCCGGGGCGTCCCTGACGCCCCCCGGGATGGTAGTATGCCCGAGAACGTTTCCAAGATTCTGATCGCCGACGACAACCTGCAGAACTGCGAGTTGCTCGAGGCGTACCTGTCCGACGCCGGGTCCGAGTACGAAGTCGCCATGGCCGGAGACGGCCAGGAGACCCTCGCCAAGGTGACCGAGTATCAGCCCGACCTGATCCTGCTCGACATCATGATGCCGAAGCTCAGCGGTTACGAGGTCTGCCAG
>CAYRVS010000108.1:0-17860 GCA_964427725.1 uncultured Planctomycetaceae bacterium | reverse complement strand
AACCTGGCCCGACACTACCGCCGCACGCCCAAGGTGACATTTCAGATCACCGAGGGCTATCACAACTTTCTCGACGTGCAGGGGCACGATGTCCGGTTCCATCATGGCGACGCCATCCGGTTTGCCGGCGGCGTGGGGGGCGTGACAATCCCGCTCCGCAAAAAGATCGCCCAGTGGAACAAACGGCGGCCGGCCCGGTTCGACATTCTCGGCCACTTCCACCAGTTCATCGATGCCTGGGATTCGGTCGTCTGCGGCTGCCTCTGTGGCTACGACGCCTACGCCATTGAGATCGGGGCCGAGTTCCAGCCGCCGACTCAGACGTTCGCCGTGATCGACCGCCACTACGGCAAAGTGCTCACCGTTCCCATCTTCTGCGAGGAGGCATCGTGATTGTTGAACCGCCAACCGAGATCCTTCCCGAACGCGAGCGACTCACCGAAACGCGGACGGCGACTGCACAGCGCCCGCTCCTCTATCTGGCCGGTCCCTACACCGAGCCGGACCCGGTCGCGAACACGCATCGCATGATCCGCATTGCGGATGCCCTGCTCGACGCCGGGTTTACGCCGCTGATTCCGCACCTCACGCTCGCCTGGCATCTCGTTTCGCCGAAACGCTACGAGACCTGGTTGGACTATGACCGGGAGTTGCTGGCGCGCTGTGACGCTGTTCTCCGGGTTCCCGGCGACTCGAACGGCGCGACGCGGGAGTCTCGGTACGCCGAAGAACTGGGCATTCCCGTCATCCGCCCTTGGTCCGCCCACCCGGCCGATTGCGTGGCGGCGGCGGCTCGTCAGTTCTCCACGCCATAAAGGATCGGAATGACCTACGCCCAGCTTCCAACTGTCCCTTGTCATTCCTGCGGGTCAGCCATGCGTCAATGTCACGACTGCGGCTGTTGTCAACGCTGCTGCCGTTGCGGCGCGGGGGAGGGTTGAGCACGGATGACAATCAGTACGCATCTGCCCGAGACCATGTCGCCGGACGAGCGCCGCGCCGAGATCGCCGAGTTGCTGGCCTGCGGATTGGTCCGCTCGCGGGCTGACAAACGCCGTTTGGCCAGCACCGATTCCCGTTCAAAAACTCCCGCAACATGCCTTGAGTCTCGTCCGCCGAATCGGCTCAGTGTGCCCACGGGTTGACGATTGCGAGATCGCCCCGATGTTTCCCATCGAGCCAATGAGGCACAGCATGGCACTGAACGTCACGAAGGAACTCTCCGCTCTGGAGCGGATGACCACGCGGGAACTCCGCGACAAGTATGAAGAGGTCTTCCAGGAGGCCTGCCGATCGAACCACCGGACCTGGCTCATCAACCGGATCATCTGGCGGATGCAGGCAAATCTCGATGGCGACCTCACCGAGCGGGCTCGGCAACGGGCGGCGGAGATCGCCAACGACGCCGATCTGCGGGTGAAAGCTCCACCCAAGCGAACCCCCACCCCCGCCGCTCCTGCAGCCGCCGTGAAAACGGCGGCTGTTTCCTTTTCGGGAGACAGCCGCTTGCCGCTCCCCGGCACGCTCCTCACCCGCGAATACCGGGGCCGCTTGATTCAGGTGACCGTCATGCCCAACGGGTTCGAGTGGGAAGGCCAGATCTATAAGTCGCTGACCGCTGTCGCCAACGCGGTCACCGGCACCCACACCAGCGGCTACCTCTTCTTCCGCCTCGAATCGAAAGGAGGCCGGTCATGAGCCGGAATGGAACATCGACAAAGCCCAAGCGGCTCCGCTGTGCGATCTACACCCGCAAATCGACGGAGGAGGGACTCGACCAAGAGTTCAACTCTCTCGACGCCCAGCGCGATTCGGGGGTGAACTACATCCTCAGCCAGGTGGAACAGGGCTGGGACTGTCTCCCCGCCAAGTATGACGACGGGGGCTTTACCGGGGGCAATATGGACCGCCCGGCCTTGAAACGGTTGCTGGCCGACATCGAAGCCCGGCAGGTCGACATCGTCGTGGTCTACAAGGTCGACCGGCTCTCGCGGTCGCTCCTCGATTTCACGAAGATCATGGAGACGTTCGATCGGCACGGCGTCTCGTTCGTTTCGGTGACCCAGCAGTTCAACACGACCACGTCGATGGGCCGGTTGATGCTGAACGTGCTGCTGTCGTTCGCCCAGTTCGAGCGGGAGATCATCAGCGAGCGAACGCGGGACAAGATGGCGGCCGCCCGACGGAAGGGGAAATACGTCGGCGGTGCCCCGGTCCTCGGGTACGACCTCGACCGGTCGTCGTCGCGGCTCGTCGTCAATCGGCGGGAAGCGGTCCAGGTTCGTCAGATCTTCGAGATTTACCTGCGGATGGAGTCGCTGCTCGAAACGGTGAAGGAGATCACCCGGCTGGGTTGGACCACCAAGAAGTGGACGACCAAGAAGGGAACGACCCGCGGCGGGCGTCCGTTCGACCGCAACTCGCTATACAACCTGCTGACCAACCTCGTGTACCTCGGCAAGGTCTGCTACCGCGACGAGGTCTACGAGGGGGAACACGACGCCATCGTCGAACCACAGCTGTTCGAGGATGTGCAGAAGATGCTCAAGGGGAACTACCGCAACGGCGGTAGCCAGGTTCGGAACAAGTACGGTGCCTTGCTCAAAGGGCTGCTGGGCTGCGCTTCCTGCGGTTGCAACATGATCCACGCATATACCGCCAAAGGGCAGAAGCGGTATCGGTACTATGTCTGCATGTACGCCCAGAAACGGGGCTGGCACACCTGCCCGTCGAAGTCGGTCCCGGCCCCGGAAATGGAGAAGTATGTCGTCGACCAGATCCGGGCGGTCGGGCTCGATGGGGCGATTCTGGCGGAAACCATCAACGCCGCCCGGCAGCAGGCGCAGACAGAACTCGCCCGCATTGAAGAGGAGCGCGTCGCCGTCCAGCACGACTACGAGGTCAAGACGGAACTCCTTCAGCATGTGGCGACCAAGCCCAATCCCGATGTGGGCCTGCTCGCCGATCTGCACGAGCAGATTCGCGCTAGCGAACAACGGCTCACGACCATCCGTGAAGAGGCCGTCCGCCTCAAGGCCGGCGTCTTTACCCAGGACGACGTGACTGACGCCCTCCGCGAGTTCGAACCGGTGTGGGAGTCGCTCAACACGCGTGAGAAGTGCCGCGTCCTGCAACTCCTCATCGAAAGGGTCGACTATGACGGCGCGGCGGGAACGATCTCGGTCACCTTCCGCCAAAATGGGATCAAGGCCTTCCAGAACAACTTCCTGAACCAGGACCGCCAGTCATGAACGATCTGACCGTCACCGCCAAAGTCCACTTTGCCCGGGGCCGCCGGACCCAGAAGGAGATTCAACCGGGCGAATCCCCCGAACGGAACGTGCCCGATCGGTTGCCCCGGATCGCGAAACTGATGGCGCTGGCCATCCGCTACGAGGGGTTCGTCAGCGACAGCGTGGTGGCCGACTACGCGGAACTGGCCCGCCTGGGGCACGTCACCCGCGCCCGGATGTCGCAGATCACCTCGCTATTGCTCCTCGCCCCGGAAATCCAGGAAGCGATCCTGTTCCTGCCGCGCGTGGCGTCGGGGAAAGACCCAATCACCGAACGCGACCTGCGACCGATCGCCGCGACACCAGACTGGCGGAAACAGCGGGCGATGTGGGAGGGATTGAAACGGGATCGCAGCCAGAATTGATGCTCTGCTTCATCGACTGCCCCGTCCAGTTTCAAGCCCACTTGTCCTTCCCAGCGAATGATCCGCTAGCACCAGGCCTTTCCTGGCCGCATTCGGCTACAGCGTCCCGCTGCCTGGCGTTCGACATGAACGACCTGATCTCCGTCCTGCTGGGCCTGGATCGCCTGCAGACGATCGAGAAGATCAAGGGCGTCGGAAAGGAGGACTTCCGACACCTCGTTTTCCTACCGTATTGACGCATCAACCAACGTTCACCATAATGGTTAGAAGTGGTGACAAAAGATGAGTGTTGGTGATACGTGGTAAATTCGTAAGAAAGGCTTAAGCCCATCTCGACGATGAAAAAGGACCGGCTGACCATCAGTTTGGCGGTGGGACAGCGAAAGGCGTTGAAGAAGATCGCCGGCAAGCGGCACGCCTCGCTCGCCTCAGTGATCCGCTGCGCGCTGGAGCAGTTCATCAAGGCAGACGGCGATCCCCAGCACAATCCGCAAAACCAGCAAAATTTGCCTAATGAGAAATGACGGCTTAAGCCGATCATGAGGCCAGTCCATGTGCGTTCGCTGAAGCATGGGGAGACGATGAGCGCTATACATGGAAGTGAATTACAGCCGTTTGAAGAGGCCTACGCGCTGCTGTCGGCAGCGGCGTCCGACAAGTCGCACGTCGATGGCTGGACGCACAATTTCTACCGCTATCCCGCCCGCTTCTCTCCATCCTTCGCACGCGCTGCGATTCACGCTTTCTCGAAGCCGGGCGATCTCGTGTGCGATCCCTACATGGGCGGCGGCACTACGGTGGTCGAATCCCTGGCAGCGAGCCGGGATGTCGTCGGCAACGACCTGAATTCCCTGGCCGCATTCATCGCCCAGGTGAAGGTCACGCCGCTCAAGCCGGCCGACTTCGCGGCAATCCGGAAATGGCTTGACGACGAAGTGCCGCTTCTCGGTTATAGCGAGCGCATCGCCGACTTGGAATCATTCGTCGATGTGACGAAGACGCGCAATCTGACGCTTCCCAAGGCGCGGTTCATCAAGAAGGCCCTGGCCAGCGGACTATCCAGGATTGAGACGCTAAACCCCCGTTCGAAGGCGTTTGTCCGGTGCGCCTTGCTGCGTGCCGGGCAATGGGCGCTCGACGGCCGGGAAAGCCACACTACCGTCGCCGCTTTCCGCACGAAGGTCGCTGATTGCACGCGGGCAATGCTGCAATCAATCGCCGAGTTTGCCGACGCGATCAAGAACGGTGAATCCCGGGCCCACATCCTGCATGGCGATGCTGCAAACATCGATTCGGCCGAGGTGTTTGCCGACAGAAAAGCCGATCTCGTCGTGACCAGCCCGCCCTATCCCGGCGTGCATGTGCTGTATCACCGCTGGCAGGTAGACGGCCGACGCGAGACCCCCGCTCCCTATTGGATCGCAGGCTGCAACGACGGCCAAGGAAGCTCGTACTACAACTTCGCCGATCGGCGGGAAGAGGCTGCGGACCGATACTTCCAGGCATCTCTGGCGACGCTTACCGCCATCCGGAAAATCATGAAGAGGTGCGGTCACATGGTCCAGATGATCGCCTTCAACCGTCCGACTGAGCAGTTGCCCCGCTACCTTGAGAACATGGAAGCGGCGGGATTTTCGGAAGTCTCGCTGAACGGCCCAGACCGCATATGGCGGCAGGTTCCTGGGCGAAAATGGCATGCGGCCCTGAAGGGTACCACCCATTCCGCCAATGAAGTGGTCCTGATCCACCGTGCCGTTTAGTCACTGGCTGACCTCCATCAACCGAATCAGTGTACGCGCCACGCGCTGAATTTCGTCGCGCATCTGCTCCTCGCTTTGCGGGGAGCCATCCTTCGCCGCGGTATCAACCACTTTCTGGTACATCTGGTAAAGGTGGAAGGCGACGTGCGCTGTGTATTTGTTGATGCGCTCCTGAATGGTTTTCTCCGCCAGTTTCTTGCCCAGCAGCTTATCGCGGTAGACCGCCAGCAGATCCATGTCCTGATTGATGAAGATCGTCAGCGGCGACTTGGAGCTTGGTGCCTCAAACGATCCCGGCGCATCCCCGTTCCAGCTTTCACCCCAGCACGTCTCCTTGTCCCACTGTTCCTTCGTCACGTAGCGCAGGTCATACGGCGGCCGGCGCTGGCCGCCGCCCATGCTCTTGGCCGCGATCTTCCGTGGCGACAGAGGCTCGACCACGTCGGCCAGGAAGGCCGTTGCCAGCGATGTTCCTGGCCCAACGGCCTCGACGTCGAATTTCAGTTGTTCACCGGCCTTCAGTCCCGGCGCGGCCTGAATTAGCAGTTCGAATCGGCCGCCGACCGGGTGGGTCAGGAATGTCGGCGGTTCCACCGACGGAGATTCGCAGGTCACCCGCATGTTCCATTTTGGCGGACTGCCGTTAAGCAGTTCGTCTTTGCCGTCCCATTTGATTTTCACATGGACGTCCGGCCCGCCGACAATGATCTGGATCGGCTGGCGGCTGGTGACCTTCATAAGACTCGGGTCGTCCTTCAACTCCAGCGTGTTCCTACCGCCACCCCCGCCGCCTTTTCCCACGTTGATGACGACACGTTTTTCAAGAACACGCGGTTCGGTCAAGCCCTTGAACGTCACCGTGCTGCGCAGCGTGGTTTCAATCGGGAACTCGTCCTGGTCAAAGACATCCGGCACTGCGAAACGCAGCGTCGCTTCCTCCCCAGCCAGGTTCGATGTGCGCGACAAAATCATTTCCTTGACCGGCGGATCGAGCGTCAGCACATGGCTGACGACGTCTTTCCACGCCATGTCAGGTTTGGAGAAAACAGTCACTCTCTTCGCCTCATTGGGTTTGAGCCGGATCGTGGCGACATCGGGGCGCAATTGCAGCACCGGTCCCGACGCGGGAGCACCCACCGATTCATCGCCTTCGACGATCACATCGACGGTCTGTACCAATCCACCGGCTGCGCCTTCATCCCTGCTGGAATCACCGGCTTCCTTGTGACCGTGATCGACCCGGCCCGCCGCGTCGTGGTGCGCTTCGATCAGCTGGTCCAGTGCGTTCTTCACCGCTTCATCGCCGGCACTCAGGCTGGAGATTTCATCTTCGGCCTCTTCCTCCAGCCGCCGCAGGTCAGGATCGCCTTTCAGTGTGGCGACCACGCGGGATTCCAGGGCGGAACAGACCGTCCCGTCATAGAACTGATGCCTCGATCCCTGCATGAGTTCAGCGATCGCCTCCGGCTTCAATCCATCACAATCCACCACCACGATCATGCGGTTGCGCAAGTACTTCAGGTCGAGATCGCGAACGATGAACGTGTTATCCCAAAAATGCTGGCGCTGGCCATTGATCAGAAACACACAGCATTGTTTCCCCCGTTTCGGTTCTTCAAGAAACGACGCGGTGGGGCGCTTATCTTCCGTATCCGGTAGGACCTCCTCCGGTTCGGCGTCTAGGATTTCTTCCGGCCCTTCGGCTGCCGATGCCGCCATGCCTTTTTCCAGCACGACAACCCGGATCGTGATCGTGCCATGCCCTTCGGAAAGCGCAGTTTCCAGGGCCTTGTCCAACTGTGCGACAGCGCGCATGTAAGTTCCTCTCAGTCACGGACGACCTGCGGTGGAAACACTTTGTCGAGCGCCGGCGCGGGGCTATTCTTGCGCGTTCCCAGCAACGACAGCCGGTAGCCGTTGCCGTAAATCGGATCGGGAATCTGCCGGGCCGCATACAGTTCGAACGGCAGAATCGGGTTGTAAAGCACGTGGTTCAACGCAGGGTACAACTGCCGAGCAATGGACGATCCACCGCGCCCGAAGTCATAGGCGATATGGGTGAACAGCGTGCCATTTTTGATCTTCGCTGCGTCTGCATCCTCGGCCGAAATGAAGGGAACCCGCCCGTCTGGATGGCAGGCGAGATAGGCGAAGTAATCATCACGCCGCCCCTTCGGGAAGATGTGCCGAATCACGGTCCAGCCCGCGCCGTCGGCCTTGCCATCAAGCAAGTCGGACACGCGCCGCGAGATCACCCACGAAAACTTGCTGACAGCATATGCCGATGAACCGCCCTGGCCGAAGACGCCGATCAGGTACGGCTTATCGGCCTTCGTGGTGGACCCTAGCGACAGCAGCGTCTTGTGCATCATCGAGGGCGTCTGCCCGATGCCTTCATCCTCGATCGCTACGGTGAAAGCGCGCGCGGCTTTGTCCCAGATCAGGCGCACCCGCAACATCCTGGCCAGCTCGCGCGCTTTCGCTCGCGTCTCCTTGGATTCCGCGGTGCCTTCCAGCTTGGGCAACTGATCCAGCGGCGGGATGCCGAAATACCGCTGCACAGCCTCGCGCGGCGTCAGCGGTGTCGGGGTATTGCGATCAACCAGCAATGCCCGCTGGTGCGCCATCTCGATGATCGCTTCCATGCCGTTGACGGCACGTTCGGCGATGGGATTGACCGGCTGGTTGGCCAGCTTGATGCGGCCAGCGTTGCCACGCTCACGCCCGACGGGAATCCAGTGAAACTTTCCCGGTTGCCATCCCTCTTCCGGGTGTTCTTCATCAAATGAATAGTCTTCCTCCGCCGCGATGGGCAATTCCGAAAGCAAACCCGCGACATCGACGCTGCTCGTGGCGAGCATCGCCTTGGCGATGAAATCCGCCGGATTGACCGAGTCTTTCAGCAGCACGGGTTCGACCATGTCAGGCCCTCTTTTCGGTATTGCGTGGCAGCTTTTTCCAGATCGCGGTAACGGCATCCTTGAACTCGGCCAGCCGGGGAATCGAGTACCCCTGGCGTCCATGCTGATCGATCAGTCTCGATTGTTTGAAAAGTGCGATCCCCAGGTACGCCTGATATTGGGGAACCTCTTCGTCCCCCACTTTCAGCGGAAGGAAATCATCCGTCGAAAATATCCGGCCATCTCGGCCCGATTCGACCATCGCGTCGGCGAGGGCAACCAGCACGGCATACGGCGCTTTGTGCTGGTACTCGCCCTTCCGCTTCGATAGCGCGATCCTGACCACGGCATCTTCATGCCGGTAAAAGCGGGGATAACCGTTGTCCTTCGGTTCATTCCGCCGCGCCACCTTGCGCTTCGGTGCAGCGACTTTCGCCACGTTGGCCTTGCGAATCGTAGGCTTCGGAATGTAAAGCCCGCTCACGGCCTTCGCCCACTCCGCGATCTGCACCACGCTCGCGTAATCTCCCGCCGCCGCAGCTTCCGCGACGAGTCCACGCAGAGCTTGCTCTGTTTTGCGAAGAGTTTCAGTTGCGCGGGCTGCAGCATCCATGTTCAGAATATAGCGAAAACGAAAACGCCACCACAAGCGTCAGGAGTTATATTTTCGGAACGGGTGCCTGCGGAACAATCGCAGGGGTGACGGCGTAATCGCGGAGCAGTCAAAATCAACCACATCCTACAAGCTGCTCGACGAGGGATTCTGGTGGCCGCTGCTGTCCGCGCGGCAGAGGCGGAGTATTGCGAAGCCCAGCAGCAGGTCCGCCAGGTTCAAAACGAACTGACCGAGCGGCTGGCGCTCGCGATGAGGGACTACGCGGCGGCGCGTCGCCGGGCGGAACGCTACTCGACGGCGATCCTCCCGCGGGCCAAGGAGACCTACGACTTGTCGCGCAAGGCGTACCAAGGGGGCGAGTTTGAGTATCTCCGCGTCCTGGAAGCCCAGCGCGCTCTGGCGCAAGCCTATCTCGATTACATCCGCGCACTCGGCGATGGCTGGAAGCTGTGACCGGACTCGAAGGGGCGATCTACGCCGGGCTCGAGCAGCTCACCGCTCAGTTGCTGAACCGGGCGTGGCTGAAGGACTCCGGACCGCCGCTGTTTATCGAACGCTGTCTGATCGACGCCAATTGGGGCCATTCCACCGAGGTGATCTACCGGTTCTGTCGCCAGTCGGCGCATCCCACGGTGGTGACCCCCAGCCACGGGCGGTTCGTCGGAGCGGCGAGCAAGCCCTTCTGTGAGTACGAACGGCGACCCGGCGAGCAGGTCGGCTGGAACTGGCGCATGCCGGCGTCCTCTACCGACCGCCCCGTCCGGCATGTGGTGTTCGACGCCAACTTCTGGAAGTCGTTCGTCCACGCGCGGCTCGCCGCGGCGCTCGGGGATCCGGGCTGCCTGTCGCTCTTCGGGGCGGAACCGGCCGGGCATCGGCTCCTCGCCGAGCATCTCACGGCCGAATACAAGATTCCGACCACCGGTCGCGGCCGCACCGTCGACGAATGGAAAGTCCGCCCGGAACAGCCCGACAACCACTGGCTCGACTGTCTCGTTGGCTGTGCCGTGGCCGCTTCCATGCTCGGCGTGAGCCTCCTTGGCGAGCAACCCCGCGGCGGTCGGATGCGGACTTTCACCTTGCCTTGCCTCCAGATGACACGCGACGCCCATCGGTGCCGGGGGCTGCCAGGATCCTCATGAGGTGTGGCGTGGCACCGCCAGCAGACTCGTCAAGACCGCCCGCCCGGCAGCACGCCGCCCACGAGTTGTTGCACGGCGGACACAAAGGCCCCGACCCGCCGCGGAGTGTCCGGCGGTCGGGCTACAGTCGGTTCGGAAGGTTGGGTTTGCAGGATGACTTCCTGCAACGCGATCGCCAACCGATGACCTCGGTCGTCGTCGCCTTGCTGTTGGGCCTTCCAGACCGCGAAGATCAGGTAACTCTCGAACAGCATCACGGCGAGGGACGACGGCTGTTCGCGCGCCGCGGTCCGCAATTGCAGCTTCGTGTAGTCGATCGCGGCGGCGGCGACTTCATCCGTGGCGGGACGACCAAGGCTCGCGGTCACCTCAGCAAGCCACCCCTCAACCCAAGCCGGTTCCATAGTCGGTAACTTGGGCTCGTCGCGGATGGACTCAATCGGCTCCCACGGCTCTGTCGACGGGACCGAAATCACGGTCGAAAGCTCCAGCCGCGGGATCCGCGCATGCCGGCTGGTGACGTCGCGGAGACTCCAAACCGCCGGCCAACCGTCGCGCGTTTCGCGGAACGTGATCACCGGGGCGCGGTTGTGCCGCAGGGTCTCCGCCTGGGCGTTCAGCTCTTTCGTCCACGCGGCCAGCAGCTCTTCGGGACACCGCCGGCCCGGATCGCGCAGCACCGGCGACTGCGTGCCGGCGGGGGCTTCATAGTAGAGCACGACATGGGGCGACGCGGGGGCGGGCATGATGGATACTCCGGCGGCTTGTGCCAAACGACCGGCGGCCCGGGAGCACCATGCGCCCGGGGCCGCCCTGGAAATCGACGCGTCGCTCCCCGGTTAAAGGATCTCTCCCTTGATCGGGACGAGCCACGCCTGGAACGCGGCGAGGTCGGCGGCGAGCATCTGGGCGACCGACGACATCGCCGCTTCGTCCGCCCCCTGGATCTGGACCTCTTGATGGAGAATCCCCGCGAGCAGCGTCCACGCCATCAGCCCCCCGATGTTGTACGGGTCGATCACCGCGTCGGGCCGCAGAATCCACGTCGGCTCGACACCCAGCAGCGACGTCGGGCCCGGCTCGTCGTCGACGCTGACCAATTCGGCGTTCTTCCAGCCGAACGCCGAGGTCGGGCAGAGGATCGCTTCGGTCACGCGGCGTGACTGTCGCACCGCCTGCACGAAGGGCCGCAACGCCTGTTCGAGGTAATCGTCGGTGAAGACTTCCCGCGCCTGCTCGGGGGTCTCGAACAACGTGTCGAGCTTGGTGATCACCCCGGCGACGCAGACCGGGCGGTTCGAGGTCCGTTCGCGCAGCGCCGTCTGCAGATACGCCAGCGCCAGCCGCAGATGGGTCTCGAACCGCAGCATGTCGGCCCGGGTGGGGCTCGGCGGGGGGGGAGAGATCGGCAGCCAAAGGACGTCGGCCAGAGACAATCGCTGCAACAGTTGCTGATAGCGCTGCTGCTGATCGGCCGGGCTGCTCGGGGTCGTTTCGGTCAAGGTCTGACCGCAACACTCATGAGTCGCGAACTCGATCCGGAGCGCTTCGCCGTCGCTGACCTGATAGTGGATCTGGACTTCGTCGAGGGTCGACTGAAGCGCCCGTTCGCGGAGGTCCTGAATCCGCTTCCACAGCTTGGCTTCCGCCTCGGCGAGCTCTTTCGGGCCGGCGCCGAAGTAGAGTCCGCTGGGGAAGTAGCAGCCGACGAGGTACCGCACGATCGCGAGACACAGGGCGGTTTTGCCCGCCGCGGGGCCGCCGATCATTTCCATGCGGACGGGCATCGGGGCGAGGGGTTTGGCCGCGCGCGGCGACCGGTGGACGATGAGGGACATGGTCGAGGTTCCTGGGATGAGGGGGCGGAATGGGTGGTGGTTTGCGGGGGGCCGAGGGGACGTCGCCCCTCGGCTTCTGGGGGTGTATTCGGAGGGGTTACGAGCCGCGGAGGGCTTCGTGCAGCGGGCGACGTTCGGGGGTCCGCGGTGGGACCGGGCCCGGGAACCGGCGGAAGGCGTCGAGCGCGGTGGCGACGTCGTCGGCCGGGGTGGTCGTCGGGGGCCGGGTGACGAACGTCTCACGCAGTGGGCGGACGCGGGGGCGGGCCCCATGCAGCAGCGTCACGTCACGGGCGAAGTCGAGGATCGCGATGATCGGCAGGCCGAGCGCCATCACCCCCACGGCGATCAGCAGCCAGCGGGTCCCCTGGGGCATCGCGGCCCACAGGTCGGGCAGGCCTCCGGCAAGTTGTAAGGCGTCGGGGGCGAAGGCTTGCGTCCATTCGGGGGCGAAGCTGAGCCCGGCGCCGGCGAGGACCAGCAGTCCCAGCCCCAGCCGCAGCAGCCAGGTGACGGTCGCGAGACTGGTCGCCTGGACGCGGGGGGAGGGCCAGCCGACCAGCCCCAGCAGGATCCAGAGCAAACCCCAAGACCAACGTTCCATGATCGGACTCCTTGTGGTGTCCCGCGGCGGCCTCGGTCATCGAGGACCGTCGTCGCGGGGGTCACCCAAGGAATGCCGCCCCCGGCGGAAATGGGCGCGTGGGGGAGTTTTTTCAGGAAGCCCAGTGAAAGCGTTCCCTGGGCGGTTCGGTTGCCTTCACGTTTCGGATGTGTCGCCCTGGTACGGTCGAGACCAACCGTAAGCGTGAAGCAGTCGCCGCACCAAGGCTTGCGGGCAGCCACCCCGAACATGCGCGAGCCAGGCCTTCAGCGAACCACGAACCGACTTCAATTCGAGGCGGCGGGCTTGAAATGCGCGCTGTTGACGGCGACACCGGCTCCGAAACCGCGCCAAGCACGATCCGAGCAATCTTCGTTGATGCGGTTGTACGCGGAATCCCAAGCAGCTCACCCCTTGCCGCGCGGCCACCACCTGAGTCTTGTTCGCATGGAGCCGAAGACGTAATTCCGCCAGTCGCTCGGCGAGCCGCGCGCGGGCCGCCCACAAGCGTTCCTTGGTCTCGGCAAAGAGCCACAAATCGTCGGCGTAGCGAACGTAGCCCGGCAGTCGTAGCTGCTCCTTGATGAAGTGGTCCACCGGGTCCAGCAGGACGTTCGCGAAGAACTGACTCGTCAGATTGCCGATCGGCAAGCCGGTCGGGCGGAGGATCGCCCAGAGGTCATCACCGGGGAAGTAGGCGGGGGTCGCCTCGTCCGTCAGCACCCCCTCGCCGGACGCCACGATGCCCGTCACCAGCCGCATCACTCGCGAGTCGGCGATCGTGCGCGCCAGCGTCGCCAGCAGAATCTCATGATCGATGTTCGGGAAGAACCGTACGATGTCGGTTTTCAGGCAATGCGGATACTTTCGCAGATAGCCTTGGACCCGATCGACGGCCCGGTGCGTCCCCTTCCCGCGGCGGCAGGCATAGCTGTCGTGAATGAACCGTCGTTCCCACAACGGTTCCAGGATGTTGACGATGGCGTGGTGGACCACCCGATCACGGAACGGCGCCGCGCTGATCTTTCGGCGCTTCGGCTCGTGAATCTCGAAGTGGTGGTAGGGCCCTGGGGTATAGGTTTCCGCCTGCAATTCCGCTTGCAGCTCCAGCAGATGGCTTTCCCAGGCGAAGTCGAACGCCGCGCCGCCGCGGCGATACCGTTTGCGGCGACGACAGCGCCGGTAGGCCAGAACCAAGTTGTCCCAGGCGATCAACTGCGGCCAGAGCTCGCGGTAGGAACGGGCCGTAGGGAGACTCCAGATGAGGAGAACGGACGGGGACGGTCGCGTGTGCTACTGGCCCCCGCCCGCGATGGCGGCTTTGGCCCCGGCGCTTGCGCGAGCTGACGAGGACTGGGGCTCGCGCGAGACGGGTACGCGGGAAACGGATCTGTCGTCCTCTTGGCACGGGCCGGGCGTGCCCTGCACGCGGTGGTGTCGCAGACCCGGCATCGGGCGGTACCTTGCGGTGCTTTCTCGACGGACGATTCGGGACGCACAGCCACAACCCGCCACGACAAACGCAAACCGATGTTGTGGTTACGGTTGTCGGGATCGTTGTGGTTGCGGTTCGCGGAACGCACGTTGTCAGCGTGGTTGTTCCAGGAGCCGCCGCGGACAACACGACGGACCCCCACGGCGATTATCGATCCGTCACCTTGCGCCAGGCTCCCAGCAGTCGACCCAGCTCATCAAGCGATTCTGCCGCGAAATGGAGTTGCTGGCCACCCAGAAGTTCAAAATCGGCACAATATCGCAGCAAGGCGCGAAGGCAGACCAATTTGGCATCGGCGATACCCAAAGCGGTTTGTCTGTCTGGCCCGCGTAGCCCATTCGCCATCAGAATCGCTTCTTCGAATTCCAACCCGAGCGATTCAAGGCGGTAGGTATAGCTCCAGCGAAAGTGTTTTGGAAACCGCTGGGTGTGTCGGAGTAGCCAGACGTTGAAATCATGGGTTTTCACAAAGAGTGGCGTCTGGGGTGTTGGCAATTTTTTTTCGTCTGGGGGCTTCGCCCCCAGACCCCCAGAATCAGAGTTCAGAGGCCAGAGATTCAGAGATCACAAAGACGACTCGGGACGCACAGCCACAACCCGCCACGACAAACGCAAACCGATGACGTGGCCACGGCCGTCGGGATCGTTGTGGACGCGGTACGCGGAACGCACGTAGTCAGCGCGGTCGTTCCAGGAGCCGCCGCGGACAACACGACGGACCCCCACGGCGTGTCGAAACACATCATCGAGATCCCCGTCCGGATGCCCGTCCAGCCTACGTTGATAGAGTGTGCCATCATACTCCGTCACGCACCACTCCCAAACATTCCCATGCGCCTGCCAGATGTCCCAGTCGTTCGGCCGGTAGGCCGGGTGACGCCGAAGCTTCTTGTCCGTGTCTCCGCTTTGCCGTTTTTCGGTCCAGCGGACCGGGAGCGTCCTGCCGAGATAGCCTGATTTGGGTTGACCTTTCAAAGGATAGCCGCCGTCGTAGTTGACATGCTCGTTCGTGAACCCGGCGTGGTAGGGGGGAATGCCGATCACGTCATTGGGCCCGTCGTACCCGGCGCGGGCCGCCCCTTCCCATTGGGTCTCGGTCGGGAGCCTCGCGGCCTCGCCCAACCACAAGGCGAACGCCATCCCGTCGAACCAGTTCGTCTCGATCACCGGGCAGTCGTCGTCCGGGGCAGTTTCCTCAAACTCCCTCGCGTACCGCTGTTCCAAGGCGGGATCGAACCACCGGTATTGAGCGCGGGTCACGGTGCAGGTCGCCATCAGAAAGGCCGGGATCGTCACTTCGTGGCGGGGATACTCATTTGAGTCGGCCCCGGGAGCGTCTTGCTTGGACCCCATCATGAAGGTGAGCGTGGCCCCCTGCGGCGGGCAGCGGACGTACGCCGGTTCATCGGCGGGGGGCTGGATCGCCGCGAACCGCTGATCCACCGTGACTCGTTCCCGGAGGACTTCCAGCGGAATGAGCGCTGCGGCGAGCCGAGCCTGTTCGGTCTCCCCCGTCCGCAACAACTCGTCGAACGGTCGTCGATAATCGGCGAGGATCCCCGCGAGGCACGCTGAGTTCGCGCGCTTCAGTGCGCGCCAAGTCTCAAAAATCAACCGCGTCGGCCGCAGAGGATGTTTGGGTCGCGCCTCCGGCGGCACCCCGCCGACCGGCCGAAAGAGAACCCCCAACGACGCGGCCCAGACCGCTTCGTCCCGTCCCGCGACCGGCATCTCGCTCACCAGCCGCCAGCATTCGGACCACTCGGTCTCGTCGTAACTGTACGACCACGCCGACACCGCCGTTTCTGGCGCGGCTGAGGATTCCGTTCCCGCAACACCCGGAACGTGAGCCCCCTCGGCCCCGCCGGTCCGATCCCAGTCGGTCGCGAACTTCGCGAGGTACCACGCCGCATGAAACTCGACCATCTTCCGACTGCGGAAGGCGAGCCCCCCCTGAGGACCGAAGACTTCCGTCACCGAACGATGACTCAACTCGATAGTTTTCAGGACCGCGAGGGCGTAGTCCCACTCCCGCTGCAGCCGCTCGCCGACCTGCCGCAGATCCCGTTTCTGCCGCTCGATCAGGCCGGGTTGATTCTCGGCCAGATCGTGGTCGTGGAACCAGCGGTCGCGACAGGCGTCCTCGAAGCGGCTCAAGTCCTCCCGGGGCACCCGCCCGTTGTAGTTGCGTTCGAGCATCAATTGAAAGGCGATCAACGTCAGGACGTGTTGCAGCAGGCCCTGTTCGTCCGCTTCATCCTGGAACCCGGGAACCGCAACCCCTTGCCGCTGTAGCTCCGCCACGATGCGTTCGCGATTCTTCCGCCGGGCCTCGTCGAGGAGTTTCGACGCCACCTGATAGGCCAGATCACTCAGCGACTCGAACCGCGGCAGGGACGCGCTGACGGGGGTCAGGTCGATCAATTGACCGATCAGCCACAAGGTCATCGGCAGGCCGAGCAGCTCGGCGAAGGGCGCGCGCTTCTCGGCGATCGTCTCGTGATCGTCCTCACTGAGGTTCACGCCGAGTGTCTCCAGCCAGGCGCGGCCGATGGGTTGGCCGGTGCCCACCCGCGTGCGACGCTCGAAATAGCGATCCTGCTGTTCGGCGGTGAAGGGTTCGATCCGGATCCGCTGAAAGTGGCGATCATCGAAGACGTCGGTCAGATGCCGTTCCAGACTGTGGACCCGCCCGGCGAGGACCCAGCGACATTTCGCGGCGTCCTCGGTTTCGGTCGAGTGCTTTCGGTCGAGGTGCCGCAGGATGTGCGCTTCGTCCTCGGCGGAGAATTGGTCGAAGCCGTCGAGGATCACGACGACCCGCTCCTGCCGCAGCGCGTAGTCGACGCATTGCCGGACCAGTTCCCGATACTCGGGGAGCGGTTCCTCGGTCCCCCAACCCCGATCGCGGGCGAACTGCTGCTCCAAAGCCGCCACCAGCGACAGCCGCCGGCCATGCCCATCCCGCGGCCAGACCCCTTCCCAGCGCACGACCAGCGGCGGCCGGTTGTTGAAGAGCCGTTGTTGCGTCTCGACGTCGGCGGCGACGTGTCGGAGGCGATGGGTGAAGACCGTTTTCCCGCTGCCGGCGTTGTCGTAGACGACCAGCGAACGCGGCCCTTTGGCTTGGGCCGACTTCAGCCACTGTGGAGCGTCGGACCACACGAGTTGCGACGTCGTGAGGGCGAGGAGATTTCGCAGAGCTTCGTCACCGGCCCCCGGGACCGGGGCGTCTGGATGTTTGGGATCAGCCGCTTCACCGGGTTGTCCGCGTCCTGGTAAGACTCCACGCGGCGGTTCCAGGCGATAGTCGGGGGGGACGTAACAATCGAAGCGGAGGGTCTCGTTGAGTTCCCGCCGCCATTGTCGCTCGCCGGCTTGCGTGTCGTGTTGGGCCGTGGCGGGCTGTTCGATCCGTTCCCATTCCGCGGCGACTTCCCGGGCGTGCTGGGCGAGTTCCTCTTCGAGGAACCGATCCCCCACGAGAAAATTCAGCAGCGATTCGAAGTTGGAGACCGCTTCGGTACGCGGAGAGGCGGTTTCGCCGTGACGGCTGACCCAAGCGTTGCGATTCTTCTCGGTGAGGGCGATTCCCCGCAAGCCGGTATCCCGAAACGCCGCCGCCGCGAGCTTGTGCTCGATCCCGCGGACCGAGCCCAGCTTGAGAGCCGTACGCGGCAAATTCTTCGCGTCGTCCTGGTTCACGTCGTCGCCCATCGACAACGCCATCGTCGCCGAGCGCTGCGCATCGAGAGGCATGCCGTACGCGGTGGCGTAGAGGCCCACCCCCAACAGACGCGATTGCTCTCGATCCTGGTCCAAGGCCAACCGGCCCGCGCCGTGACGA
>CAYRVS010000107.1:0-17955 GCA_964427725.1 uncultured Planctomycetaceae bacterium | reverse complement strand
CATGAGTCCTCGCCGTGAGAGACAAGAGATCGGGGACAACCGAGAAGTGAATCCGCAGCCCGCTCGGCCAGTCGTGCTGGTCGAGCGACTGCCGGAGAGCTGCCGCCTTTTCCTTGGTCGCGGTGACGACCACGAGCCGGAATCGGCCCGCTGCGGCTAACGCGGTGAACTCACGAAACTGGCGACGGTGATTCACATCCCCCGCGCACTTGCGGGCGACGTGGGCGGCCGGGCCGCCGAGATCGACGCGGACTAGCTCCAGCACGCCGTGCGCATCGCGACAATGGGGAGCGGCGGCCAGAGACGCGGGGAGCCACGAACAGAGTTGGCGAACTTCGCGGCGCGTCAGTCGCGTCCGGGGCGGCTGACCGCACGCGGCATAGATCAGCACGGCGTATTCGAGCGGCAGGGATTGCGGACCGAGCGGGAGCGTGCGTTGACTGTTGAATCCGAGCGACTTGGCACCCGCCTCTCCCAATACGTAGTACGGCGTGGGATGTAATAAGGTGTACTTGCGAAGCTGGCCGACGCGGCACAACCGGTTGAGCAGTTTGCCTGCCGCGTTCCGCGATAGTCCGGCCAGCACGTCACGCCGCAGCACGGCGCTCGTCGACAAGCGAAAACGGGCCACGTGCTCGATGACGTGGTCATCCCGTTCGCGGTAACTTAGCCGGTGATCAGTGCCAGTGTTCGTCATCGGAATCACCACAATTGATAAGGCAGTCCGCGGTCGGCGCAGTCGGCGTGAAAAGCGGCGACGCGCTCGGCGTCGTAGCCGCCGCCGAACTCGATCACCCAGACCACCTGCCCGGCTTGATCCACCAGAAACGCATCCGGCAGTTTTTCCCCGCGCCGTACCTCGGCGAAGAGGTCTTCGCCGCGCCAGGCCGTCGCCCAGGGGGGAGCGACTTGCCGCAAGCGCAGCCACACCGCGGCGACTCCCAAGTCGTGCGTCGCCTGGGTGGGCTGCGTTAGTGTGCCGCGACGAACGCCGCCGAAATGCTGAGCCGTCTGCTCGGTGGCAATCCACGCCGCGCAGGGCCGCACCGGTCGTTGCCGCCACCGTTCGTGGCAGCGGTAGGCCACGCGGCCGAATTCGGGAGCCGAGTCCCCCGGCCGCCAACTCGCCAGGGGGGACTCTAGCGGAGGAACCGTCCGGGCCTGGACCGTGATCCGCGCGACCAGTTCCCGCTCGGCCAACTGCTTCAACCGCCGCCGTGCATTCGGGAGCGCCCCGTCCCAAAAATGGTCGGCGACCTGCCGCTGGCTGAACAGCCGGACCTTCTGCGCGAGCGCGAGCAGCAGCTCGCGGTCCCGTGCCTGAATATGGAAGGGCTGATTCACAACGACGACTCCGGCAGCGTCAAGTTCGGTTCGCTGGTTCCGGCCTCCGTCCGCCGGCGCTTGGGAGACTTAGAGGTCTCGAAGTTCGGCAAGCCGCGCAGGTCGGCGGCGACTCCGGTCGGACCGGAGACGGGGGATTCCGGCAGTCCGGGGATGGTCGGCTGGAGTTGCCGCAGTTGTTCGGCCCCCTCCCCGGCCAGATTTGCGGAGGGGAGCCCCAGCAGTCGCTGCCGCAGTGTGGCGGCGATCTCCGGCTTCCCTTCCGATTCGTATCGGCGAGCCAGGTCTTCCAGTTCGCTCTGCTGTTCCGCCTGCGCGGCGGCATGGAGTCCCGCGATCCGCGAACTCAGAAGACCAGCCGCCAGAGCGGTGAACCGCTCGGCCAGCCGATCCAGAAATGTCATCACGACCTTGTTCATCCGTCGCTCCCTTCCGAGAATGCCTGTCACTGACTTGTCGACTGACCACAGTCAGGTCGAGTGAGATTCGATCATGAGCAGCGGTGCAGAAGCGTCTCAGGAAAGTGTCACGACCGGAAAAAGGCCCGTCCTGGGCGCTTCCGCGCCGAACGGTCCCGACCTCATCTATTTCGATCCCGCGCTGGTGGACTTCGCCCTCGCCAATCAGGGGTTGTCACTCAAGCAGTTCGCGGCCAAGACCAATCTGGCGTTCAACACGCTGCGCGGTCTGCATCGGCGTCAGGGATTGCATCCCAGCTCGGCGCTGAAGATCGCCAGCACGCTAGGCCTGCAAGTCAGCGACCTGTTCGCCCCCTGGGATCGCCGCTATCGGCCGCCGGCGCTCGCGCACGGTCCGGCCCTGGGGGTCGCCGAATGGGAACTGACCGACTATCTCGGTTCGGGCCGACGAACGGCGAACGGGCTGTACTTCATCCCCTGCCGATTGCGGCATCGGCACACCGCCCAGCGGCTCGGCCGCGGCAAGTTCTATCACCTGAGCTGGGTCCGCGAAGGATTGACGGCCGACATTCGCGACAAGCTGTCGCGCCATGCGGACGTGTGCGCCCGGATCACGCGGCATCCGCAGATCGTGTGGAATCTGTCCTCGACCCCCACCCCCGCTCAGGACGGCTGGTGGGTGGTCGATGATTGGGTGGGCGCGCAAACCTTGGCGGATCGGTTGGACAGCGGGCCCTGGCCGCGGGAAGAGCGACCCCGGTTGCTGCGGGAAATTGCGGAGGGACTCAGCGCGCTGCATGCGGCGGGGGTCATCTTTCGCGAGCTGGCCCCTTCGCGAGTCTTGATCGCCGACGCCGATGGGCGCGCGGTCTTGACCGACTTTGAACTGGCCAAACTGCTCGATGGCGTCCCGTCCGTCTCAGGCGACTGGCCCGACGACCCGTTTCGCGCCCCGGAACTCGACGGCGGCGCGACGACGGTGGCGGCCGATCTCTACAGCTTCGGTCGATTGGCGGCGACGGTCCTGGCCGGTACGGTCCCCGACTCGGGTCAGGAAGCCGCCGCCTTCGCCGGAGCCGGGCTGCCGAAGCGCCTCCAGAAACTGCTGCTCCAATCCGTCGCGCCGTTTCCCGCGCAGCGGCTGGCCGAGCTGCCGCCGCTCCTCAAAGAACTCACCCGCTGGGCGGAGGCGTAACACCGATGGACGATTTCGGCGACTTTGGCAGCGCCTTGGGCGGCGGACGGTTCGTGCCCCGCGCCCACACGCTCGGCGTCCATGCTGTGAGCGAATTCGTCTTTTGTCCGCGGGCGGGTTTACTGGCGCGGGAGTCGACTCCCGTCGACACGGGAGAAGATGAACCTCCGCTCGGTCCTCGGTTGGATGGCTTTCACGACTATCACGAACAGCGTTTCACCGAAGAGATTCACGCGGCCTGGGGGAATGTGCGGTTGTGGATGACCGGCCTCGCGCCGGCGCTGCTCCTGGTGTTTGTGGTGTGGCGAACCGTGTCCCCCTGGGGCGGTCTGGTCGCCTCGCTGCCGGCCCTCTATCTGATCTCCCGCTTGTGGGACACGGGCCTCGCGATCGTGACGCTCCTCCGGGAGCGCGCCGTGCTGAGGGCGGCCCCCGCGACTCCGGTCGACTTGGCACCTCGAAAAATCACCGAGGCCAATTGGTGGACGCTCCGCAAGGCGGGCTTCGATTGTGTGCTGCTTCGTGACGCGCATCGCGACGAGGTGCTCGTCGGAAAGCCGTGGCGGCTGCTCATCAAGGATGCGCAGTGGCAGATTCCTGTAATCCGCAAACACCGCGGCGAGCGGACGTGGGGGCCGCAGCATCTGGTGCGCGCAGCGGCCTACTGCCGACTCGTCGAACGGTGCGAAGGGGGCCGCGCCCCCTTCGCCCTGTTGATGTTTGCGGACTCTTATGAGGGGGTGGTGATTCCGAATCTGCCCGAGCATCAGCGGCAGTTGGATCGCGCGGTGCAGGATTTCGACCGGGCGCTGGAGTTGTCCGACCGGGGTCAGGCGATTCCCCCCGCGCCTGTGGACGACCGCTGCCTCGGTTGTCCGTGGGGTCAGCCCAGGCCGTTCGACGAAAGGGCGGTCTTGAATGGACGCGCCGTCACTCCGCTCAAGATCGAAGGAATCGCACGGGGCGAATGGCATTGCCCCTGCGGCGACAAGTTTCGCTGGACACCGCCGCACGAAGACACGCTCCGACTGCGGGCGGCGGGGCGATGAGCGATCGCGGCGACGGAGGCCTCAGTGGTCGCGCGGCCGGACAAACCACTGAATGACTCTGGTCAACAGATTTTCCACCGCGGGAAGTTTGGGAGTGAGACGGAATCCGGCTTGCGTCTCGAAGAGTGCTTGAAGCCAAGCATGTCGATCGGGGAATCGCGCGGCGGGTTCCAAGGCCAACCCGCGCAACACCACGTCGTCGAGTCGTTGTTGCAGCGACCGGGGGAGTTGTCGGCACGCCGCACTCACGGCACTCGGGGGGAGCAGCGCTTGCACCGCCTGCGGACGAAACTCCGGTCGTCCTGCCTTACCGCCGAGACCGCCGTAGGGAACCTGTTGCGTCAGCAATTCGTAGAACAAGACGGAGACGGAGAACTGGTCGGCCGCGAAACTGACCGGGGTCACCGGTTCGTTCATTTCGGGTGCCGAGTAGCAGGGGTGTCGACCGTCGCCGTCCACGCGCTTCCTCCCGGCTTCCGCGGTGCAGGCGCTGCCGAAGTCAATGAGCGCCAGCCGGCTGGGGTGGCTGGTGATCACGACATTCGCCGGCTGGATGTCGCCATGTCCCATCCGCAGCGACTGGTGGAGGCGGCTCACGCCGTTCGCCAGTCCCCCCATCAGTCGCGCGGCCTGACCCGGATCGACGGGCGGTCGTCGACCGGCGCGGAGCGTCGCGAAGTAGTCCGCGAGGCTGACCCCCTCGGTCCACGTCAGCACACACACGATCGTTCCACCCTCACGGCTCCACTCGACCACGCGCGGAAAAGCATCGTCTTTCAGACGGCGCAAGACCCGAAGGAATTGGTCCGTTCCCGCTCCGGGGGGCCACATCTGCACCTGAAAGAAATCGCCCCCTGGCCCCGCCAGCGGATCGAACGCCGCGTACCGCTCGCGCAGGGGACTGCCGACTGGGTGCAACAGGTAGTACCGGCGTCGCCGCACTTGCCGGCAGCTCAGGTAGGGTTCGTCCCGGCCGCGAATCCGTACGGTCGGCGCGACGGCGGGCTGACCGGAACGGTGCGGCATGCGGATGGGCCTTGCGGGGAAGTATGCGACCAAAGACCGTGGAAAGTGTCACGCGGAGTGTTGGCTGACACGCCGGGGTGACACTGCGGAGCGAAATCGACGCTAAGTCACGGTGGTCCCTCATCGTGCGGGGCTGGCAGTCTGGCCCGCTGAGGGGTCGGGCTGCCAGCCGACCTGCGAGCCAATCCCGTGACTGCCAGGAGTCGGCCTGCGGGCCGGTTTCAAGGGGCCAATAAGCCCTTTTCGACCAACAGCGCTCCATACTTGTTGAGGTAGTCCTGAGCGCGGCGGAGTGCCTCCTGGCTGGCCGGGTTTTTCAGTCCGCCGGCGGGTCGATCGCTGGAATTGGCCAGAAACGCCATCGAATACGATCCGGTCGGCGTCGGTTCCAGCGCTTTCTGCGAGGAGATATAGGAAAAGGACGCCGGTCCCTTGGCATTGTCGTTCCGGTACTTGAAACCATCGGTGAGAAACGCCGCGAGCAAGCCCTTCATCGCAGGGAGTTCCCGTTCAAACTCCTTCTCCAAAGCCGCCGCCTTGATCGACGCTTCGACCCGAGTCACTTCGGATTTGAGACCGGCCGTCTCCGCTTTCTTTTTGGCTTCCTGGACTCGGGTCTCCTCGGCGATGCGCTCCAGTTCGGCTTTGCCCAACTGCTCGGCCTGAGCTTTCTTCGCGCGGAGTTCGTCGGCTTCCCGGCGCGTCGTCGCCTGGACGATTTCCGCTTCCAACTTCGCCAGCTCGTCCGCACGGGCGACTTCGGCCTGCTTGCGGGCCGCTTCGCGGGCGGCCGTCAGTTGCCGCGCGGACTCCTGATCGGCTTTCGTCCGCCGTTCACGAAGCGACTGCTCCAGCGTCGTGGCCGCGGGCGCGGCGCTGGCGGTTTCCTTAAGAACGGCTTCTACAATCAGCGTCTGCTGCTCGAAGGCGGACACCGATTTCGCCAGCCGTTGACCGAGGTCGCGCAACAATTGCCCATGCTCGGTGGTGATGGCGATCTGGCTCTGTCCGTCGGCTGCCGTCTGAACCGGGCCGGCCAGGGCGTCGAGTTCGGCTTCCCACTGGGCGAGATCGCTTTCGCTCGGTCGCTCCCGTTCCAGGACGCTGACCACCAATTCCAGTTGCGCGGCGTTGCCGGCGATTCGTCGACCGGCGTCGCCGGTCAACAACGATCCTTGACGGGCCGTCCAGCCCGCGTGCAATGTCTTCAGCTTGAGCAGGCGCTCGCGAGCCAGCGTGATTTCTCCCTGCAAGACGGCCACCTTGGCTCGGTCGACCGCCTGGCGGGACTTGGCTTCGTCGGCACGGTCGGACAGCAGCCGGAATTGGTCACGTTGCGCCGCCAGCACCCGATCGAAGTCCGCCACCTGCTTGCGCATGGCCTCCAGCTCGGCGATCGCCGACGTATCGCCCTCTTTGATCCGGCGCTCCAAATCGCTGATCGACGATTGCGTGGAAGTCAATTGCTTGCGGAGTTCGTTGGTCTTCTGGCTGGTCGCCATCTGAAAGACGTAGCCGCCGACCACAATCACGACCCAAGTCAGGAGCAGCATCCGCGTCGAGGCACTCATCCCCCACGCGGTCCGTCCGGCCGTCGGTCCTCCCGTACTCATGATTCCTATTCCTCGGAGCCGCTCCGCGCGGCGATGAACTATTGGAAGCGGCGTCCCACGACGTGGGTGACAATGGCGACGATGGCCAGCACCAACGGGGTGATCCCCGAGAGGGGCTGATGGAGCCGCACGATCAGCCACAAGACGATGAGCAACTGGCTGCCCAGGGCGGCCGTGGTGAAATGGGCCCAGAGGGCGGCGGTCGGATTGCGCCGGACCGTGGCATAATCCCAAGCGGCTTGCCAGACGGCGACGAGCGTGGCGAGCGCCGCCAGCCCGGCGAACAGGCCTCCCCCGCCCCCGCGTTGCGCTTGCAGCGTCAGCGCCCCGGCACAGACGGCCAACACCACGGCGACTCCGGTCAGGAGCGGCCAACGCTGCTGCGCCGACGTGACGGCGGCGTGAGCGGAGGCCTCGTGACGGACCGACTCGCGCCGCAGTTCTTCGGCCTTCACGTCCCGCGGCCCCCAACCCGTCAGCACGAACGAACCGAGAATGACTCCCGGCTCGCAACCGATGATCGGCTCATCCCGCTGGGTGCGATCGGCCCATTGGTCGACGCGCGTGTCCCGTTCGATGATCCGCTCGCGGACGATTGTGCCGTCGATGACCTGCACGAACGGGTCCAGCCACTCCGGGACCGCCTCGCACAAGCGTTGGACTTGGGGAGGCATGACCACCCGGCTGTTGCCGATCGAAGTATGGACCGCTTGAATCACATCGTGCTGGTGCCGGGCGAACCGGTGGACGTGCCGCCCTTGACCGCGGGTCTCCTCCACCGTGCGTCGCCCGACGATTTGGCGACCCGTGGCGGCGTCGCGCTCGGTCACTTGATTGAACCGGGTTTCACCCACCACTCGGCTCGACGCGCCGTCGTTCTCTTGAATCACGATCCGTTTGAAGAAGTGGTAGGCGCAACAGTTGTTCGGCAACCATTCGACCAGGCCGAACAGTTCTCGATCCACGAGTCGGGCCAGCAAGTCGAAGAGCTGTCGGCCGAAGTCGGCCACCGCCTGCGTCAACGCCGCATCGAGCCGCGCGCGCACCTCGGCGATCGGACGCGAGGCCAGTCGCGCATCGACCACATTCCGGGTCGGCAACCACGCGCCGACGGCCGCGTCCAGCATTTCGCTCAGTTGCCCGCTCAACACGGCCTCGCGGGCAACGACGTTGGTCTCCCCCTGTCCCTGTCGAAATTCCAGATTGGCCTGACAGGCCGCGCGAATCAATTGATCGACGTCGCGGCGAAAGCGCTCCAGTTGATTGAGGCTCTGGATATAGGCGTCGACTACGACGCGCGTCTCGCTCACGACGGCCGGGAGCTGCTGCCACGGCAGGCGCGACCAGACTTCCTCGGCGATGCGATCCTTCAGTTCCACCGCTTGCGGCGGGGGCGCGAGTTGCCGCAGGCGCTCCGGGGAACGCAACCGGGGCGCCTCCCAGAGTGCCGGAAACCGGCGGCCCTGCAACTCGACGTCGGGCGATTCGATCTCTTCGACGGACGAAGTTCCGACCATCATCGGGCCTCCCGCAATGGAGCGCATTGATCCGCAAAATGAATGACCGGGGTCGTTGGAATTCTAACCTCACCGCCCGCTGGCGTACCAGAGGCTGTTTCCAAACGTGAGCCGTCCAGGGAGGGCGGAGCGTTCAGCGGAGCCCGTCTCGGGTCGCAGGCCGCCCCAGCGGACTCGACCCGGTGTGAGCGCCAGCGAACACAGCGGGCGTTCAGCCCGCCAGCCGCACCGGCCCCAGCCGGTCGGCGTGGCCCGTCCAGGGCCAGCGGCCGTTCAGGCCGCGCCGCGCGCACAGGTGCCGAAGAGTGGGAGATTGGCCCGAAGCTCGCGAGACGGGGCGGGGTCGGGATTCACACCGCGGCGCAAGCCGTGGGGAATTCCGCGGGCGTGGCCCGTGTGCGCGACGACGATGCTTTAATCGAGGTAGCCGTGACGGCGCAGCCACGGTTCGAGCGCGGTCTCCACCAGCTCCTGTTGGGTGAACACAGCGACGCCCCCGAGTTGTCGCTCCAACGACGCACGCTTGAGAGCGCCGGCGATTTCTGCTCGAAGGCGCACCGTGACGGGAATCAAACCGACGGGCAACACACCTGCGGCCTTCGCACGCCGCCGGGGAGTGGCCAGCGTCACGGGAGAGGGGGTGCGGTCTTCAGTGGCGGGCGGGGCCGAGTCGGGAATCGGAATCGGCTGCGCGGCGGGTGGCTCGCCCGTGACGAATCGTTGCACGGCTTCGGGGTCGGCGTTCGGGACCACGTTGACGCGGCTACTCAGGGGACGACGTTCCATGGGCGTTTCCCTCACACTGGTTTCCCGCCCATCTGAGCGCGGAACGGACGACGGGTGGGGCGAAGTGACACGAGATTCTCGTTGATGGCCTCCGGCAGCAATTCCCGAAAGAGCGCATCGACCTCGCTCGCCGCGTCGCGGGCGGAGTAACCCATATTCCAGACGAAGTTTCCCTGCCCCGGTGCATCGGCATAAGCTTGCCGCAACGTGATCGCCGTACTCGCCACGGTGAGCTGAAGCGCCTGCGCGGCGTCGAGCATGTCTTTGGTGAGCCGATAATCCCGACCCACCATCGACAACACCGCAACCACCGGCGGGGGGCCTTGCCGAATCGTCTGGGCGTGGCGCACGAACGCCGTGTTCTTGTCGAGCGCTCGCGCCTCGAACATGCTCGCCTTGCACGGCAGGACGGCCAGATCGGCGAACATCAAAAGCGCCCGGCTGGTTTCTGTCTGGCTGCCCGGTCCATCGGCGATGACGAATTCCGCCTCGCGGGACAGGAGCGGCAATTCCTCAAAGACGTGATCGGCGTTGGCCAGCCGGCAGACGGGCACGTCCGGCAGCGCCTCATGAATCCACTCGGACGAAGACTGTTGCGTATCGCAGTCCGCCAGGATGACCCGATGGCCGTGCGTGCGCAGCCAGCCGACCAGGGAACCTGCGAGTGTGGACTTCCCCACCCCGCCTTTGGAATTGACCATCGCGATTATCATGGGGCTGGAATTACGACGGCCGCCAATGATCTGGCAAGCGAAATCCGCAGCCGACCGTCCGGCCAGCTTGTCGGCTGACCTGCTGGCATGCTGGCCAGCCAGCCGGCTGGCCGCTCGTCGAAAGTCATTGCGGGAATGACTGGTGTCTGTGATGGTTCTTGGGGGGCAAGCAGCATCGTGCCGCCCGAGTCGGGCCTCAGAGAGCGGCCGTCTCACCGGTCGATGGGATACCGGGAAATGAAACACTTTAGACCGGCGGGCGACCCAACCGGAAACCGGGATCTGAAACACGGATCACCGGGAAATGAGACACGGAATCCCGTCGTCTTACCAGGAACTGAGACACCTTCGACCAAGCGAAGTTGTCGAAACGATTCGCGAATTCCGCGACTGTACTTGGAAGAGTACTTGTGAGAACTCAACAACCGGGATGGTTGATCTTGAAAGGCGCATGAGACACGAAGGACAACCCACGGCCGTCAAGGTGGAAGACTTCGCGGACGGTCGCGACGAAATGAACCTGATCGAATTCCCTCTGTCTTCGGTGGCGGATCGGTTTCTGGACGGTCGCAAGACCGTGGTCTTTTCGGACTTGGTCTGGGATCGCGACCGGCGGCAGCATCTGCCACGAGAACTGGCGATCTCCGGGAGCGACCGCTACGGCCTGCCCACCGCGAAGGACGAGGATGTCCTGCTCGGCTGCCTCCAACTCACGCGCCGGGCCGAATTCCGCAGTCGCGAGGTCGAGTTCAGCCGTTACGAGCTGCTCAAGCTGCTCCGCTGGACCGATGACAGCAAATCCTATCGCCGGCTGGCGACTTCGCTCCGCCGGTGGAAGGGGGTGACGCTCTATTCCGATCGGGCGTTCTACGATCATGGGCGGAAGAGTTGGGTGAACCGCGACTTTGGCGTGTTCGACAATCTCTATCTCTACGAGCGGGAAACCGTGACCGACGCGGCGGCTCCGGCTCGCTCCTGGTTCGTCTGGAACGAAGTGTTCTTCGACAGCTTTCAGGCCGGGTATCTCAAACGTCTCGACTGGACCCTGTATTGCCGGCTGAAAGACCCCGTCGCCAAGCGGCTCTATCGCCTGCTCGACAAGCGGTTCTACCACGATCACGACGTGGTCTTCGATTTGCAGGATCTGGCCGTGCGGAAGATCCGCCTCAGTCCCCACTACAACTCGGCCCAAATCAAACGCGCCCTGGCCAACGGCATCCGGGAACTCGAAACGGTGTGGGAACTCCGCCGCCTGCCCCCCGAACGGCGATTTGTGAAGGGTGAACACGGCCGCTGGCAGGCGGTTTTCCCCCGCCAGACGCATCGCCAAGTCGTCCGCGAAGCGTCCCAGGTGGAAGCCCAGCAATCGGGGCTCGCCGTCGAACTGGCGCGCCGCGAGGTCGGACCGTCCGTGGCGGAAGACCTCGTCGCCGCGCATCCCGCGGAGACGGTTCAGACCATGCTCGAACTCTTCGACTGGTACAACCGCAAGGGGCCGACGAAAGGGGCGGGATTCCTCGTCGACAGCATCCGCAACTCGGCCAAGTATCGGTTCCCGCCGGCCTTTGAATCATCGGTGCAGCGGCGAAAGCGTGAGGCCCTCGTCCGCGAGCAAGATCAGGCGCACCAGCGTCGTCGCGCCGCACGGGAGCAGCGACAGCACGAGTCGGAGTCGGCGCGACAGGCGGCGTTTCTGGACTTCTGGAGCGACCTTGATGAGTCGGTCCGCACGGACTTTGAGATTCGCGCGTTGACCGCCGCGGCGCCGCTGAAACGGAGCGGCTACCATCGTCTGCGAGAAACGGGCGGTCCGGCCTTCGAGCAATACCGCCAAGTCATCCTGCGCGATTATTTTGAGGAGACTCGGCCGCACCGGTCCGCCTGATGCTGCGTTAAGCGACTCGTTGGCGACGCCGCGAGCGCTCGTTGATCGCCCGGTAGAGGCCCACCGTCGCCCGCACGTCGGCCAAGGCGTCGTGCGCCTGGTCGAGCGGCAAGGGGACGCCGAAATAGTCGCACAAGGTGCCCAGCTTGAAGTCCGTCGGCGGTGTCAGCGACCGGTCTTCGTGAAATAGCCACATCGCCCGTTGCAGGGTGCAGAACACACGGTACGCCCCCGGAAAGAATAGGCCCATCCGCTCGAACCACATCCGCAGAAACGGGCCGTCGAACTCGGCGTTGTGCGCCACCAGTTGCGCCACGACAAAAGGCTTCCCACGGCCACTGCTCACGTCGACGGTGGCATGCCGCGCGAGAAATGCCCCGAAATCCACCGCGACGTCTCGATCGCGACGGGCCTCTCGATTCCAGCGGGCGCGGGAATAGTGCCGCTTGCGGAGCGTGCGCTGCACGGCCTGGCGTTCGTCGAACCGGATCTTCTCCTCGAAGACTTCCAATTCCCGAAACGCGCTGTTCACGGCGATCGCGGCGATTTGCATGATCGGTCGCCAGGTCTGGAGACCCGCAGTCTCGATGTCCACGAAGACGAAACGCTCCTCGGTGACGATTCGGTGACGGGACTGGCCATTCGGGGAAGGGAGTGGGGAAGACTTCGGGTGAAACAACATTCCTGACCGCATACCACGGTTTCGGGGTCGCGGGCAAATTTCGGCTCGATCCGGCCCGCGATTGTGACGGCCCGCTTGTGAAATCTGGCCGGTACGCTATCGAGAAGTCAGCGGCAGGGTTTCGGATAGCCCGGCTGCGGCTGTTTACTTCGTCGACGCGCCGCTCGGATCGTCGTGGTCCATCCCACGGCCCAAGGGCGGCGGCAAGATGTCGCTTCGACACCGATCACTCCCGGTAAACCGGACCTCACCAGTCCGGCTAAGGGGATGGTTTCACCAACCATCGCGTGATCGGCCCGTAGAGCTGGATGCCAGGAGACTGGCTCGTCCAGTTCGACGGAGGCTTGTCGGAGTAATCCTGCATTCCGACCAGCGCCTGCCTTCGTATCGCAGACGCTGGTCCCGCAGAGTAATCCCGACACTCTATCCGATCCGCCACGGGCGGTTGGTGCCTCCGGCAGGAAGAGATTTCCGCGAGCGCTGATCGCTGATTGGGGGCGATGCGGACAGACCTGGGATGCCTGGCATCTCAGGCCGTCCTGATTTGAAGCGGGTGAGGCTCACACAGTGAGCGTAATCCCGTCCAGGGGGCTCTGGAGTTCCTTCCCAAGAACTTCGTTCAACCTGGCTGGCGTGGGGAGCTTTCGACGGGCGACCGTCGAAACCGGACCGGACCGGTCCGGCGATCGGGAGCCTTAGGGAAAAACTTCCGACGGTGAAAAGCTCAACCATGAACGGCCCGCGAGGGCTTGCCAGTAAGTCTTGCAGGAGACGGTGCCGAACCGCGAACGATGCGGGCTGACGGGTAAGGGGATGCTTCTCCATTCGGTCCCCCGAAATCGCCGGTGAGTCGCTCCCGCGACTCCCGGCGTAAACGGTGTCCGGCTCGGAAGAGCCGGGCACACAGCCATCATTCCTCCGGTTAATCCCGGATAGCGACGTGACCTGCCAGACGAAGAACAGGACTAACGCAGGAATCTCTGCGGCAGCCGGGCTGGTCCCCGGTGCGTGACTTGGTCCGTCACGTGCTTCAAACGCCGTAGAGAGGGAGAGTGGCCTGAGTAGAAGCCGAGCGAATCGCCGACGGAAGTCGGCGGGGAACTTGGGCGACCGACCTGCAAGGCAGTGGGCGGTCGTTGCTGCACTCACGGGTGGTGCCGGGGTGCATAAGCACGACGAAAGGGCTGACGGGCACTTTTTAGTGTCGAAGCGACATGTCGGCGACCGCACTGGTGTGCGGTCGTCGATCCTTGATCGGGCGCGAGCGGTCACACGAGATCCCGGCGGAAGCCGGGGTCTCGTGTGGCGGCGAACTGACGGCGTACGCCGAGCGTGTGTTCACACGCTGGTGCGGACGCCAAGCGGTTTTCTTTGGGGTGGGTAGTATGGATTGGCGGCGGTGAACTCCTGAATGGAGGAGCCGCCGCGCTGCGCAGGTGACTGTTCCTGCAGGTGCGTCGTGAAGACGGATCGGCGTGTAACCAGTCGCACTGCCTTTCACACTGCTCGAAGTGAGGAATCCTGGCTTTCCGGGGAGCTTGTGCCATCGAACAAGTCCCCACCTTTTTCTTACAGGCTCATGCCGTATCGAGCCGTCACGACATCACTGGAAGGGTTCGTCCAACAGATCGCTTGCTGCTACCTGCGTCACGGCTACTGGTTCTATGTCTCGGGCCACATTCCCGCTGAGAAAGATCCACTCACGATTGACGGTAAGCTGATTGAGAAGTACGGCATCGGGGTCTCGGAATCGACTCGCGCCAGACGAAAACGGCTCGGTCGCGCCAACCTGCAATACCTGCGGCACGACCGGCGGTTCGTGATCCTGGCCACCAAAGGTCAGCACGAATTCTTCGCGGTGGAATCGAATTCGATTCACGACCTGCGGCATGTCCCGCTGAAATACGGCGGCTATGCCATCAGCTACCGTCGCGGCGGCCGGACGCGGTCCGGTGAATCCGACCCGCGCTGGCACGCCCATGTCGAGATCGAGCGCCGCCGGTATCTGGAACTCAAAGCCTGGCTCTTGGAACTGGCCGTCCACCGTTCGGTCGATCACCTCGCCCTGGCCTTCTACCGGCTGCCGTTTGAACCTTACGCCCCGGTCCGGCGGCAACTGCTCAACCTGCTGCGAGCGGTCAACAAGATCCGGCGGCAGGCCGGCTATCAGCCCGTCCCGGTGGAAGTCTTGCCGCTGCGGCGACGGATCGTACGTCCGTTCGGTGATGGGTTCATTTCATCCCAGCAATAATCTCAGTTGAGCCGGAAGTGATAATCCGATTCGACGAGACAGCCCTTAGAGCCGGGCCGGAATGTGTCTGTCTGGCGCTTTCCGATTTCGCTGGTCTCCGCATGGACCAATTCCGCCTTTCGGCCTGAGAACGCACTTGCCGCAAGTAAGCGCTGACCGGTCGTCTCCTGAGTGAATCCCTTGCCTCCAATGCGGATCACGACATCCGCCTTCTTGGCCAAGAGCAATCCCAGCATGCGCCATGTGTCGGCGATCAAATCCCAGTAGTTTTCCGACTTGAGATGACGGTCATCTTTGGAAATCAGTCGGTACGTCGGCCGTGGCTCGCTCCCAAGGAACCAGAGCCGCAGCCACTGGTCCTCCTCGAAGTTGGTCACGTCCAGATAGGGAGGTGATGTGATGACGCACCGGATTGGGTCCGCAAATCCGCTTAAGCGCCGGGGCAGCTCTCGCATGTCCGATTGAAGGACGGTTGCCGTGTTCTCTGGGGGGGCGCTCTCGTAGCGAAACGCCAAGCGACTCCTCAAAACCTCGAAGACATCACGTTCCGGCGCCGTCTGGGAATTCTCCTGCCAGTAACGAACCGAGTAGGCGGGCTTCGTGCTGATGGTCCTCGGCATCTGGTTGCTCAAATAGAACTGCGACTTTTCGCTCTCGCCATGAAGCGAGCCCAGCACTAGAGCAGCGATCATGCAGTCCGTCGTCGATTCCTTCCAGTTCAACGCGGACCGCAGATACAGGAGTTGGCCCAGCGTGGGCCGTGAGTATGCAAACTGGAAGAACTCTGGAAGGCGCAGCCGAGGGGCGTCCCAACGACGCGAGATGAAGCCCTTTTGCAACAGGGTCAACCGCCGCCGCACCAAGGACGCGCGTGGGGCATTCGTCTTGGCTTTCGTCACGCAAAAGGCCACGGGATTCACATCGCTGGCGAGCGCTTTGCGCCCCATCAGCAACGCCTGAAACGGCGTGGTACCGCGCCCGCAAAACGGGTCCGCCACTACCTGATTGCGCTTGGTCAGCCGCTCAATCCAAGTCTCGGCGAACGTCTCGGGGAACATCGCGAAGTAAGGACACAGGGAATGAAACCGATGCCGCATGGTTTACACTTCCCGAATTTTCTGCAGCACGTGGGTCGACCACTGAACCCACTGTTTGCGCACCGCTTCATCCGCGCCAATTGCAAGGCTGGCGATCCGGCATCGGTCGTACAGCAGCCCGCCATACACGCAATGTTGCATCCAGCGCCCACGCTCCACGCGGTGGGGCACAAAAAATGATCGCACCGGATGGACGAAAGGCATTTCGCTCATCCAAAGTTGACACCAAGCCTCCGGCCGTGGCAGCTCCAGAACTTTGCTCTCCCAATTCTGGCCAGTCGCGCACTGTCCGAAGGCGATGAACTTTCCTTGTCGTCGATCGCAGAACTCGATCCAGGTCACAATGTCGAGCTTCCCATCTTTCTGGTCCGGCAGCGTCGGTCGATTGGTTCGCTGGCATCCTCGTCCTTCACCGAGAGACTTGCAAAGTTCATCAAGTGCGGCAGAGAACCCCGTCGGAAGAGTCCGTCGCGGAAACCCAAACACGGCCGATCTGACTCGACCGTTGGGAACCCCTCCAAAATAGGCTGAGGCGGCGATCGCACAAACCTCCTCGAATATCTTCTCGCCATCAAGATTCGCCGGTCCCGCATCCTTGCCATACCACGACAGCAGTGCCAGAAAGGCATAAAGGCTCTCGTCGCCATCATCCCTGAGACTCAACGTCGTGGCGCTCAGCTTGAAGGGGTAGACGCTGGCATCGCTGCCCATGTTGCGGATGCGCTCGTCCAATTCATCAAAGGCCGCCTGTGCGATCTCTTCGTCGACGTCGTCGTCATGGTCAAACGTCTGTCGATCTTCCGAGTCAGCCAGAGCTTCGGCCGCATTGCCAATCCGAAGATCTCGCATCAACTCCTGAACCGAAATGCTCTTGCCGGCACTTCGGAATACGCACAATTCGAGAAAGTCGGCATGATCCTCCGGATCAGCCGTGGCGCTCGGAACTTCGTCAGTACGGATCATTCACCGCCCCGCTTTCGGCGCGGCTGAGTTGTCCGCCTGCCATCCGACTTCGTCGCGATCTCCTCCATCTCGTCGGCGATGGTCTGCGCAATGATGGCGATGCCCTTGGCCTTTGACAGCAATTCGCTATCATTCCCCGTGAAGCCCAAGGGGACGTACCCCCGTGCCTCTTTGAGGTGTTGCTCCGCGAGCACAAGCGCTTCACGGAGTAACCGAGGATCTCCGCGGCTCGCCTTTAGCGCAGTTGCTAAGGGCAGCCCGCCACGAAGCGCCGCGACACCATTTTTTTCGCCAAGCGCCTCATTGAGTCTGAGCAGGTCAGGGTTCTGGCTTCTGACAACCGGTTCCCGGCTGTCTTTCTTGCTGCCATACAGCCAGAGGCAGAGTTCGCCTAGCTTGTTGAGGTTAGGCTTGGGTACGGGATTGGGCGCGAAACTCTTATCAGGCGTGATGCCCAGAAATGTTTGGATGTTCTCGTATCCCAGCCCGGTCCAGAGATGCGAATACGCGAACCGGGTGTTGTACCGATCTTCCACGTCGAATTGACCGGACTGCTCGGCCTGTCGGAGGACCATCAGACCGCGGTACAACCGCCGGACCGTGTCGTGTCGGTCGCCGATGGTTTTAGCAATCTCAGAAAGCTCGATCTTGTAATCGTTGTGGACTCGGGCGATGTACTCCGCCTTGGCAATCGAATCCCAGTCCTGCGGCCCATTGACATGTTTGAAGCCGATATATTCCCAGACATCTGACCGCTTGCAGACGACAACGGGCAGATTCTCCAGCTTTTTGCGATCGGCTGCCGAAAGCTTTGGAATCGTCCCGATCTTGAGGCGCTGACAGAGAGCGTCATCCGTCAACAGCTTTACCGCCGCAAGCCGGCGGTTGCCTTCAATGACGACAAGATGCCCGCTTTCGTGGGCCGCGAACAGTTCCTCATGCGGCCAATAGCCGCTGGCGGCAATGGAGTCAACCAGTTCATTGACGGCGCGCTCCGTCCAGAGCAGTCGTGTAATCTCGTCCTGATCCTCAATTGTCAGATGCTCGCTGGCCAAACGAGGGTTCTTGGGATCAAGTTTCAGTTCACGAACCGACTTGGGCACAGCGTCGGGGACAGGCTTCCATCGTCGGGAGGCGGAGGTCATTTCGGACTCCTTGGTTCACCGCATTCGGCAAACCAGTTACGCGGCATCCTGCCTGCACGATTTTCTTCGGCTGCTCACTGCTTCCCTCGTGAACAAGCCACGAATGCTATGTTCGAGGGCGCAAGTAACACACCTCTTCAGCAGGCGAATGATTCGTCAATCGGCACATCCTGCCGAACCGGCTCCATCACCGGCGAGGGGCAGCGGGAGAGGGTCGAACTCACCGATCTCGCCGTAATACTCTCGCGAAGGTGGCTGAGGGCAGTCTTC